>JBFWWW010000092.1:0-14228 GCA_050245975.1 Hyphomicrobiaceae bacterium
TCGATAGACGACGTTGAGGAGATCCAGGACGTAGTTGGCCGCACGCGGCGTGGCCCGCATGGCGCGGTGCAGGACCGTCACGTGCTGGCGTGTGACGCTGTCCATGCGCATCGCGCCAAGGCAACCACGTCTCAGGATGCCGCGCGCATCGCGGGGGGCGATGTGTTTGTCGAGGGTGATGCGATAGTTAGTGATCGAGCTGGGCTTCAGGACCGCGGCCCGCTGCGCCACCACGTCGGCCGCGAAGTCCGCCAGGAGCGGCATGGTTTTCAGTTTGGTCCGTTCGGCAGCTGGGTCTCGCCCGTGCCGGATCGCCACGATGATGTCCAAGGCAGCAGCGCGTGCCTTCGCCTCCGTCCAGCCCTCGCGCCCGTGCTCACCGATGGCGATGAAATGGCGTCGACCATGCGCATGTTTGCGCACGAAATATATGCGGGCGCCCTGCTGCCGCCGGACAAAGAAACCCGGCAACAGCGTATCGGCGATGGTCTCGCCGGGGACGAGCGCCTCGACGGCGCGCGTCGTGATCCTGGATTTCGTGAACTTCAACGCGACGAACTCCGTGCCTGCGGGGCGCGGATCCTAGTGCCAATGTAGTGCCAATCGCAACCGCGGCCAGTGCGGTTCGACGCGGATAGATGTCGCCGGAAAACCAATGAATACGGGCCTTTGCGCGTCACTGCGCGTGGGCGTCGAGTGCAAGATTCCAACTACGAATCTGGGGGTCGTGGGTTCGAATCCTGCCCGGTGCGCCATTTCCCATCATCCGAGAGAACACCTTTACCTGCGATCCTCATCGCGAGTGTTGAGTTCTGTTCATTTGCCGCGGCATTGTATGGCGACCGCGGAGTTTATGGCGGCGCACTGCGCCGCCGATGGGCGAGTGGCAGCTTGTGCGGGAAGTGCGGACCTCATCAGCCAGAGGATGCCGAGGGTCGCAAGCGACACGGACCTTGATGGAAGACATCAGGGCCGAAGATGGCGAACCATCAATGTGGTGGGAATGCCTTTCCAATCGAACCTGTCTTCAGCGATCCACCCTTGCCTCTGATAATAGCCAATTGCGCTATCCGTATAGAGATACAGACGATCATTACCTCGCAGTCGGGCTTCGCCTTCGATAGCTCGGACGAGCGTTTGTCCCACGCCATGCAGCCGATACATCGGATCGACGTAAAGGCCCGCGAGCCACGGCGTAACCGGATGGCATGGTTCAAGTTCTTTGGGGACTAGCAGACACGTGCCTGCCAAAACACCGTTGAATTTGGCAATCAGAGCCAGCCCCGCAGCTCGATTTCGCACAAACTCAACAAGCGAACGATGCTCTTCTTCGACACTTGCCTCAATGACGTCGGAGAAGGCATCGACGCGCCATCTCGTGCACGTCTCGATCTCTGGTGACGACGCCTGAAGTTCGAATATTTCGATATTGAGCACACGTCATCCCTAAGGTCGTTCGACACCAAAAGCATACTTCGACTGGCGACGTCCGCTCCTGACCCTGACCGATTTTGTTCTCCGAGGCGATCGATGTCCGGAGCTGAACGGCAATATTTTTTGCCCGTGGGAGATTCCTCCTGCCACAGAGCAGTTGACAACGGAGCGGCCATCCCCCGATTATTGACTAAATGGTTAGTAATGGAGTGGCGCAATGGCGCGGACGGCAGATGCCCTGCACGCCGGCGTGAGGGTGGCAGTCGATATCGGCGGCACCTTCACGGACATTGCGCTCGCGACCGACGATGGCCTTTTGCACGAGAGCAAGCTGTCCTCGACACCTGACGACCCCGCGCGCGCCGTCGTCGACGGTGTCAGGCAACTCCTCGATGAGCTTGATCTTCCCGCCGGGGCCGTCACCGAGATTCTTCACGGCACAACCGTCGGCTCCAACACCATCCTGCAACGCACAGGCGCACGCACCGGTCTCATCACCACCCGCGGCTTCCGCGATGTTCTGGAGATCGGCCGTATTCGAATGCCCGACATGTTCGATCTCACCTGGGACAAGCCGAAGCCGCTGGTAGCGCGGCGCTACCGTCTCGAGGTGACGGAGCGTCTGGCGGGCGACGGCTCGGTCGTCACGCCGCTCAGCGAGGAAGACGTGGTCAAGGCCGGCACCTGGCTGCTGGAGCAGGGCATCGAAGCCGCCGCCATTGCGTTCATCAACAGCTACCGCAATCCGGCTCACGAACTGCAAGCCGAGGCGATCCTCAAGGCGCATTGCCCGGGGCTCCTCGTCACCACCTCCTGCGCCGTACTGCCGGAGATGAAGGAGTATGAGCGCACCAGCACCACCGTCGTGAATGCTTATCTGCTGTCCGCCATGCGCGGTTACCTGGAGCGCCTGCAGGACGGACTGCGCGACATCGGAATAGCCGCACCGATCCTGGTCATGACATCGAACGGCAGCATGCTGCCGGCGCAGGTGACCCGCGAAAAACCCGTGCTCGCCGTGGCTTCGGGGCCTGCCGGCGGCGTGATCGGGTCCTCGCGCCTGGGCGAGGCGCGGGGCGAGCGCGACCTCATCGTGTTCGACATGGGCGGCACGACGGCCAAGGCGGTCATCATCGAGGATGGCCGGCCGAGCATGACATCGGAGTACGAATTCCGCGACGGCATCTCGACATCGAGCCGCTTCATCAAGGCGGGCGGCTACATGCTGAAGGTGCCCGCGATCGATATTGCCGAGGTCGGCGCCGGCGGCGGATCCATCGCCGGCATCGACAAAGGCGGGCTGCTGGTGGTGGGCCCGCAGTCGGCCGGCGCCACGCCCGGCCCGGCCTGTTACGGCCTCGGCAACGACAGGCCGACGGTGACGGACGCCAACGTCGTCCTCGGCTTCGTCAATGCAACGTCGCTGGCCGGTGGCCGGCTGCAGATCGACCGGACCCTGAGCGAGAGCGCCATCCTGCACCACGTCGCCCAACCGCTCGGCCTCACGATGGCGGACGCGGCGCACGGCATCCGCGCGGTCGCCAACGCGGCCATGGCGCGCGCGTTGCGCGCCGTAACGGTGGAGCGCGGCCGCGACCCGCGCGACTTCTCGCTCGTCGCCTTCGGAGGCAACGGAGGCATCCACGCCCCCGATCTCGCCCGGCAGCTCGGCATCCCTCGCGTCATCATACCGCCGATGTCGGGCATCTTCTGCGCCGTCGGCATGCTGGCGTGCGATGTCGAGCATACGAGCCTGCGGACTGTGACGCGCTCCCTGTCGACGCTCTCCATCGATGATCTGCGCGACATCAAGGCAACGCTGCAGGCCGAAGCCTCGGCACGCCTTGCCGCCGACGGCTATGGCCCGGACAGGATGGAATTCCTGTGGGAAGCCGACCTGCGGCACGAAGGCCAGGCAACGGAGCTGTCTGTCCCGTTCACGGGCGAGGATATCGACCAGATCCGCGAGCGCTTCGTGGCCGAGTACTTCAAAATGTACGGCTACAAGGACGCTACGCCCATCGAGCTGATGAAAGTCCGCGTCTCGGGCCGCGGCCTGCGCGAGAGTAAGCTCGACTTCGCGGACATGAAGATCGCGCCGCGACCGGGCGCCGCCCGGTCGGGCACGCGGCAGGTGTCATTCGCCCGCGGCGAGGCGGCGGTGCCGGTCGAAATCGTGGCGCGCAGCGCGCTGACGTCGAAGCCGCGTCGCGGTCCGCTGATCGTTGAGGAATTCGACGCCACCATCGTCGTCCCGCCGGATGCGACCGCGCATCGCGACGCCATGGGATGCGTGGTGCTGGAGATCTCGCATGAAGGTTGATCCGATCACGTTCGCCGTCATCAAGAGCGGGCTCGATTCCATTGCGGACGACATGGCCTACACGGTCGTACGCATCGCGCGCTCGGAGATCGTCAAGGACGTCATGGACTTCTCGGCCGCGATCTGCGCCGGAGACGGCCAGATGGTCGCCCAGGCAAAGACCATCGCGCAGCATCTCGGCGCCATACCGGAGGCGATGGAGGCGGTGCTCGCCAAGTTCGAAGGCGACCTGCACGAGGGCGACGTCGTCATCATGAACGACCCCTACCACGGGGGCATGCATCTGCCGGACATCTTCATGTTCGTGCCGATTTTCTGGGAGGGCAAGCGGCGCGCGTTCGCGGTCGTCATTTGCCACCACACGGACGTCGGCGGACGCGTACCGGGGTCCAATGCCTCGGATTCGACGGAAATCTATCAGGAAGGCCTGCGCATCCCGCCGCTGAAGCTCTACGACCGCGGCGTTCTGAACACGACGCTCGAGACACTGATCAAGATCAACGTGCGCGTACCGGACCGCGTGTGGGGCGATCTGTCGGCCCAGTTCGCAGCCGCTCAGGTCGGCCGTCGCGGGCTCGAGAAGCTGATGCAGCGGTATGGCGCCGACGAGGTCGACACCTACATGCAGGAGCTGCTCGACTACGCCGAGCGGCTGACGCGGCAGGAGATCAAGACCTGGCCGAGGGGGACATACACGTTCGTCGATCACATCGACAGCGACGGCTTCTCGGACGATCCCATCCCGCTGCATGTCGCGATCACAGTGAAGGACGATGGGTCGCTGTTCGTCGACTACACCGGCTCATCGCCGCAGGTGCGCGGCGCACTCAACTCCACGCTCAGCTTCACCCACTCGCTCACGTATCTGTCGGTGCGCTGCGTGCTGGCCAAGGACGTGCCGAACAACGTCGGCATGTTCCGCTGCGTCAAGGTGAAGGCGCCCGAGGCATCCGTCCTGAACCCGGTCATGCCGGCGCCGTGCGCTGCGCGCGCGCTCACCGGCTACCGCGTGTTCGATGTCATGCTGGGCGCGCTCGCCAAGATCGTGCCGGACAAGGTCCCGGCGGCCGGCGAAGGTGGCAACAGCGTCATCTGCATCAGCGGACTGAGGCCGAACCGTCAGCCGTTCATCATCGTCGACATGATCTGCGGCGCCTGGGGAGGCCGGCCGGACAAGGATGGGTTGGAGGCGGTGACCAATGCCTCGCAAAACCTCTCCAACATGCCGGTGGAGGTGATGGAGGCCGAGCATCCGGTCCGCATCGAGGACTATGCCTTCGTGCCGGACACCTGCGGCGCCGGGCAATGGCGCGGCGGCATCGGCATTCGCCGCTCCTATCGCATCCTCGCGCCCGAGGCGCTGCTGCAGATGCGCACCGATCGCGTCAAGTTCAGACCCTATGGGCTGAACGGCGGCGCGCCCGGCGGCCCTTCACGCAACTTCATGAAGATCGGCGACACGCTGACGCCGCTGCCAGGCAAGATCACAACCACCGTGCGGCAGGATACGCTCATCGTCCATGAACAGGCCGGCGCCGGCGGCTTCGGCGATCCGCTGCTGCGTCGTCCCGAGGACGTGGCCGAGGACGTGGCCGACGGCAAGATCACACGGCAATTCGCCGAAGAGAACTACGCCGTGGCCATCGCGGCTGACGGAGGTGTCGATGACCGCGCGACGGTCCGGATGCGCGACGCGCGACGCGCCGCCCCCAACCGCTGAGACAGGAGATGAGCGTGTCCGCCCGCCCCGCACGGATCACCCGAGACCCCGAGGGTAGCCGCACGAAAATTCTCGATCATGCGCGACGCGAATTCGTCGCCCACGGCCTCAACGGGGCCCGCGTCGATCGCATCGCGGAACAGGCGGGCATCAACAAGAACCTGATCTATCACTATTTCGGCTCCAAGGAGGGGCTGTATCTCGAAGTTCTGGAGCGCATCTACATCGCGCTGCGCGCAGACCAGCACGACGAGCATCTGCGCGACTTGCCTCCCCTCGAAGGCATGCGGAAGCTGATCGCCAACACGTTCGATCATTTCGTGGCAACCCCGGATCTGATCCGGCTGATGAGCATCGAGAACATCCACTGTGCGCAATATCTGAAGCAGTCGGCGCGCGTGAAGCCGCTCTATGCCGACCTGCTCGATACCCTGCGCATCCTGCTGGAGAACGGGCAGCGCGACGGTGTGTTCCGGGCTAATGTCGATGCCGTCGATCTCTATCTATCGATCTCGGGGCTGGCTTATTTCTTCCTTTCCAATCAACACACGCTGTCCTGGCTTCTCGATCGCTCGTTCGTCTCCAAGCCGCGGCTGAAGCAGCGGCGGGAGCACGTGGTCGAGATGGTGTTGAGCTATCTGACGCAACCCGCAACACCCGCCGACACCAATTCCTCCATCCGATCCGTCTTCGTCAGCACTCAAAGGGAGAGTCGAAAATGAGAGTTGTTCTTTCAGTTCTGGTCGGGCTGGCGACAGCCATCCTCGGCATTGGGCCGTCCGGCCCCGCGGCCGCGCAGGACAAACTGGTCGTCCGCCTCGACTTCTCGCCCTGGGGCGTGCAGGCGGCGATGCACCTCGCCAAGAACAAGGGCTGGTTCAAGAACGCCAATCTCGACGTCGAGGTACAGGACGGCCGCGGCTCGGGCAACACCGTGCAGCTCGTGAACGCCGGGCAGGCGGACGTCGGGCAGGTTCAGGTCGGCCTTGTCGGCGCCGCCCGCGCGCAAGGCGCGACGATCAAGTCGATCGCCACATTCCAGCGCAAGACGGACCTGTGCATCCTCGTCGACCGCGACTCGCCGATGACAAAGGTCGCCGATCTCAAGGGCAAGACCGTCGTCGTCTTCGCGGCGAGCCCGTGGGCACCGTTCATCGACCTCTATCTGAAGTCCGGCGGCATGACGCGCGACACCGTGAAGGTCGAGTTCGTCGATCCCGCCGCGCTCTGGGGCACCTACACGGCCAAGCGAGCCGACGGCCTGATGTCGACCGTCGGCTCGGCCCTGCCGGTCGCGGAAAAGCCGCGCCCCTCCAAGTGCCTCCTGGCGTCGGATGCCGGCATCAGCTTCCCGAGCTACGGCCTGGTCGCCCGCGAGGACACCATCGCCAAGAAGGGCGACGCACTGAAACGCCTGATCAAGGTGGAGCAGAAGGCCTGGGAGCATCTCAAGACCAACATCGACGACGGCGTGAACGCAATGATTGCCGAACGTCCCGATGCCAAACTCAATCCCGACGTGCTGCGCGGCCAGATCAAGCTGACGCTCGACTATTTCGACACGCCGGCATCGGCCGGCAAGCCGATCGGCTGGCAGGCGAAGGAGGACTGGGAAGCGGCCCTGAAGTCGCTCGAAGCCGCCGGTGTCGTTAAACCTGGCACGAAGGCCGACGACTATTATACGAATGCTCTGATCGAATAGAGCAGAGAGCCGGACGGCGATGGATATGCAGCGCGTCCCCTACGTCTCCATCGCCCGCGCGGGGAAGACCTATGCGTCCCCGCGCGGCGCCGTGCCGGCGCTGGTCGACATCACTCTCGACATCCAGCCGGGCGAGTTCGTCTCCGTGGTCGGCCCATCGGGCTGCGGCAAGAGCACGCTTCTGAAACTGGTGGCGGGGCTCGAAGAAGCGACAGCCGGCGCGCTGCAGGTTGCGGGCCGGCCTTTGAACGGTCCACCCGACAACCTCGGCGTCGTCTTCCAGCGCGACGTGCTCCTCGACTGGCGCACCATCCTCGACAATGTGCTGCTATCGATCGAATTTCTGGGACGTCCGCGGGCGAAATACAGGGATGGCGCGCTGGCGCTCCTCAATCGTTTCGGCCTCGGCGGCTTCGAGCACCGGTTCCCCTGGGAGCTGTCAGGCGGCATGCGACAGCGTGCCTCCATCTGCCGCGCACTTCTGTCCGATCCCGAGCTGCTGCTCATGGACGAGCCGTTCGGCGCGCTCGACGCCATGACGCGCGACGACCTCAACATCGAGCTCGCCCGCATCTGGCAGGAGACACGCAAGACGCTTCTGTTCATCACGCATTCCATTGCCGAAGCCGTCTTCCTGTCCGACCGCGTGGTGATGATGGGCAAGGCGCCCGGCATGATCGTGGACATCATCGACATCGACCTGCCGCGACCTCGTTCGCTAGCAAGCCGGGAAAGCAGCGAATTCATCCGCTACGTGTCGCGCATCCGGCATCATTTCGCCGAGCTCGGCATCGTCAAGGAATAGGCCATGTTGCGCCGCCTCTTCTCCGCCAACAACGATACGCGCGATGTGGCGATCGTCATCGTCGCCTTCCTGGTCGTGTGGGAGGTGTTGGTCCGGGCCTTCAACACGTCGCCGCTGATCTTGCCGGCACCGTCCGCCATCGCTCTCTCCTTCTGGGAAACGCCCAGCGTTTTCCTGCGCCATCTCCTTTTCACGATGCTGACGACCTTTGCGGGCTTCGGCAGCGCCGTCGTCATCGGCATCCTGCTGGCGATCGGAATCGTCTATTCCCGCTTCCTCGAGCGGACGGTGTACACGCTGCTGGTCGCGCTCAACTCGATACCCAAGGTCGCGCTGGCGCCCCTGTTCGTCATCTGGATGGGGACGGGGACGGAGCCGAAGATCGCCATTGCGCTGATGCTGGCGCTGTTTCCGATCGTGATCGACATGGTTCTGGGCCTGCGATCGGTCGAGCCGGACATGCTGCACCTGGCGCGCGTATCGCGGGCCTCGCCGTTGGCGATCCTGTTCAAGATCCGCTTTCCCTGCGCGCTGCCGAGCCTGTTCGCCGGCATGAAGGTCGCGGTCTCGTTCGCGCTTGTCGGCGCGATCGTCGGCGAGTTCGTCGCCGGCAGCAAAGGGCTCGGCTTCCAGATCCTCGTCGACCAGGGGCAATTCGACACGATCCGCGTGTTCGTATCTCTTGTTCTCCTGGGGATCGCGGGAACGGCTCTGTTCTTCGTCGTCGACTATGTCGAGCACCTGGTGCTGCCCTGGCATGTCTCGCAGAGATTTCGCCAGTCCTCGCGGCACGCCTAGCGCGTGCGTCTCGGCTGTCAGTGGAAGTCGCGTGACTTCGGCAGAATGCGGACATCGCGCGGGTGACGGGCGCGGGAGCCCGGATCATGCGGCGGCCCATCGGCGCGGCTCAGCGGGATTTGCGGCTGACGATCGTCCGACAAGCGGGACAGCTCCGCCGTGCGATCCCAGACGCGCTCGGCCATGAGGTGCACGACGCCTTCGACGCTCTTCTGCACTTTCCCTTCCACCAGCAACAGTCTGCTTCCCATCACCTCCTTGCGGAACCTCTCGAACGTCCGCGCCCAGAGAACGACATTCGTGATGCCGGTCTCGTCTTCCATGGTGATGAAGATGGCCGTGCCATTGCCGGGACGTTGCCGCACGAGCACGACGCCCGCGGTGCGCACGCGACGGCCATCGCCGGTATTCGAGGTCGCAGCGCATGTCAGCACACCTTCGCCATCGAACACAGCCCGCAGAATCTGCATCGGGTGTCCCTTCAGGGAGAGGCGCACGGTCTGGTAATCGGCTGCGATGTGCTCGGACAGCGGCATCTCCGGCAGATGCGCCGACGGCTCTTCGCCGAGCTCGGCGGCGTCGGCAGCGGCAAACAACGGCAGAGCATCGTCTCCCGGCAGGCGGCGCACGGCCCATAGCGCTTCGCGCCGATCGAGACCTATCGAGCGGAACGCATCGGCATCGGCCAAAATCCGCATCGGGCGGCTGAAGAGCCTGGCACGCGTCGCAAGCTCCTCGACCGAAGAGTAAGGCACAGACCGCCGTTCGATCAGGCGCTTGCCGTCGTCCTCGCCAAGGCCATCGACCTGGCGCAGCCCCAAGCGGAGGGCAAGCGCACCCTCACTGGTGCGCTCGAGCGTGTTGTCCCAGTCGCTGTGGTTGACGTCGACGTCCCGCACCTCGACACCATGCTCGCGCGCATCGCGTACGATCTGGGCCGGAGCGTAAAACCCCATGGGCTGCGAATTGAGAAGCGCGCAGGCGAAGACAGCCGGATACCGGCATTTGATGAAGGATGAGATGTAGACCAGCTTGGCGAAGGAGGCCGCGTGGCTCTCGGGAAAGCCATAGCTGCCGAACCCCTTGATCTGCTCAAAGCAGCGCTGCGCGAACTCCCGCGCATAGCCCCGCTTCACCATCCGCTCCACCATCAGGGTCTCGAACGTTCCGATCGTCCCCACGTTGCGGAACGTCGCCATGGCACGGCGCAGGCCGTTGGCTTCCTCGGCCGTGAACTTGGCCGCGACCATGGCGAGCTTCATCGCCTGCTCCTGGAACAGCGGCACGCCCAGGGTCTTGTGGAGCACCTCATGGAGTTCATCCGAGGGGCCATACTGGGGGGACGGAGATGGATATGTAACCTTTTCCCCATCCCGCCGGCGCAGGTAGGGATGCACCATGTCGCCCTGGATGGGGCCGGGGCGAACGATGGCCACCTGGATGACGAGATCGTACAGATTTTTCGGCCGGAGGCGCGGCAGCATGTTCATCTGCGCGCGGCTCTCGACCTGGAAGACGCCGAGCGAGTCGCCCTTGCACAACATAGCGTAGACGTCCCGCTGTTCCCTTGGGATGTTGGCGAGATCGTAGGCGATGCCCTCATGCTGCCGGATCAGGCCGAAGGATTTCCTGATGCAGGTCAGCATGCCGAGCGCGAGCACATCGACCTTCATCAGCCCGAGCGCGTCGATGTCGTCCTTGTCCCATTCGACGAACGTGCGCTTTTCCATTGCCGCCGGCCCGATGGGCACGATGTCGTCCAGTCGCCCTCGCGCCAGAACGAAGCCGCCCACGTGTTGCGACAGATGCCGGGGAAACCCCAGCAGCCGGACCGCCAGATCGACTGCACGGCGGATCATCGGGTTATGCGGATCAAGCCCGGCCTGGCGGATATGCTTCTCGCGGATGTCGCCCTCGCCGCTGCCCCATTGGGTGTCGGCAAGCCTGGCCGTGATGTCCTCGGTGAGGCCGAGCGTCTTGCCGACATCGCGGATGGCGCTGCGCGGCCGGTAGCTGATCACCGTTGCAACGATGCCGGCGCGGTGCCGGCCGTACTTCTCATAGACGTACTGGATCACCTCCTCGCGCCGCTCATGCTCGAAATCGACATCGATGTCGGGCGGCTCCTTGCGTTCGGTGGAGATGAAGCGCGCGAACAGGAGATCGTGATCCTTGGGATCGACGGCCGTGATGCCGAGCGCATAGCAGACGGCGGAATTGGCCGCTGAGCCGCGGCCCTGGCACAGAATGCCCTGGCTCGTGGCGTACCGAACGATGTCATGGATGGTGAGGAAATACTGCGCATAGCCAAGCCTGGCGATCAGGCTCAGCTCGTCGGCGATCAGTTTCTCGACTTTCTCCGGCACGCCATCGGGATAGCGCTCACACGCGCTGCGGCGGGTCAGTTCCTCGAGCCAGGTCTGAGGTTCCCAGCCCTCGGGGACCGGCTCATCGGGGTACTCATACTTGAGCTGATCGAGAGAGAACCCGATCCGCTGCAACAGGCGTTCCGTCTCGGCGACGGCCTGCGGGCAATCCTTGAACAGTCGCGCCATTTCAGGCGCGGGCTTGAGATGGCGCTCGGCATTGGCTTCCAGCCGGCGTCCGGCCTCGGCAATTGTCGTCCCTTCGCGGATGCAGGTGAGCACATCCTGCAGATCGCGCTGTCCGGGATCGGCATAGAGAACGTCATTGACCGCCAGCAAGGGCACGCGCGCCGCATCGGCGACCTGCTTCAGGTTTGCCAGTCGGCGGCGGTCGTCACCGCGACGATGCATGGCAGCCGCCAGCCACACGGCATCCGGGGCCGCCTCCGTCAGGCGCGCGAGCGTCCGGGCAATATGTTCCAGCCGCCGCTCCGGCATGACGACGAGCAGCAAGCCGTTCGTATCGCCCAGGAGATCCTCGAAACGCAGGGAACATTCGCCCTTTTTCGCCTTGAGATTGCCCGTCGTGAGCAGGCGCGTGAGACAACCCCAGCCGTCGCGATCGGCCGGATAGGCAAGGATGTCAGGCGTTCCGTCGACGAAGGCGAGACGCGCGCCGACAGCAAGCCTGAAGGCGCGCGCACGCCGGACAAGCTCGCCGGTATCCTTTCCGGCGGTGTCCGGCGCATTGCGAAAATCCTCGAGCGCGCTGAAGGCGCGCACGACGCCCGCCACCGTGTTACGGTCAGCAATGCCGATGCCGCGATGGCCAAGCAGAAGCGCAGTCCCCACCAGATCGCGGGCCGGTGAGGCACCTCGCAGAAACGAGAAATTCGTCGCGGTCGCAAACTCGGCGTAGCCCGTCATGCGAACACTCCATGCAGGAACCAGCGCGGCATGGGCGCTCCCTGGCGGTAAGGTGCGGCCCGGAAAATCCAGAAGCGGCGCCCCTCGGCGTCCTCGACGCGGTAATAATCCCGCGGCTCCACAGGGCTCTCTGCGCGCCACCACTCCTGCTCGATCCGCTCCGGCCCTTCCGCACGGACGATCTCGTGCAAAATCCGCCGCCAGCGAAACCGGACCGGCGGGCTGTCCGGCATCTCGGCAAGGATTTCGATCGGCTGCGGTGGATCGAACATCTGGAGCGGACGCGCCGGCGGCTCTCCCTCCTGCGGTTCCACCCATGAAGCATGGTCTGCCGGACGCGGAGAGCGGCTGTTTGGTCCGCGGCGAACCGGCACAAGATGGGTCTCCCGGTCCGGATCGTGCGTGTCTCGAGCCGCGAAGCGCATCACGCGATCGCGCCCGAGCTGGACAACCAAGCGGTCGAAAAGATCGCCGGCCGCATCGTCGTCCGGAAGCTGGCCATCGAGGCCGGGTTGGTTCGCTGCGAGCGGCTCGGTCACGGGAACCGCCAGCTCGATGCAATCGAACCCGAAGCCCGGATCGACAGGATCAGCCAGGGCCTGAAGACATTCGCGATAGAGCCGGATGACGACCGGCGGATCCCGGCATGGCCGGCCGATCTGCACGGCGAGCCTGCGGATCGCGCCGTCGCTGCGGAAGAGACTGGTCTCGAACAGCCGGCCACCTTCGACGCGGGCGCCCAAGGCCTCGGCCGCTTCCTCGATCATGCCCGTGAGAACATCGGACAACAGGTCAGCCGGCGTCATGGGCTCGGGAAACAGCCGCCGGACGACGACCTTGGGCGGCGGGCGCAGCGGCGTGATGCGGACGTTCTCGCGGCCCAGCGCCCGTGCCAGACAGGTGACGAGGGACTGACCGAAACGCGCCGCGAGAGCCTGCATGGGGCGGTCGGCAAGATCACCGATGGTCTTCAGTCCCGCCCGCCGCAGGGCGACACCCGTTTCATCGTCGAGACCGGCCAGCGCCGTGACCGGCAGCGGGCGGACGGAGGCTTCGTCCTTCCCCTCCGGCACGATGGCTTCGTCGCTGTAGCGCGCGAGCGTCCAGGCCGCATCCGGCGTCCCGGCAATGGACCCTCTGACATCGAGACCCAACCGGGCCAAACGTTCCAGCGCCGTCGCCCTCAGGCAGCTTTCGCCGCCGAACAGATGCGCGCAGCCGGTGATGTCCAACAGCAAACCATCCGGAGAAGAGAGCGCGACCCATGGCGTGAAGCGCACGCAGAAGAGGCCGAGGTCGGCAAGGAGGCGGGCATCCGCTTCCGGATCAGATTCGGCAACGACGAGGTACGGAATACGGGCGCGGGCATCGGCAAGCGCAAGTCCAGGCGTCAGCCGCAACCGCGCCGCACTCTGGTTCACGCTGGCGATGCGCAGGGCGCCCTGCACCTTTTCTACGACGACAAGCGGCGGTTCAGCCGGCCTTGCGCCAGTAACCTGGCCGCTCAAGCGCCGCAGTCGATCTGTCTGCAGGAACGGAAACCACAGTGCGAGGTAGCGTCTCGGCTCCGCGGAGGTCCCGGTCTCGGAAGCAGGTACGGTCACGATTCCACTCCACATGCCATGTGCCGGCAGGCAGGCCGCCGCGGTGACGGATCAGGCGCGCCTGAAAGGCGGGAAAGCCAGGGGCATTGGCGGCCAGCGCCCGCGATGGTGCCGCCGCCACCAGCCAGCGCGTCGCGGCGGCACTCGGGGCCGGCGATGCAGCAGCACGCAGAAGAAAAACGGGGACGCCCGATCCACCAGAGGCGAGCGTCAGCCGCCGGCTTGCCGTGAGATTGAGGACGGAGGGAGTACCCCAGACGGCAAGGAGTACGCCGCCGAGCGACGGGCAACGCGCGCCCTGCTCGGCTGCCCTCAGTGCAGCTGTGGCATCGGCGGCCCGCACCAGAACGAGGTGCGCCGGATCGAGACCAAGCTCACGCAGACCTGAGGCGTTGAGACGACCCGTCTCGATATCGAAGAAGTCCTGCCAGATCACGAGCAGAGGTCTCGAGCCGGACGCGCGCGACGCCACCGCAACGGCAAAACCTGTCGCTGCCGTGATATCCGCCGCTGCCGCAGGAAAGATTTCATGCTGGGCGCTGCGGACAA
>JBFWWW010000093.1:0-14167 GCA_050245975.1 Hyphomicrobiaceae bacterium
CGTCTTGCCGATCAGGATGGCGCCGGCTTTCTTCAATCGCGCGATGCAGACGGCATCCTGCTCAGGGACATTGTGCTCGTAGATGTGCGAGGCGAACGTGGTGCGCACGCCCTTGGTGGCGACCAGGTCCTTCACGTGCAGGGGGACGCCGTGCAGGGGGCCGACATCGTCGCCGCGGGCAAGCGCGGCATCGGCCGCTTTCGCATCGCGCAGAGCCTCCTCGGCGCATATGGTGATGAAGCAGTTGAGCGCGGCCTGTGCGCGCTCGGCACGGGCGAGTGCGGCCCGCGTCACCTCGGTGGCCGACAGCGTTTTCGCCTTGATGCGGGACGCCACCTCGGCGGCGGAACAATAGGCAAGATCGCTGTCGCTCATCGGCGGCTCCCGGGACGCGTAGGATGTGGCAGGCTAGCAGGGCCTCGTAGCGACCGGAAGGATGCCGTCATGGCCGTGAGCCAGGGATTTGTCGATCTGCTGCAGGAGATCCTGGTGCCGCTGGGCGCGGTGAGCGTGCGGCGCATGTTCGGCGGCGCGGGGCTGCATTGCGACGGCGTGATGTTCGCGCTGCTGTCCGATGACGCGCTCTATCTGAAGGCCGACGAGACGACACGGCCGGCGTTCGAAGCCGAGGGATTGGGTCCCTTCGGCTACTCGACCAAGGACGGCGACCGCGTGCTGACGTCCTACTGGCGGGCGCCGGAGCGGCTGCTGGACGAGCCGGAGGAGTGTGTCCACTGGGCGCGGCAGGCGGTCGGCGTCGCCCGCAGGCGCGCGGCGGAAAAAGCAAAGCCGGCGCCGCGAAAGCGCCGGCGATCGCCGGGATAGATGTGAGCGCGCGGTCCGGAACCGAACCGCGCGCCGAAGCGCCTTACGTTCCCGCGCGCACCGGCTTCTTCAGGAAGGCCGGCACGTTGCCGCTGAAGCCGACGGGACGGTCGTCCTGGCGGTGATCGGACCGCGAGGTCTTCTGCGATCTTCCCTGCTGGCCGGCGTCGCCGCGCGGCTTGGCGGGGGCATTGTCGCCACGCGGGCGCTGATCGTCGCCACGCGGACGCTGATCGCCTTTCGGCTCGCGGCGGGGCCCGGGCCGTGCCCGTTCGCCGTTGACGCGGCCGGTGCGGGCGGGTTTGGCCGCGCGGGCCTCATCCTCATGCCCTTGCCGGGCGGGAGGCTGCTGACGGATTTCCGCGGCGGGCTTCTGCTCGGCATCGGGACGGTGCTCGCGGGCAGCGCGCGGCTCGGCGCGCTCCTCCTCGCGACGCGGCGCGCGCTCGGGCTTGCGATCGCCCCGCCGCGCTCCACCTCCCCGTGCTTCGCCTCCCCGAGCTTCGCTCCCTCGTGCTTCGCCACGTTCGCCGGAGCGGCGGCTGTCGCTCGCGCCACGCCGTGCACCGGCGCGGCCACCACGGCCGCGTCCGCCACGGCGGCTGCCGGCGGCGACGTCCTCCTCGCTGGGTGCCTCGCCGATCCAGGCCAGCTCGGTGCCGAGCATCTTCTCGATGTCCTTGAGCTGCTTGAAATCGTCGGGCGTGACGAGCGTCGCCGAAAACCCTTCGCGGCCGGCGCGGCCCGTGCGGCCGATGCGGTGCACATAGTCGTCGGCAGCCCACGGCACGTCGAAGTTGAAGACGTGGCTCACATCCGGGATGTCGAGGCCGCGCGCGGCGACGTCGCTGGCGGCGAGGAACTGGATGGTCCCGTCACGGAACGAATCCAGCGTCTTCATGCGGCTCATCTGGTCCATGTCGCCATGCAGCGCGCCGGCGTTGAAGCCGTGCTTGAGCAGCGACTTGAGCAGGATCGCCACGTCGCGCTTGCGGTTGCAGAAGATGATGGCGTTCTTGACGTCCTGCGTGCGGATCAGCTCGCGCAGGGTCTCGCGCTTCGCCCAGTCGTCGGTGGTGGGGCAGTAGTAGAAGCGCTGGGTGATGGTGTTGGCGGTCGTCGCCGGGCGTGCCACCTCGACGCGAACCGGGTCTTTGAGGAAGCTGGCCACCAGCCGCTGGATCTCGCTCGGCATGGTGGCGGAGAAGAACAGCGTCTGCCGGCGCGGCGGCAGCAGCTTGCAGATGCGCTCGATGTCGGGAATGAAGCCCATGTCGAGCATGCGGTCGGCCTCGTCGATGACGAGGATCTCGACGCCCATCAGCATCAGCTTGCCGCGCTGGAAATGATCGAGCAGGCGGCCCGGCGTGGCGATCAGCACGTCGACGCCGCGGTCGAGCTTGCGGTACTGGTCATCGAAGGAAACACCGCCGATCAGCAGCGCCAGCGTCAGCTTGTGATTGACGCCGTATTTCTCGAAACTCTGCGCCACCTGGGCCGCGAGCTCGCGCGTGGGCGCGAGGATCAGCGAGCGCGGCATGCGGGCACGCGCGCGGCCCGTCTCGAGGCGGGTGATCATCGGCAGCACGAAGCCGGCGGTCTTGCCGGTGCCGGTCTGGGCGATGCCGAGAACATCCCGGCCGGTCACCGCGACGGGGATCGCCTGCTGCTGGATAGGGGTCGGGGAGGCGTATCCGGCAGCCTCGACGGCAGCCAGAACCTTAGGGCTGAGACCGAGCTCAGCGAACGTCGTCGTATCCAAAAAACCTGTCTCCGTGACGAGCAAACCTAGCCGCCACGCCATGGGGCGTGCGGTGGGCTGACGGAGCGCAGGGGTTGAGGCGCAAATGGCCTAACAGGAAAACGGAGCGATCAAGAAAGGGATAAATGAGAATCATCCCCTGCGCTCGATGCGAGCCTTCATAAGCACGGATGTAGGCAAAAAGCAACGTGTTGCAAGGGCCTGCGACCAAGAGGGGCAGGGCGGCCGCAGGGGCCCCCAGGGCGGTCCAGGAGGCTCCAGACGAGGCCCGCCAGACGGGTTCAGCGGCCGTTACAGGGCCGGGGCGAGGCGCTCGGCCGCCCGTTCGGCCGAGGCGACGGTGTTCACCAGCAACATGGTCACCGTCATGGGCCCGACGCCGCCGGGAACGGGGGTGATGTAGGAGGCCTTCCGGCGGACGCCCTCGAAATCGACGTCGCCGACCAGCCGCCCGTCGACCCGGTTGATGCCGACGTCGATCACGACGGCGCCGGTCTTCACCATCTGCGGCAGGATGAGGTTGGGCCGGCCGGCCGCCACGACGAGGATGTCGGCGAGGATCGTGAATTGCGCCAGGTCCCGCGTCTTGGCGTGGCAGATGCAGACGGTGGCCTCGCGCTGCATGAGCATGAGCGCCATCGGCTTGCCGACGATGTTGCTGGCGCCGACGACGACCACGTTCTGGCCCTCGAGCTCGATGCCTTCGTGCTCGAGCAGGCGCACGACGCCGTAGGGCGTGCAGGGCGGGAAGACGGTGGCCCCCGAGATCAGCGAGCCGACGTTGTAGAGATGGAAGCCGTCGACATCCTTGTTGGGATCGATGGCGCGCAGGATGGGCCCGAGCGCGAAGGAGGGCGGCAGCGGAAGTTGGACGAGGATGCCGTGGATCGCGGGATCGCGGTTCAACTCCTCGATGCGGGCGATGAGGGAGGCGGCATGCGAGTCGGCCGCGAACCGGTGCGTCGTCGAGGCGATGCCGACCTCGGCGCAGGCCTTGACCTTGTTGCGGACGTAGACCTCGGATGCCGGATCGTTGCCTACGATCAGGACGGCCAGCCCGGGAACGGTCCCCGTCTGTTCGCGCAGCGCGGCGACCCGTGCACGGCATTCGCCGCGCACGGCTCTGGCGACGGCAAGACCATCAATCACGCGTGCGGTCATGGCATTCGCTACCATCATGCCGAGCCTGGCGGCCGGCGTCGTGAGGACTGCGGCCTAGGTAGCCGGTTCGGCGCGGCAGGGGCAGGAAATTCAGCATCCGACGCGGTGACACACGGCCGCAGGCGTCAGCCGCGCGCGGCGAGCCCGCTGGCCAGGAAGGCGTCGACGGCGGGCTTGCGCAGGCCGAACTCGTAAGGGGCGACCTTGGGCCCGTCCGCTGCGACGAGGGCTGCGGCCTTGCCGAGCGCCGTGACGACGGGGACCGGCAGACCGCTGCGGCAGTCCGGTGCGCCGACCAGCGCCGTGCACCGCGGGTATTGCGCCACCGTCGCGTAGTAGAGCGTGTTGGCGTCGCGATAGGCGCCGTCCTGCGGCTCGGTGCCGAGATCGCGCGCGACCACGGCCAGCACGCCGTCCTCGGAGAGGGCGGCGTTGAGCTCGGTGTAGACGGCATCGACCTGCCCGCGCACGCCGTCGGGCGGGTTGGCGCGGGCGATCACATGCAGCGCGTCGAACAGGACCCAGAGGTCGTTGTGCGTGCCGAGGTTCGGCAGGGTGCGGAACTGCAGCACCTTGCAGAGGGACTGCGCGCCGGCGTCCTTGCTCGCGCATACGATCCTGTCGGCGTGCTGCGCATCGCGCGCGTAGAAGCCCTGGCTCTGTCGGCCCGGCATCTGGCCGTAGACGACGTAGCCGATGCCGGCGAGCGCGAGAACCCCGAGGATGATGTAGAGCTTCGGGATGCTGCGGCGGCTCTCGGCCATGATGGAACTCCTGCGCTGGGAGCGGGCACGCTAGCAGGCGCGCGCCAAGCCAGCAACGGCGGCTCAGCCCGCTGCAGGCTGCGGCGGCCCGTAGCTGACGACCTGGACCTTGTCGAGCGTGACGAGACCGCTCCCCAGCACGCCGTCGAGCGTGCCGAGAAAGGCCGTGATCTTCGCCTCGGTATCGACGATCTCGACGATGAGGGGAAGGTCCTCCGACAGGCGTAGGATCTTGGTGGTGTGGAGACGGCTCGAGCGGCCGAAGCCCAGGGCTCCGCGCAGAACGGTGGCGCCTGCGAGGTGCTGCTCGCGCGCCTTGAGGACGATCGCCTCGTAGAGCGGAACGTTGCCGGCCTTGTCGTCCTCGCCGATGTAGATGCGCAGGATCGTCGCATCGCGGGGTATCTGCATGGCGTGCGCCTCCAGGTGTGGAACGGGGGTCGGGCGCGCTCCGAAGAGGCGGGCCCACAGCGAGCGCGGAGCATCGGGCATGGCTAGATCCACTTCAGCGTGTTGAAGCCGGTCGCCGCCATGTGCCCGATCCAGACGGCAACAAGGCAGAGGACGACGGATGCGACGATGTTGGCGCCGGCATAGAGCCACTCGCCGTCCTGCATCAGGCTGAGCGTCTGCAGGCTGAAGGACGAGAAGGTGGTGTAGCCGCCGCAGATGCCGATCATCACGAACTGGCGCGTGGTGGTGGAAACGAACAGCCGTCCGTCGGGGCCGGTCAGCGTGGCGAAGAAGCCGATGATGAACGAGCCGACGATGTTGACGATGAGGGTGCCGAAGGGGAACGTCTCGCCGAACAGGCGCGCGGAGACGCCCGAGCACCAGTAGCGCGCAATGCCGCCCAGTGCGCTGCCGACGGCGATCCAGAAGTAGGTGTGCATGGGCATGTCCTGCTGCGCGGCAACTGCCGCCGGTCCAACGGGTCTGCCCAACAAAAAAGCCACCTTGCGGTGGCCTGGACAGACTCCCACCGCGGCTTGCGGTAGGAGTCATCAGCCCTTGCGGGCGGTTTCGGGGGACTCCATCCCCATCGATGCCGGACGTTAGCGTCGCTGTGCGGCGGCGTCAATCGCAGGCGCTATTTTGCCAGCGCCGCCGAGGCCTGCGTCGCCCAGTCGAGCGCCTGGCGCGTGAGCAGGGTGTAGATGCCGCCGTCGCCGCAGTCCGCGGCGGGGCGCAGGATGGAGCGCGAGACGAGGCCGACAAGCATCGCTTCCTTGTGGGTGACATCGCCCTCCGTCTTGTCGACGAGGATATAGGCGCCGCCGCCGCTGTCGCCGTGGCAGGGGCCGAGGCGGCGGCGGTCCTTGGCGAGGATTTCAGCGCCCTTGAGGCAGCCGTAGGCGCTTTCGTCCGTGAGACCCGGCGCGGGAGCGCCGGAGCAGTCGGGCGAGAGGATGGGCACGATGGAGAGGTTCTTCTGGTCCTCGTCGCCCTGCTCGGTCTGGCCGAAGCCGACGACGATGAGCGCGCGGTTGCCCTTGGCGAACTCGGTGGCGATGAGGCCCGGCGGGGCGGGCGGCTTTACGACAGGCACGGCGGCTTCCGGCACCGGCTCGGCGAGCCGCAGCACGGCGATGTCGTGTCCGCGCAGCGACATCCAGTGGTTCTGCGGCGTGACGGACCCGCCGGGGCACTGCGCGGCATCGCTGCGGCGCTCGCCCTTGACCTTGATGACGCGCTGGGGGCTCGCCATGCTGACGCCGAGGATGACGTGCGTCACGGGCTGGCCGCACAGGCAGTGGGCGACGGTGAGCACCGTCTCGCGGTCGATCAGGACGCCGGAGCAGAAGCCGACGCCCTTGCCGCCGGCCTGCGCGGGCGGATCGTAGGCGAGCGTGATCTCGGGGAAGAATGTCGAGCGGGTGATCTTCTGGCCGCCGACGGAGCGCAGCTTGACGCGGCGGTTGCCGAAGTTGACGTCGATGACCGGCGTCTTGGCCTGTGCCTCGAGCCAGGAGAGGTAGCGCTCGTCCTTGTCGATGGCGAGGCCGTCCGTGTGCATGGGCGCGACGCCCGGCGCGCGTGTCGGCAGCTTGCCGAGCGTGATCGGCTTCGAGGTGTCGTAGTCGTTCTCGCCGGTGGCGAGGGCGTCGGCCGCCATGTCGATGGCGCGGCGCAGCGCCGCGGCGTAGGGGGCAGGGCCCAGGTCGCGGAATTTCTCGGCATAGGCGCGGATCGCGTCGGGGGCGGGCTTGGCCTCCTGGGCCGAAGCGGTCGCGGCCGCGGCGATCGACAGGACGAACGCCGGCGCGCAAAGCCAGGAGCGCCATCGCCTCATTGCTGCGGCGCTCCGGTGCGCGGCTGCGCCTGGCCGTCCTGGCGGTTGCTGTCCAGCACCTCCTGCGGGGTCGGCATGGGCTGGCCGGCCTGCTGGGCAAGGCGGCGGTCGGAGAAGGCCGCAGTCGTGGCCGGCGCCGCCGTGGTCGCGGCCTGCGTCGCCGCCGCCTGCATGGCCTGCGTCTGCTGCTGCAGCAGCGCCTCGCGCGCCTGCAGGTAGTTCTGCCTGGCGGTGATGGCATTGGTCTGCGCGGTCAGCGCGTTGACCGGCGCGAAGACGACCGCGCCGGCAACATTGCCCGCAACGGTCACGAGGCCGAGGCCCTCGCTCGGCTTCTTGTGCGTGACGCTCTTGGCCATGCCGTTCTCGAAGGCGATGGTCGTCTCGCGTGTGATGAACGGCGAACGCTCGATGCGCTGGGCGATGAGCGGCGAGCCGTTGAAGGAGAGCAGCGGGTGCATGCTGCGCGGGTTGCCGCGCATGTCGCTCACCGTCAGGAAGATCGAGCGGCGCGGACGGTAGTAGATCTCCTCCGCCTGCGCGCGCACCGGGGCGACCGAGGGGCCGCAGGCGCCGCTGCAGGAGATCTGGATGCGGTACTTGCGCAGGTGCGCATTGACGTGCGCCATGTTCTCCGGGTTGTGCGGATTGAGCAGGATCTGCTCGACGGGCTCGGGCGCGCCGCGCGCATCGCCGTAGGGTTTCGGCGCCGGCAGGTCGCCGTAGGCGTAGCGCGTCGCGGCGACGATGATGTTGCCGGTCTGGTCGGTGGCCTTGCCGCTGGCGGACGACAGATAGCCCTGGTCATCGACGGCCAGCGTCACCTCGTCGTCGGAGAGCGGGCTGCCGTGGAACTTGACGATGTAGGAGTGCACCGGGTCGGGGATCGTCAGCACGTCGCTGCAGATCTTGCTGTCGTTGCGGCAGCCGCGGCCCTCGAACTCGGCGACGTCGTACTCGCCGCTCTTGGCGTAGCGGATGATGTTGAGGCGCAGCACCGTCATGGGCAGCGAATAGGCGATGCCGCCGTCGCGGATCGGTGCGGACCGGTCGCCCAGATATTCCGTGGAGATCATGCTGCAGGCGCCAAGCAGCCAGAGCGCGCTCAACGCGATGACGCACCGTACGCAACGGAACATGACGGCCCTCTTCCCACGCGGAGCGAACAAACTCTGCACAACGTGCAATTGAACCGAAGTCCAGAAGCGCGCGCCGACTCCCGCTGCCCCGGCGGGACCGGCAACATCAACAGCTTACGCACAGCTTATCAGGACGGGCAATCAGTCCGCAGGCGCGGCGTGCGTTTGTCCGTGGACGGTGTGGCGCGGCGGACATGGACGTGCGACAGGCGGCGCGCAACGGCGCCCGATGTGCAAGTGATTGACGAATCTTGTGGATAACTCAAAAGATGCGGCCGGCCACCAGGCGGTGGCCGGCCGTCGGATCAGACAGCAATCGGTTTTGCGCGGCGGCTACTGCCAGGAATTCCGCGCCTTGTCGGCGGTCATCGACAGACACACGGCGCCGTCCTTGATTTCCTGCACCGAGTTGACCGGCAGGTAGTGGTGGTCGCCGCCGCTCGCCGGGTCGCTGCGCGTCAGCTTGATGCGGTCACCTTCGACATGGTCGACCGTGCCCACATGCTGGCCGTCGGAGCCGCGAACTTCCATGTGCTCCTTGATCTGCATCGCATCCATTTTCGCTACCTCTTTCTTGTTGGCTTGTTGCATCGCGCGTCTGCTGGCGCGGCTGTCCCTATGCAAACTCGGCGACGCGGCAGGCGGTTCCTGCGCAGGGCGTGGAACCCGCGCGAACGGCCGACGTTCGGCCCTTCAGGCGTAGCTTTGTGCGGTTTGGTGCCCTACATGATTGCGACGCGGGGTTGCTCAGCTCAAAGATAGGTGGCGGATGGAACTAGACGAGGCAGGAACGGTGCGCGAGGGCGAGATTTCGCGCCGCGCAGCCATCGCATCGACCCTGGCGACGGGGTTCGCGCTCGCGGTGCAGCCGGTGACGGCGCAGACCATCAGCACGGACGCCACCGGCCTGACGGCCGGCGAGGTGAAGATCAAGACGTCGGACGGCGAGATCCCTGCCTACCGGGCGATGCCGGCAGGGGGCAAGGCACTGCCGCTGGTGCTGGTCGTGCAGGAAATCTTCGGCGTGCACGAGCACATCAAGGATGTCTGCCGGCGACTGGCGAAGGCCGGTTACGTCGCCATCGCGCCCGAGATGTACGCGCGCCAGGGCGACGTGTCGAAGCTCACCGACGTCGCGCAGATCCGGCCTATCGTGGCGCGGGTGCCGGACGCACAGGTGATGGGCGACCTCGATGCTGCGGTCGCCTATGCGACCGGGGCCGGCATCGCCGACGGCAACCGCCTCGCCATCACGGGTTTCTGCTGGGGCGGGCGCATCGTCTGGCTCTATGCCGCCCACAATCCGAAGCTGAAGGCCGGCATCGCCTGGTACGGCCGCCTCGCCGGCGACAAGACGGAGCTGATGCCGAAGAACCCGGTCGATATCGCGGCCGACCTCAAGGCGCCGGTGCTGGGTCTTTACGGCGGCGCCGACCAGGGCATTCCGGTCGCGACCGTCGACCAGATGCGCGAGGCCTGCAAGGCCGCGGGCAAAGCCTGCGAGTTCGTGGTCTATCCCGACACGCCGCATGCCTTCCACGCCGACTACCGGCCGAGCTATCGGGAAGGTCCGGCGAAGGACGGGTGGGCGCGGCTCATGGCGTGGCTGAAGCAGCATGGCGTCGCGTGACGGCATGGCCGATGCGGAGCCAGGACAGGGAACCGAGCGCCCGTCCCGGCTTCAGCGCGGCTGGCAGCAGGTGCGCGGCCTGTTCGCCTCCGCCGGCGGCACGTCCGCCGCTGCCGGCGAGGTGGCCGAGCAGGCGCGCACGCTTGCGCCCGTCGTCTGGCTCATCGGCAAGGTGCAGTCGGGCAAGACCTCCATCATTCGCGCGCTGACGGGTGCCGACGGCGCGGAGATCGGCGACGGGTTCAAGGCCTGCACGCGCACGGCCGTCGTCTTCGACTATCCGCAGGAAGCGCCGGTCATCCGCTTCCTCGACACGCGCGGGCTCGGCGAGGCGGGTTACGACCCGGCCGAGGACCTGGCGTTCGCGGAAGCGCAGGCGCACCTGATCGTCGCCGTGATGCGCGCGCTCGATCCGCAGCAGGAGGCCGTGGTGGCGGCCGTGCGCTCCGCGCGCCGGCGCCATCCGGACTGGCCCGTGCTGGTGGCGCAGACGAGCCTGCACAACGCCTATGCGGCCGGGCAGAACCATCCGGCGCAGTATCCATTCGCGGCCGGACCCGAGGCGGCGCTTGCCGCCGGTGTCGGCGCCGACCTGCTGCGCGCGCTGGCGCATCAGCGGTCGCTGTTCGCGGGCATGCCGGGGCGCGCGCCGGTGGCGTTCGTGCCGATCGACTTCACGCTCGGCGCCGACGGCTATACGCCGCAGTTCTTCGGCCTCGACGCCTTCAAGGCGGCGATCGCGGCCGCCGCGCCCGCCGCCGTCGCCGGCGCGCTCGACATGCTGGGATCGGACGCCGACGATGCCCGGGAAGCGCGCGCGCATCCCCAGATCGTCGGCTATGCGATGGCGGCCGCCGCCGCCGATCTCGTGCCGGTGGCCGGTCTCGTGGCTGTGCCCGGCGTGCAGGCGAAGCTGCTGCACACGCTGGGCGGCATCTACGGTGTCGCGTGGGACCGGCGGACCATGACGGAGTTTGCCGGTGCGCTGGGGACCAGCGTGCTGCTGCGCTACGCGTCGGGGTTCGGGCTGCGCCAGCTGACGAAGCTCATCCCGGTGTACGGCCAGACCGCGGGCGCGGCGGCGGCCGCGACCGTGAGCTTCGGCACGACGTTCGCGCTCGGCAAGGCCGCCTGCTATTTTTTGCGCCGGCGGCGGGCGGGCGTGATCGACAAGCCCGGCGTGGCGCGTGTCTATGCCGAGGAGCTGCAGCGCGCCTTCGGCCTGGCGCGCGAGCGCGGGCTTGACGGAAACGGCCCGGCGGGAGCGGGCGCACCATGAACGGCGAGCGACGCAAGGCCCTGCGCTACCTGCGCACCGCGATGCTGGTGGTGGCGCTGATGCTGCCGCTCGCCTCGCTGGTGGTGTTCGGCTCCGTATGGCTGTGGCAGACCGGGTATCTCATCTACTGGGCGCTCGCGAGCTGCCTGCTGACGCTGGCGATCTACGGCTTCGAGCGCTGGCAGATCGGCGACGTCAGCTCGCCTGCGACGTCCGTCGAGAAGGCAGCGGCCCCCGATGCCGCCTGGACGGAGCGGGAGGCGGCGGCCTGGCGCGAGGTGGAGCGGCGCGCGGCCGGCGTGACGCCGGGCGCGCTCACGAGCCGCGACGAGATCGTCGCGCTCGGGCTCGGCACGGTGGAGGCCGTCGCCCATTGCATGCACCCCAAGGAGCAGCACCCGCTGTGGAATTTCACGGTGCCCGAGGCGCTGGCGATGGTGGAGCGCGTGAGTGCGCGCCTGCGCCCGTTCGTGATGGACAGCGTGCCGCTGGGAGACAGGCTGACCGTCGGCCAGGTGATGAAGATCTACCGCTGGCGCGGCGTGATCGACATCGCGGAAAAGGCCCATGACCTGTGGCGCGTGATCCGGCTGCTCAATCCGGTGACGGCGGTCGCGCACGAGGTGCGCGAGAGCGTGACGCGGCGCATCTACGAGTGGGGCCGCGAGGAGCTGGCGCGGCGCCTCGCGGAGGCCTACGTGCGCGAGGTGGGGCGCGCCGCCATCGATCTCTACAGCGGCCGCCTGCGCGTGAGCGAGACGGAGCTGGCGACGACCGTGACGGAGGCGACGCGCGCCGACCGCGCGGAGGCTGCGGCGCCCGCCGAGCCGCTGCGCATCCTGGTGGCCGGCCAGGGGAGCTCCGGCAAATCGAGCCTCATCAACGCGCTCTCGCAGGAGGTGCAGGCGGCGGTCGACATCCTGCCGTCGACGCAGCATTTTCCCGCCTACGCGCTGCGCCGCGAGGGCCTGCCCGAGGCGCTGCTCATCGACAGTCCGGGGGTGACGGGCGAGGCGGAGGGCAGGGCGGCGTTGGTGGGCGAGGCGGCCGATGCCGATCTCGTCATCTGGGTGACGGCGGCCGACCGGCCGGACCGGGAGGCGAGCCGCGCCGCGCTGCAGGCGATCCGCGCGCATCTCGCCGAGCGCACCGACCGGCGGTCGCCGCCGATCCTGCATGTGCTGACCCATGTCGATCGCCTGCGTCCGTTCCAGGAGTGGGCGCCGCCCTACGACCTCAACGATACCGAGCGGCCGAAGGTCGTTTCCATGCGTGCCGCCATCGAGGCGGCGGCCACCGACCTCGGCGTGGCGACGGACGATATCGTGCCGGTGAGCCTGGCGAGCGGCGCGCCCTACAACATCGATGTCGTATGGGCGAAAGCGGTGGCGCTGGCGCCGGAGGCGCAGAGGACCCGGCTCGTGCGGCTTCTCGGAGCGGCGCGGGCCTCCTGGGACTGGCGGCGCCTGTGGTCGCAGTCGGTCAACGCCGGCCGCGTCATCGTGCGCAGCCTGCAGAAGCCTACGCCGAGCGGGTGAGGACGGGTTTGGCGGCTTCGTCCTTGCCGGCGACGCCTTCCTCGCCATCCTGTCGCGCTTCCATCAGAACGGCCTGCACGGCCGCCGCGAGCGTCGCCACGCTGGCGTCGAGCTGGATGGCGGTGCGCTGCGCCGTCTCCGGCGGCTCGGGCGTCAGGCTCCAATAGGCGCCGACGATCTTCACCTGGCGCCAGGCCCGACGCAGGCGGCGCACCAGGAAGCGCAGGTGAGCGGGCGTCTGCGACGTGCCGTAGGTGCGGCTCAGCGAGCAGACGCACACGAGCCGCACGCCGGCCGCCTTGATGGCACCGATGTTGGCCGGCGCGATGTCGGCGTTGGCGATCACCTGCGTGGGCACGCCGTGCTTCGTCAGGAGCTGGGCGAGGATCATCGCCGTGGCCTCGTCGAGCGCATCCTTGCCGGCGACGCACAGCACCGGCGCGCCGTCTTCCGCACTGGGGCGCCACTCGGGCTTGAGGTCTTCGAGCGTGAGCACGGGGAGATCGGGGATGTCGACGAGCGCGTGCTCGGCCGACTTGCGCCGCCTGGACTTCGGTTTTGCCTTCGCCTCGGGCTCGGGCTTGCGCTCGTCCGCCGTTTCGCGCTTGCCGGCGGCAGCCGCCTCGTCGTCCTCGGGCTCCTCGTCCTTCGGCGTCTCGTCGTCGTAGGGCGACAGGTCATCGAGCATGTGCGCCACCGTCGCGCGGATCGTCTCCATCTGCATCGAATCGAGCGCGCCGCGGTCGGCGTCGGCCTGCGCCAGCCGCAGGCCCTCGAGGACGACGCCGTCGTAGTAGGTGAGCAGCGAATGCTCCTCGAGCAGCGTCTCGGCCTGCTCGCCGGCCTCGTCGGCGTCACCGGCCAGCGCGCGCTGGTAGAAGCTCTCGACGGGGGACAGCACGGGCTGGTCGCCGAGCAGGACGTGGAGAACCTTCATTCCCTCGACGTGCTCGCCAAGGACGACGAGACAGACGGTGAGCGGAATGGCGAGCACGAAACCGATCGGTCCCCACAGCAGCGACCAGAAGGCGGTGGCGACCAGGATGGCGACCGGCGACAGGCCGATGTTGCGCCCCTGGACCATGGGCTCGATGACCTGGGCCATCGCGGTCTCGGCGACGATGAAAAGGGCCAGCACGGAGACGAGCGTCGACCAGCCGGGGTCGACGGCCGCCGCCAGCAGAACCGGGCCGATCCCGGAGACGATGCCGCCGATGAACGGCACGAAGCGCATGAGGAAGGCGAGCGTGCCCCACAGCATGGGCGCGGGAATGCCGATGAGCCAGAGCGCCGCCGCGATGAGGATGCCGAAGGCGGCGTTGAGCAGCGTGAAGGTCAGCAGATAGGTGCTGAGGCGGCCGGCCGCGTCGGTCATGGCCGTCGTCGTGCGCTGGAGGTCGCGGGCGCCGAGCAGACGGATGACGCGGTCGCGCAGGTCCTCGCGCTGCAGCAGGATGAAGAAGACGAGGATGACGACGATGCCGGTGGTCGCCACCGGACCGAACAATGCCGTCAGAATGCGCTGCACATTGTCGAACGGTTTGGGCGGCGGCTCGCGCACCTCCACGGGCATCGGTGGCGCCGGCTTCTCGGCGCCGGCCGCCGGCGCCTGTCCCTGCTGGCCATCGGCCGGCGGCTTCTCAAGCTCCTTCTGCAGGTCCCGGAACGTCTCCGTCATGCGGCCGAGCGGTCCTGCCGACAGCGCGGCATCGCGGGCGGCCGAAATCTTGCCGCGGACGACATATTCGTAGCGCGGCAGGTCCTGGGCGAGCTGTC
>JBFWWW010000094.1:0-14125 GCA_050245975.1 Hyphomicrobiaceae bacterium
AGCGGGCGATGACCTTGATGAAGGTATCGGACACCCGCTCGATGGTGATGCGGTCATGGCGCGGCACGCGCGGCGTATCGACGGTACGGATCGTCAGGATGATGTTGCGCTCGTGGAGCACGCGGTTGTGCTTCAGGTTGTGCATCAAGGATGTCGGCGCGGAATCGGGATCGCCGGTGAGAAAGACGGCGGTGCCCGATACGCGGTGCGGCGGCTTCGCCTCGAGCTTGCGGATCAGCCAGTCGAGATCGGCCTCGTTCTTGCGCGTGGCGCGGCCGAGCGCGCGCACGCCCCGCATCCAGGTCATCATGATGGTGGCCATGAAGGCGGCAACGACCAGCGGGAGCCACCCGCCCTCGATGACCTTGAGCATGTTGGCGGTGAAGAACGACTGCTCGATGATGATCAGCGGCACGATGATGCCCGCCACCTTCCACAGCGGCCAACCCCAGCAACGCCAGATGACGAAGAAGGCCATCAGGCTGTCGATCACCATGGTCGCGGTGACGGAGACGCCATAGGCGGCGGCGAGGTTGGAGGAATCGCGAAAGAGGATCGTGACGAACAGCACGCCGGCCAGCAGGAGATGATTGACGCGCGGCAGGTAGATCTGGCCAGCCATGCTTTCCGAGGTATGGCGCACCGAAAGACGCGGCAGCAGACCGAGCGCGATGGCCTGGCGCGTGATGGAGAAGGCGCCGGTGATGACGGCCTGGCTCGCGATCACCGTGGCGACGGTCGCCAGCAGCACCATGGGCAGCAGCGCCCAGCCCGGATAGAGCCGGTAGAACGGGTTCTCGATAGCCGCCGGATCGGTCAGTAGGAGCGCGCCCTGGCCGAAATAGTTGAGGATCAGCGACGGCAGGATGAGGCATAGCCACGCCATCTGGATCGGCTTGCGGCCGAAATGGCCGAGATCGGCGTAGAGGGCCTCGGCACCGGTGACCGCGAGGAACACGAGGCCCATCACGGTCAGGCCGAGCAGGCCGTGCGAGACGATGAAGCGCACACCGTAGATCGGGTTCAGGGCATGGAAGATGCGCATGTCCTCCGCGGCGTGGAGAATGCCGCCGACCGCCAGCGCCAGGAACCACACCAGCATGATCGGCCCGAAGTACTGGGCCACCGCCGCGGTGCCGTGCGATTGAACCGAGAACAGGACGATCAGGATGACGACGGTGAGCGGCAGCACGACATTGTCGAGCGCCGGCGTGACAAGCCGCAGACCTTCCACCGCGGACAGCACGGAGATGGCCGGCGTGATGATGGAGTCGCCGTAGAAGAATGCGGCGCCGGTGATCCCGAGCGCGGCGATCAGCGGCGCGCTGCGCGTGGCCACCGACTGGCCGAGCGCCATGAGCGCGAAGGTTCCGCCCTCGCCCTTGTTGTCGGCGCGCAGCAGCAGCAGCACGTACTTGATGGTGACGATGAGGATAAGGCCCCAGACGATGAGCGACAGGATGCCGTAGACGGCCGTCGGGCTCGCCGCTCCCTGCGCCTTGGCCGCCGCCACCGCCTCCTTGAAGGCGTAGAGAGGGCTCGTTCCGATATCGCCGTAGACGACGCCGATGGAACCGAGCGCAAGTGTCCAGATGTTGCCGGTAGGACCGGTGTGGTCGCCGTCCTGCACCTGCGCCGACGGAAGGCTTTGCGCCATCAATGGCACCTCATTGCGCACGCGAACCGCTGCGGGGCGTGCGGGCGCGCCTTATACGATGCTTGGCCGACATGACAAAGCCCAACATCGGGCGGATCGGCGGCTGGCTGGTGGCAATGCAGCTAACACCTTGCGGAGAAACGCCTTTCGGCACCCGTAACGGCGGCGCGGCGGGCCGGCCCACCGTTTCATCGCGTGGACCGAAGCGGCAGTCCTCATCAGCACCGGCGCCGCCTTGTCATCAGCACCGGCGCTGCCTTGCTAGATGCTGCGATCCAGCTCCTCCAGCTCGTCGATGAGTCCGGACAGGACCGACAGGCCCTTCTGCCAGAACTCAGGCTTGGAGGCGTCGAGGCCGAACGGCGCCAGCAGCTCCGAATGATGCTTGGAGCCGCCGGCCTTGAGCATCTCGAAATACTTCTCGACGAACCCGGGATGGGCCTCCTGGTAGAGGCCATAGAGCGAATTCACCAGGCAGTCGCCGAACGCATAGGCGTAGACGTAGAACGGCGAATGAATGAAGTGCGGGATATAGGTCCAGAAGGCTTCGTATCCCGGCTTGAGCTCGATCGCGGGGCCGAGGCTCTCGCGCTGCACGTCGAGCCACAGAGCGCCAATCTGCTCGGACGTCAGCTCACCCTCGCTGCGCGCCTCATGCACCTTGCGCTCGAAACAGTAGAACGCGATCTGGCGGACCACCGTGTTGATCATGTCCTCGACCTTGCCGGCGAGCAGGGCCTTGCGCTCCTTCGGCTCGCGCGTGGAGGCCAGCAGCGCCTTGAACGTCAGCATCTCGCCGAAGACCGAGGCCGTCTCCGCCAGCGTGAGCGGGGTCGGCGCCAGCAGCGGACCCTGGGGCGCCGCCAGCACCTGGTGCACGCCGTGCCCGAGCTCGTGCGCCAGCGTCATCACATCGCGCGCCTTGCCCTGGTAGTTGAGCAGAATGTAGGGATGCGCCGACGGCACGGTCGGGTGCGAGAACGCCCCGGGCGATTTGCCCTCGCGGACAGGCGCATCGATCCAGCGATTGGCGAAAAAGCGGCGGGCGATGTCGGCCATTTCCGGCGCGAAGGCCGCATAGGCGTCGAGCACCGTATGCTCGGCATCCTGCCAGGCAAACACGCGCTCGGGCCGCTCGGGCAGGGGCGCATTGCGGTCCCAGTACGCGAGCCGGTCCATGCCGAGCCAGCGCGCCTTCATGGCGTAGTAGCGATGCGCGGTGCGCGGATAGGCCTCGCGCACGGCCGCGACCAGCGCGTCGACCACCTCGCGTTCCACCCGGTTGGCGAGATGGCGGCTGTCGGCGACGTCCTTGAAGCCGCGCCAGCGGTCGGAAATCTCCTTGTCCTTGGCCAGCGTGTTGGTGATGAGGGTGAAGAGCCGCAGATTGTCCTTGAAGACGCGCGCCAGCGCTTCCGCTCCCGCACGCCGCCTGGCGCCGTCGCTGCTCGTCAGCAGATTGAGCGTCGGCTCGAGCGCAAGCGGGCTCGACTCGCCGGCAACATCGAACCGCAGCGCCGTCATGGTCTCGTTGAAGAGACGATTCCATGCGCCGCGCGCCGTGACGGACTTCTCGTGGAAGAGCTGCTCGGTGCGCTCGTCGAGCTGGTAGGGTTTCTCCTTACGCAGGTCGTCGAGCCACGGCTTGTAACGGGCGAGCGCCGGCACCTTCAGCGCCTCGGCCAGCTCCGCCTCCTCGATCTGGTTGAGCTCCAGCTCGAAAAAGATGAGATCGGTGGTGATGGCGGTGATCTTCTCCTGGAGATCGCCATAGAACTTGGCACGCTCCGGATCGGACGTGTTCGCCGCGTAGAGCAGCCCGGCATACGAACCCAGCCGGCCGATCACGTCGCTCAGCGCCTCGTAGCGCGCGATGGCCTGGGCGAGCTTTTCGCCCGACGCCGCGAGCGGGCGCAGCTTGCCCTGAAAGTCAGCCTTCATCGCGCGCGCTTCGTCCGCTGCGCGCTTGAGGTCGGCCTTCAGGGCGGCGCTGTCCGGGCCCGGATAGAGGTCGTCGAGATTCCATTCCGGCATGGCGCCCAGATCCGCAACCGCCGCTCCGGTCCCGACCGCCGGCGCCCCGGTGCGCCCCTCGCCACTGGATTGCATGTCTCTCTCTTTCGCTCGATCGGGCCCGACCCCTGTCCGGCCCCTTTTGGCATGTGCTCTCAGCCCTGCCGTGCAAAAAAGCATCAAGGCAGGTCGTTGCGCAACGATGCATTTACCTCTCTCGGGCACTCTCGCGTAGGTAACCTGCGCGTAGCAATGTGTTCGATAGTGGGCCGATCACCGGCCCGACGCGCCAAGTAACGATTGCTGTTGAGTTCAGAGTCCACAATGCTCAAGCGCGTCCTTGTCGTCGACGACGATCCCGCCCAACGCCGCATCCTCGAAGAAACAATCAAGCGTCTCGGGTATGAAACCCGGTCGGCGCACAGCGGCGAGCAGGCCTTGCAAATTCTCGAATCCGCCGACTGCGGCGGCATCTCGCTGGTCCTGCTCGACCTCGTCATGCCCGGCATGGACGGCATGGCGCTGCTGGAGCTGATCGCAGGACGGCCGTCAGTGCCGCCCGTCATCGTCCAGACGGCGCACGGCTCGATCGACACCGCCATCAGCGCGATGCGCGCCGGCGCCGTCGACTTCGTCGTCAAGCCGGCTTCCCCCGAACGTCTCGACGTTTCTATCAGGAGCGCGCTCAAGATCGAGGCCCTGCAGGGCGAGATCACGCGCATCAAGAAGCGTGCCGAGGGCACACTGACGTTCTCGGACCTGATCATCAGCGGCGACGCCATGCAGCGCGTGATCGCGCTCGGCAAGCGCGCGGCGGCCTCGCACATCCCCGTCCTGATCGAGGGCGAGAGCGGCGTCGGCAAGGAGCTGATCGCGCGCGCCATCCAGGGCGAAAGCGAGCGCCGGGCCAAGCCGTTCGTCGTCGTCAACTGCGGCGCCATTCCCGAGAACCTCGTCGAGAGCATCCTGTTCGGCCACGAGAAGGGCGCGTTCACCGGCGCCGTCGACAAGCGCACCGGCAAATTCCAGGAGGCCGACGGCGGCACGCTGTTCCTCGATGAAGTCGGCGAGCTGCCGCTCGGCGCGCAGGTGAAGCTGCTGCGCGCGCTGCAGGAGGGCGAGATCGATCCGGTCGGCGCAAAGAAGCCGGTGAAGGTCAACTTCCGGCTCATCTCGGCCACCAACCGCGACATGATCCAGCTCGTGAAGGACGGCAAGTTCCGCGAGGACCTGTACTATCGCCTGAACGTCTTCCCCATCTTCGTGCCGCCGCTGCGCGAACGCATTGACGACGTGCCCGAGCTGGCGCGACACTTCCTCGCCCGCTTTGCCGCGGAAGAGGGCAAGCGCATGAACGGCATCAGCGAGGACGCGCTGGAGCTGCTGACGAGCTATTCGTGGCCGGGCAACGTGCGCCAGCTCGAGAACGCGGTCTTTCGCGCCGTCGTGCTGGCGGATGGAGACACCCTCACGGTCGACGAATTCCCGCAGATCGCGGCCCATGTCGACGGTTTCCGCGCCCATGTCCCGGCCGCACCGGCGCAGGTGGACCGGCGCCCGGTCATCAACGGGCCGGTCGTGCTCGGCGCCGAGGCCACGGTGCCGCGGACGATGGACATGGCCGCCGCCGGCGGGGCCAAGGGCGCCATCGGCATCCCGGCCGTGAACGACCAGGGCGACGTGCGCTCGCTGGAGGACATCGAGGCCGACATGATCCGCCTCGCCCTTGGACGCTACCGCGGCCACATGACCGAGGTGGCCAAGCGGCTCAACATCGGCCGCTCCACGCTCTACCGGAAAATGCGGGAACTGGGGCTCGAAGAGCGGGTTATGTAACTCGCCGACGCAGACCGCGAAAAACCCCTAAAGGCCTGGCCGACCGCCGGGCCTTTAGATATTCCGGGCGATACCGGCTCTTACGTGCCGTTGCGCCACAGTGCCCCGGATTCATGCGGTTCGTTACGTCCGGCTAACCATTGCGTGCCTAGCCTTTCGCCGCCGGGTTGCTATAAGTTAACGCGGTTTTTCTGGGAGAAATGTAATGCACTGCAGCCGATTTGCCCTCTCGAGTTTCGTTGCCGCAGGACTGATCGGCACCCTCGCGGTTCCCGCCTTCAGCCAGCAGGTCGCCTCCACCGGCACGACCGCGCCCGGCGCGGCAACCGATACCCGCCCGCAGCTCGTTCTGCCCTCGACGCCGCCATGGGTCGAGCCGGCCCCCGCGCCCGAAAACACGGCTCCGGCCAAAGCCCCCGCTGCACCGGCAGCGGTTGCCCAGCCGGTGCAGACGTTCTCGCTCGCGCCCGAGCTTGCGGACCGCATCGCGCGCACCGAAGGCAAGCTCAGCGCCGACGAGCGCGAGGACCGCGCGGCGCTCAAGACCTTCTACGAGGCGCACCAGCAGTCGCCGGTCTGGGTGACTGAAAAAGGATTTACAGCCGGCGCCGAGCGCCTGATGGCTGAAATCCGCAAGGCCGACGACTGGGGGCTCGAAGCCGCCGACTACAAGCTGCCATCACTGCAGAGCAGCGACCTGTCGCGGACGGCTCTGGCGGATGCCGAGGTCACGCTGAGCCTCGCCGCCCTCAAATACGCGCACGATGCGCGCGGCGGCCGCGTCGATCCCGCGCGCCTCACCAAATATCTCGATCGCAAGCCGCAGCTCTACGAACCGGCCAGCGTCATCGAGGAGGTCGCGAAAAGCCAGGACCCGGACGCCTATCTGCGCGGCCTGCACCCCAAGCATCCGCAGTTCGAGCGGCTGCGGCAGGTTTATCTGGCGCTGAAGCGGGGCGAGAAGGTTGCGCTCGCCGAGACGGCGACGCCCCCGCCCGACAAGCCGAGCAAGAAGGGCAAGGCGGCTGTGGCCACGCCGAAGGAGCCGGCGCAGCCGACGATCAAGAAGATCCTCGCCAACATGGAAGAGTGGCGGTGGATGCCCGACGACCTCGGCAAGATGTACGTCTGGGTCAACGTGCCGGAATATCTGGTCCGCGTCACAAAGAACGGACAGGTGGTCCACACCGAGCGCGTCGTCGTCGGCAAGCCCAATACGCAGACGCCGATCTTCTCGCACGCGATGGAGCAGGTGATCTTCCATCCCTTCTGGGGCGTGCCCGATTCCATCAAGACCAAGGAGCTGCAGCCGGCCCTTGCCATGGGCAACCCGATCCTGCAACGGCAGGGCCTGCGCGTGCAGTATCGCGGCCGTGACATCGATCCGGGCTCGGTGGACTGGGCGTCGGTCGACATGCGCAACTTCCACGTCTACCAGCCGCCGGGTGCCTCCAATGCGCTCGGCCTGGTGAAGTTCCGCTTCCCCAACAAGCACGACGTCTACATGCACGACACGCCGTCGAAGAACCTCTTCAACGCAAGCGTGCGAGCGTTCAGTCACGGCTGCATGCGCGTGCGGAACCCACAGCGGCTGGCGGAAATCCTGCTGGCAGAAGAGAACTGGCCCGCCCAGCGCGTTGCCTCGGCCATGACCGGCGGACCGCAGGATCACCAGGTGAACCTGTCGCAGAAAATTCCGGTCCACATCATGTACTTCACGGCCTGGGTCAACGACGACGGCAAGCTGCGGATGTTCAACGACATCTACGGTCACGAGACGCGCATCGCGCTCGGCCTCGAGGGCAAGTACAATCTGATCCAGCAGCCGCGCGAGGAACGCGCGCCAAGCCGTCAGGAGCTGATGGCCCGCTATGGCGGCGGCGGATACGGATACAAGAAGAACAACTGGCTGAGCGATCTTTTCGGCTTCTGATCCCTTGCCCGGTTGAGCAACGAACGGGGCCAGGACTCCTGGCCCCGTCGCATGTCGCGGCGCTGCCGCGATGTCGCCTTAGATCAAGCCTTTAGTCCCTCCCCGCGCGGCTTACGCGAGCTTGACGCCGACGCCGCACCATGACGGCTGCGGCGAAGGCGGTGTGCGCTGGCCGCAGCGGATCGACAGGGCCGGATGGGCACTCCGGCATCATCGTCGCAGGCGAGGGATCAGTGCTGGCTGCACGGTTTCGCGCAGTGCTGGAAAATGCGCGCTCCCGGCTGACGGCCAAGGTGCTGGCCGTCTGCTGTGCGGCGCTGATGGTCGCGGCTGGCGGCGAGGACATCACCGCCGCATTCGGCAAGACGCGCACCATCTCGTTCTACAATATCCACAATCAGGAAACCCTGACGATCCTCTACAAGAAGGACGGCAAGTTCATCCCGTCGGCAATGGAGAAGATCAACTGGATCCTGCGCGACTGGCGCAAGAATGAAGCAACGCACATGGATCCGGCGCTGGTCGATCTGCTGTGGGAGATCCACACGGAGCTTGGGTCGCGCGAGCCGATCCACATCATCTCCGGCTACCGCGCGCGTGACACCAACGAGATGCTGCGCAAGACGGTGGGCGGTCAGGCGAGCCAGAGCCGCCACATCCTCGGCAAGGCCGCCGACGTGCAGTTCCCCGACATTCCGCTGAAGAACCTGCGCTACTCGGCGCTCATCCGCGAGCGCGGCGGCGTCGGCTACTACCCGACGTCCGCGATCCCGTTCGTGCACGTGGATACCGACCGCGTCCGGCACTGGCCGCGGATGCCGAGGTACGAACTGGCGCTGCTCTTCCCCGACGGACACACGCACCACGTTCCGACCGACGGCATGCCCATTACGCCCGCCGATGCGAAGGTCGCCCGCGCCGAGCACAAGGAGCTGGCAATCCAGATCGCGGCGCTGCGCAAGTTTCTCGCCACGCCGAGGGAGCCCGTCATGGTTGCCGAAGCGGGGACGCCGACCGTGCGTGCCAGGAGAGAGCAGGTGGCCGCCCTCGCGCCGCCGCGCCTGATCGAGCCGCCGCAGCCGGTCGATCGCCCCTCGCGCCTGCAGCCGACCACCGCCGACCGAACGAAACTCGATGACATCTTCGCCATGGCTGCCATGCCGAAGCTCGTCTCCGGCCCCGTGCCCGCCACGCGGCCGCATCCGCAAGGTTCGGGTGCGCAAGTGGCCGCCATCGATCCCAGCTCGACGGGACGCATGACCGATTCAGGCCGCTTCGGCTGGGCATCGGGCTGGGTGCGAGCGCCCGCATTCGATGACGAGCATCCGGAAGAACTGTCCTACAGTCCGTTCCCGATCGCGCAATTGCTGACCGCATCGCCCTCCGCCGACGATCCGGTGCTGGCGCGGCTGACGCACCCCGATACGACGCGCGCGCTGGAGCTGCTGGACCAGAGCGGGTCGCTGCCGCCCATGCGGCTGCGCCCATCGCCGCAGCTGGCGGAAGCGATGTGGTCGCGCGAGGCGCGCGGCGAGGCTCTCGATATCGACGGGCTGCTGAAGCGCGACGAGCCCGCGCCTCCGCCGGGCCTCGCAACGCGGCGCGTGCCGACGTCCGAGCGCTGAGCCGACCCTATTCGGCCGCTTCGAGATGGCCGCCGTCGGGCATCTCGTCGAGCATCCCGAGCGCGTGCATGTAGGTGGCGAGGATCGCCTCCTCCTCCTGGCGGTCGGTCTTGCTCTTCTTGCGCAGGCTGACGATCTTGCGCACGGCCTTGATGTCGAAGCCAACCGCTTTCGCCTCCGCGTACTTGTCGCGGATGTCACCGGCAATAGCCTTCTTCTCTTCCTCGAGCCGCTCGATCTGCTCGATAAGCTGGCGCAGCTGGTTCTGAGCCGAGGCCTGAAGCGCGGTCATGGTACTACCCCACTGATTTTGTGCGACTGGTGTTGGTGCGACTGACACCGGTTTCGCGATTCGCACCGCGGGACAAGTCCCCCTCCGCGGCACCGCGACCCTGAACGATGTGAAACCTATTTGTGGCCAGACAAGGGTTCAACCGGCGGCGCAAAGCCATCCAGAGAATTCTTGCGCCGCTGTCTGCGGATTCGGCGCACCTGTGGATTCAGTGGGAATGTGGCTTTGATTTCTCGAACGAGGACTTCTGCTCCGGCGTCGCTTCGCGCTGATGCTTCGCCTTCCAGTCATCATAGGACATGCCATAGACGAGCTTGCGCGCCTCGTCCTTGTCGATCGCGACACCCCTCTCCTGCGCCGCCTCCTGGTACCAGTTTGACAGGCAGTTGCGGCAAAAGCCGGCGAGATTCATGAGGTCGATGTTCTGTACGTCGGTGCGCGTGCGCAGGTGCTCGACGAGACGGCGGAACACGGCCGCCTCGATCTCGGTCCGTGACGGAGCTGATGACATTGCCGGTCTCTCCTTGTGAGCCTGGGCAGCGTTTTGCGCCGAAAGGAACGCATGGTCGCCGCCGAGAATGGATTGCAGGATGCGCGCAAGCCGGTCCGACCACGCCGCTTGTCCGTCGCTGTCGCGGATCAGGTCCTGTCGCAACTCGATGAGCGCCCAGGCGAGGCCGCGCTGAGTGGCGTGCTGCCACATGCAGTCACCTTCAAGCTGGCCGGCATAGGGCTCGTTGTCGCCGACAATGAGATCGCCCTCGGCATAGAAAGCCTCGAGCAAGGGAGCTGCAAGCCGCGTGTCACGGTGCCACAGAATGCCGACATGCCAAGGCCGCGGCACACGCTTCCAGCTCTCCGTGAAGGAATGGACCGAGACGATCGCCGGCGTAACCCCCGTGGCAATGCACTGGTCGAGCACCCGGTCGATCGCCTGGTGATAGGGCTCGTAGTACAGTCGCGTGCGACGCGCGCGCTCCGCATCGTCGAGGATACGGTTGCCGGGGATGATCGCGCCGTCCGACAGGCGCATGATCAGGGTCGGGTCGTCGGCGCCACGGTTGGGATCGATCAGCAGCCGCGAGAAGCGGGACAGGATTGCGGGAACGCCCAACGTCTCGACAAGGCTGCGGGTCACGGCTGCCGCGCCGATGTCATAGGCGATGTGACGCCTGAGCTGGTCCTCGGGCAGTCCGAGCGTGCCGTAGCCCGGCGGAAACGCATTTTCCGCGTGATCACAAACGAGCACCAGGCCGGCGTCTGCGGCCCCCGCCAGGATGCGATAGCTTTCGGCCTCTTCCGCAGCGATCAACGGCCGGCTCGAATTGGAGTCCACCATGTCCGCGACTATAGGATCGGGCCCCGGGAAAGGCCAGGACCGGCCACCTGCCGAGACAACTTGACGGCGCCAGGGCACGGCTCGCAAATGAGACCGCAACCGCCGCGGGGACGAGGGGCATGATGCAAGCGGACGTGCGAGCAATCGACAGCGCAGCCGGCCGCCTTCTGGGGCGGCTCTACGATGCGGCTGTCTTCGCGGCCCACCCCGCGGGCTGCCTGCCTGCCCATCTGCCGGCAGTCCCGGCACGCGGACGCCTCATCGTCGTCGGCGCGGGCAAGGCTGCTGCCGCGATGGCCCAAGCCGCCGAAGCCCACTATGCCGCGCGCGGTCACGGCGAGCGCGTGACCGGTGTGACGACCGCTCCCTATGGCTACGCCGAGGCGCTCGACGGCCCCCGACCGCATGCCATCGCCATACGCTCGGCGCGCCACCCGACGCCCGATGCGGCGAGCGTGGCAGCCGCCGAGGAGGCCCTCGCGCTGGTCGCGCAGGCCGGGCCCGACGATCTTGTGCTGGTGCTGCTGTCCGGCGGAGCATCCGCGCTATGGGCAGCGCCGGTCCACGGTCTCGACATCGCGGCCAAGACAGCACTGACGCGAGGCCTGCTGAAATCGGGCGCCGACATCCACGAGATGAACACTGTCCGCCGACACATCTCGCGCATCAAGGGAGGGCGGCTTGCCGCCGCCGCGAACGGCGCGCGCGTCCTGACCCTTGCCATCTCGGATGTGCCGGGCGACGATCCGGCGACCATCGGGTCGGGGCCGACCGTTGCCGATCCGACGACGCTGGCCGACGCGCGCGCCATCCTTGCGCGGCGGCAGGCGCGCATGACGGAGCTCGGGCTGCCGATTCCGGTGGAGGTTCTGGCCGCGCTGGATGATCCGGCGAACGAGACACCCAAGCCAGGCAGTCGGTCGTTTGCGAACGCCGAGTATCGCATCATCGCCACCCCTGCGATGGCCCTCGCCGCCGCCCGGAAGCTGGCGGAGCGGGAAGGCTGCCGCGCCATCGATCTGGGTGATCAGGTCACCGGCGAAGCTCGCGACGTGGCCAAACAGCACGCCGCTCTCGCCAGGGAGGCACGGGCAGCAGGCGGTCGCACCCTCATTCTCAGCGGCGGCGAATTGGCCGTTACCGTGCGCAACCCGTCCGGGCGCGGGGGCAGGTGCCAGGAATACGCGCTGGCGCTTGCTGTCGCCTTGGACGGTCTGCAGGGCGTATCGGCGTTCGCGGCCGATACGGACGGGATCGACGGCGGGGAAGGCAGGACGACGGACCCCGCCGGCGCCGCCATCGACGACAGGACGCTGGCCCGTGCGCGCAACCGCCGCCTCGACGCCACCATGTTCCTCGACAACAATGACGCAACTCGCTTTTTCGAAGCCCTTGGCGACCTCGTGATCCGGGGACCGACCCAGACCAACGTCAACGATTTCCGCGCCATCCTCATCGAAGGCTAGGGCAACTGGAGCAGCAAGACCCCCGTGCACATGCGCTCTTCAGGCAGATCGCGCCGCTGGGCGGCCGCAGCACTCTGCGGCCTGGCATCGACGAGCATCGGCATTCCGAAGGCGGCAGCCGACCTCATGCTCTGCAATACAACGTCCAGCCGCATCGGTGTCGCCATCGGCTATCAGGACACCAAGGGCTGGACCACCGAAGGCTGGTGGAACATTTCGGCGCAGACGTGTGAAACGCTCTACAAGGGAACCCTGTCGAGCCGCTTCTACTACATTCATGCGGTGGATTACGACAAAGGCGGCGAATGGGCCGGCCAATCCTTCATGTGCACGCTCGACAAGACCTTCACCATCCGCGGCGTCCAGGACTGCCAGCAGCGCGGATATCAGAAGACGGGGTTCTTCGAAGTTGATACCAACGAATCCAAAGACTGGACGATCCGGCTGACGGATCCGACCGAAGGAGGCACGAAGCCGAAATGAGACGCAACCGACGCGTCAAGATCGTCGCGACACTCGGGCCCGCATCCTCCTCGCCCGAGATGATCAGCAAGCTGTTTGAAGCCGGCGTGGACGTCTTTCGCATCAACATGAGCCATTCGTCGTTCGACGGGGTGCGCAAGCTGCACGGCGCAGTGCGTGCGGCCGAGGCCAATTTCGGCCGGCCGATCGGCATTCTGTGCGACCTGCAGGGTCCGAAGTTCCGCGTCGGCGAGGTCGAGGGCGGACGCACGACGCTGACCGAGGGCGCCACGTTCCGCTTCGACACCACCGAGACGTCAGGCAGCGTCGATCGCGTCTTCCTGCCGCATCCGCAAATCTTCGAGGCCGTCGAGCCCGGGCACACGCTGCTCCTCGATGACGGCAAGATCCGCATGCAGGTGATCGACAAGACGGCCACAACCATCGACGCCAAGGTGTTGGTGGCGGGCGCGCTGGCGAGCCGCAAGGGCATCAGCCTGCCGGACACGCTGCTGCCCATCGGGCCGCTCACCGAGAAGGACAAGAAGGACCTCGACTTTGCCCTGCGGCTCGGGGTCGACTGGGTGGCGCTGTCGTTCGTCCAACGCGGCGAGGACGTTCAGCTGGCACGCCAGCTCGTCGGCCAGGGCGCCGCCCTGATGGCCAAGATCGAGAAGCCATCGGCGATCGCCGATCTCGATGGGATCATCGCCGCCAGCGACGGGCTCATGGTCGCGCGCGGCGATCTCGGCGTGGAAATGCCGGTCGAGCGCGTGCCCGGGTTGCAGAAGCAGATCACGCGGACCGCCCGCGATGCCGGCAAGCCCGTCGTGGTCGCGACCCAGATGCTGGAGAGCATGATCTCGAGCCCGGTCCCGACACGCGCAGAGGTCTCCGACGTGGCGACTGCCGTGTTCGACGGCGCGGACGCCATCATGCTCTCGGCGGAATCCGCCGTGGGACAGTTTCCGATCGAGGCCATCCGTATGATGGACCGGATCGCGTTCCAGGTGGAGAACGACCCGAGCTACGACGTGCTCGTGCATGCGACACGCACGCCACCGCAGGCCACCGGCGCCGACGCCATCGCCGCCGCCGCACACGCCGTGGCCGACACCATGCGCCTGTCGACGATCATCTGCTACACGGCCACAGGATCGACGGCACTGCGCGTCGCGCGCGAGCGGCCGAACCTGCCGGTCATGGGGCTGTCGCCGGTGGTTGCCACCGGCCGTCGCCTGGCGCTGGCGTGGGGCGTCCATTGCGTGCTCACCAGCGACCCAGAAAATCAGGCCGACATGGTGCGGAAGGCTTGCCGCATCGCGCTCGAGGAAAACTTCGCCAAGGCCGGCGAAGGCGTGATCATCATCGCCGGTGTGCCGCTTGGCTCCCCGGGCACGACCAACATGATCCGCATCGCCTTCCTCGACGCACAGGGCGCGCCGGTCGCCGAAGGGCAGTGACCGCCAACAGCGCCGAACCTGCCGGGGTCGTCGCACCGA
>JBFWWW010000095.1:0-14108 GCA_050245975.1 Hyphomicrobiaceae bacterium
GACGGCCTGGCCCGAGAGCTGCGGGAACGCGTCGGCCAGCAACATGGCGCTGCGCACCATCGCCAGCGCGTCCTCGCGCTGCGTGATCATGACCGGCGGCGGGTTGCGGCCGATGCGCTGCATGGCCGCGAGCAGCATGGAGATGGACCCGTGCCGCTGCTGCAGCGAGGCGCGCACCTGTTTTTCCTGTACCGCCAGCTGGGACATGCGGCTTTCGATGGCCGTGAGCTGGATTTCGCTGTCCTGGATCAGCTTGGCGGTCGCCAGCAGGCGGGCATTGATCTGCTCGCGCTCGGCGGCGAGCGCGGCCACGTCGGCCTGCAGCTGCTTGGCGCGGCGGTCCTTCTCGCCGAGCTGCTTGCGGCTTGTCTCGAGCTGGCGGCGCGCTTCGTCCGGTGTCGGGGTCTGCGCCATGGCCGGCAGCGCGACCGCCAGGGCCGCGACAGCCACGCTCAGACCGATGACGCCCGTCGTTGCGCGGCTGGCCGCCATTCAACCGTTCCCGTTCGTACCGGAACCTCGGGTCCCGGCGCCCACACCGATCACCGGCCGTGACCGGATCGCGATTTGCCGCTATGACTTAGCAGAATTTCCGGCAATTGTGGCGTGGGTGAGTTGCAAAGTCATGTGGCTCCGCCCGCCGCCGCCGGTCGCGATCATCGAAACCTTAACGGAAGGTCTTTGAGCGGATGGACAAGTTTGTCCACTACCTGTCGGTTGTCGCCGTGCTGGCGGTGTTTGTCGTGCTGCTGCTCGGCCTGTTGAACATGTTCCGCGGCGGCAAGTCCAACACGAGCCAGCTCCTGATGCGCTGGCGCGTCGGGCTGCAGTTCTGCGCCATCATCGTGCTCATGCTGTCGGTGTATTTCTTCCGGCACTAGCGGCCCATGCGCTCCGGTGCCCGACGGCGCTCCCGATCGTGCATTGAGTCGCGCGCGGTCTCGCCTTAGGTTCAGGCAACGTTTTTTTTGGCGCGGATACATCCTGATGGTGGTTCTGAATAAAATCTACACGCGCACCGGCGACGACGGCACGACCGCGCTGGGAACGGGGCGGCGCATTCCCAAGGATTCGCTGCGCATCGCGGCCTACGGCACGGTCGACGAGACGAATGCCGCGGTCGGCATGGCCCGCGCACATCTGACGACGTCGGACGCCGCCCTCGATGCCGTCCTGAAGAGCATCCAGAACGACCTCTTCGATCTCGGCGCCGATCTGTGCGTGCCCGACAGCGATGCCGAGCGGCAGGAGAAGACCGGCCGCGCGCCGCTGCGCATCAAGGCCGCGCAGGTGTCGCGGCTCGAGGCCGAGATCGACCGCCTCAACGGCGAGCTGCAGCCGCTGCGCTCGTTCGTTCTGCCGGGCGGCACGGCGGCGGCTGCCGCGCTGCATGTCGCCCGCACGGTCTGCCGCCGCGCCGAGCGCTGCGTCGTCGAGCTGGCGCGGCTTCCCGACGAGCCCGTGAGCCAGCCGGCCCTGCACTATCTCAACCGGCTTTCCGACTTCCTGTTCGTCGCCAGCCGCTACGTGAACGGTCGCGGCGCCGATGATGTTCTCTGGGTTCCGGGGCAGAACCAATAGGCGCAGCCATAGGGGGGCGCGGTGTTCATTCCGATCTTTGACGACAATCCGCTGCGCTCGATCCGGTTTCAGTGGGTCACGGTCGGTCTCATCGCGCTCAACGTGATCGAATTCCTGTTCCAGTCGGCCGGCACCAACCAGGCCGCCGTCGCCAGCTTCGCCATCGTGCCGTCCGAGTTCTTCCAGGTCGGACCGTTCGGCGGCTCGGCGCACGGCCCGCTCGATGTGTTCCCGATTCCGGAGAGCTATACGTTCCTCACCTACATGTTCATCCACGGCGACATCATCCATCTGTCGTCGAACATGCTGTTCCTCTGGGTCTTCGGCGACAATGTCGAGGACGCCATGGGCCACGTCCGCTTCCTGGTCTTCTACCTGCTGTGCGGCATCATCGCCGGCCTTACGCACGCGTACATGCTGCCCGACTCGCAGGCGCCGTTGATCGGCGCCAGCGGCGCCGTCGCCGGCGTGGTGTCCGCCTATCTGCTGCTGCACCCGCGCGTGCGGGTCTGGATCCTGGCGTTCCGGTTCATTCCGCTGAAGATCTCGGCAGCCTTCGCCCTCGGCGCCTGGATACTGACCCAGCTCGTGATGGTGCTGATCCCGCAAGCCGGGCAGGTCGCCTGGTGGGCTCATATCGGCGGCATCGTCGCCGGCGCCGTTCTGGTGCTGGTGATGCGCCGGCCGGGGGTGCCGCTGTTCGACCGCCGCCTCGCCGGACCCGTTCAGCCCTGAAGCCGATGCTCATTCCAGTGGCCGATTGACACCGGATGCAGCAAATCCTATCAATTTTCGCAGTTGCGAAAGGCAAGTTCCTTTTGGCCGGGGACCCAGCAATCGCTTTCCGTTGCGCTGGCCCCGGGCTGCGCCACCGGCCGGCGCACTGCTGACTTGCCCCGGATGCCAAGCAAGAGCCGAGGAGCCCCTCACAGATGAAAGTTCTCGTCCCCGTGAAAAGGGTCGTCGACTACAACGTCAAGATTCGCGTCAAGTCCGACGGGTCGGGCGTCGAGCTCGCCAACGTCAAGATGTCGATGAACCCGTTCGACGAGATCGCTGTCGAGGAAGCCATCCGGCTGAAGGAAAAGGGTCAGGTCCAGGAGGTCGTCGTCGTCTCCATCGGTCCGGCCAAGGCGCAGGAGACGATCCGCACCGCGCTGTCGATGGGTGCCGACCGCGGCATTCTCGTCGAGACCGAGGACGGGCAGACGGTCGAGCCGCTGGCGGTCGCCAAGCTGCTCAAGGCCGTCGCCGACGTCGAGAAGCCGTCCTTCGTCATCGCCGGCAAGCAGGCCATCGACGATGACTGCAACCAGACCGGCCAGATGCTCGCCGCGCTCGCCGGCTGGCCGCAGGCGACCTTCGCCTCCAAGATCGCGGTCGAGGCCGACGCGCTGCACGTGACGCGCGAGGTCGACGGCGGTCTCGAGACCATCAAGGTCAAGCTGCCGGCCGTGGTGACGACCGACCTCCGGCTCAACGAGCCGCGCTATCCGTCGCTGCCCAACATCATGAAGGCGAAGAAGAAGCCGCTCGACGTGAAGAAGCCGGCTGATCTCGGCGTCGATATCGCGCCCCGCCTCAAGGTTCTGAAGACGGCCGAGCCGCCGGGCCGCAAGGCCGGCGTGAAGGTTGCCGACGCGGCCGAGCTGGTCGCCAAGCTGAAAAGCGCGGGGGTGCTCTGATGGCCGTCCTTCTCGTTGCCGATCACGACAACAAGACGCTCGGCACCTCGGTCGCCAAGACGATGGCCGCGGCCAAGGCGCTCGGCCAGGAGGTGCACGTGCTGGTCGCGGGCGCCGGCTGCAAGCCGGTCGCCGAGGCCGCTGCCAGGCTCGACGGCGCCGCCAAGGTGCTGCTGGCGGATGCGCCGCAGTACGAGCACCAGCTCGCCGAGGAGATGGCGGCGCTGATCGTGCCGCTGATGGCGAACTACGATGCCGTCGTCGCCGGATCGACCGCCGCGTCCAAGAACATCATGCCGCGCGTCGCCGCGCTGCTCGACGTGATGCAGGTTTCCGACATCACGAAGGTCGTCTCGCCCGACACGTTCGAGCGGCCGATCTATGCCGGCAACGCGCTGCAGACGGTCCAGAGCAGCGACAAGAAGAAGGTCGTCACCGTCCGCACCGCCTCGTTCCAGGCGGTCGGCACGTCGGGCTCGGCGGCCGTCGAGCCGGTCGCGGCTCCCGCCGCCGTCGGCGCGTCCACGTTCGAGAAGGCCGAGATCCAGAAGTCCGACCGTCCCGAGCTGACCGCCGCGCGCATCGTCATTTCCGGCGGCCGCGGCATGCAGTCGGGCGAGAACTTCAAGACCTACATCGAGCCGGTGGCCGACAAGCTCGGCGCCGCGATGGGCGCGAGCCGCGCCGCCGTCGATGCCGGGTTCGTCCCGAACGACTACCAGGTCGGGCAGACGGGCAAGGTCGTCGCGCCCGAGCTCTACATTGCGGTCGGCATCTCCGGCGCGATCCAGCATCTCGCCGGCATGAAGGACTCGAAGGTGATCGTCGCCATCAACAAGGATGCCGAGGCGCCGATCTTCCAGGTGGCGGACTACGGCTTGGTGGCGGACCTGTTCCAGGCGCTGCCGGAGCTCAAGGCCGCGCTTGAGAAGGCGGGTCACTGACACTCGGGGGCAGTCGGGGCAGCCCGGTCGGACCGGGCGCCCGTCGAGGGGATTGGACAGGAGCAGGCATCATGGATGCAAGCCTCAAAAGCAAAAAGCCGGCAACGGCAGGCCAGAAGGGCGCCGCGGACGGCCAGACGATCTCCAAGATCGGCATCATCGGCGCCGGCCAGATGGGCAACGGCATCGCCCACGTCGTCGCGCTCGCCGGCTACGACGTCGGCATCTACGACCTGAAGACGGAGGCGGCGCAGAAGGCCATCTCCATCATCGAGAAGAACATGGCGCGCCAGGTGCAGCGCGGCATCATCAAGGATGCGGACATGTCCGCGGCCCTGAAGCGCATTAGGATCGTTTCCGACATCAAGAGCTTCGGTGACGCCGACCTGGTGATCGAGGCCGCGACCGAGGACGAGGGCGTCAAGCGCAAGATATTCTCCGACCTCTGTCCGGTGCTGTCGAAGACCGCCCTGCTGGCCAGCAACACCTCCTCGATCTCCATCACCCGCCTCGCCTCGACCACGGACCGTCCGGAACGGTTCATCGGCATGCACTTCATGAACCCGGTGCCGCTCATGCAGCTCGTCGAGCTGATCCGCGGCATCGCGACCGAGGACGACACCTTCGCCACCGCGCGCAAGTTCGTCGAGAGCCTGGGCAAGACCACCGCGGTCTCGGAGGATTTCCCGGCCTTCATCGTCAACCGCATCCTGCTGCCGATGATCAACGAGGCCGTCTACACGCTCTATGAGGGCGTCGGCACCGTCGAATCCATCGACAAGGCGCTGCGGCTCGGCGCCAATCATCCGATGGGGCCGCTCGAGCTGGCCGACTTCATCGGCCTCGACACCTGCCTCAGCGTCATGCAGGTGCTCTACGAGGGGCTGGCGGACTCCAAGTACCGACCCTGTCCGCTGCTGGTGAAGTACGTCGAGGCCGGCTGGCTCGGCCGCAAGACGCAGCGCGGCTTCTACGACTATCGCGGCGACAAGCCCGTTCCCACGCGCTGACCTTCCGCGTCCGCCGCCGCCAGCGAACCCGCTGGCGCATGCGCCGCGGTTGAGGTTAGGTTGCCTCCGGTTGCGCACCACGCACGGGAGGACAACATGGCGTCTCAGAACAAATTCGCGCTTGTGACGGGCGGCGGCTCGGGCATCGGCCGCTCGGCTGCCTTGGCGCTGCAGGGCGACGGCTGGTCGGTCGCCGTGACCGGCCGGCGCAAGGAAGAGCTGGAAAAGACCATCGCCATGGCCAAGTCCGGCGGCGGCAGGATGATCGCCATCCAGGCCGACGTCGGCAAGCCCGACGACGTGAAGCGGCTGTTCGCTGAAACGAAGTCGGCGTTCGGCCGGCTCGACTTCCTGTTCAACAACGCCGGCATGGGTGCGCCTCCGGTGCCGATGGAAGACCTCACCTACGAGCAGTGGAAGGCCGTGGTCGACGTCAACCTGACCGGCTCCTTCCTGTGCGCGCAGGAGGCGATCCGCATCATGAAGGCGCAGAGCCCGCGCGGCGGCCGCATCGTCAACAACGGCTCCATCTCGGCCTATGCGCCGCGCCCCAACTCGGCGCCCTACACGACGACGAAGCACGCCATCACGGGGCTCACGAAGTGCATCGCGCTCGACGGGCGCAAGTTCGACATCGCCTGCGGCCAGATCGACATCGGCAACGCCGACACGGCGATGGGCGGGCGCATGAAGGCCGGCGTCCCGCAGGCCAACGGCACGGTCGCGCCGGAGCCGGTGATGGACGTGGAGCACTGCGGATCGGCCATCCGCTACATGGCCAGCATGCCGCTCGACGCCAACGTTCTGTTCATGACGGTCAAGGCGACGGCGATGCCCTTCGAGGGCCGCGGCTGATCTTCACGCGGCGGTGCCGGGCCGTTCCAGGCCCGGCGCCAGCGGCGCCAGGAAGGCGGCGAGATCGTCGGTCATGAAATGGACGTGCCGCGGCGGCGCGGACCAGGCGCGGATCTGCCGCTGCACCGGGTGGTCGTAGCGGTCGCCCGCATGCACCAGCACGGTCGTCATCCCGAGTCCGTGCGCGGCTTCGAGGTTGTGCGGCATGTCCTCGAACATGGCCGACGTCGCCGCGTCCACGCCGTGTGCGGCGAGCAGCTTGTCATAGGCCCCGCGCTGCGACTTCGGAATGAAGTCCGAGCCGACGATGTCGAAGATGTCCTCGAACAGATGCAGCACGCCGAGCTTGCCGGCCACCCGCTCCGCATGGCGCCGCGATCCGGCCGTGAAGATCAGCTTGCGGCCGGGGAGCGCGGAGATGGCGGCGGCGAGCGCGGGCAATTCCGGCACGCTGGCCAGGTCGATGTCGTGCACGTATTCGAGGAACCGCGTCGGCTCCATCTTGTGCACCTGCATCAGCCCTGCGAGCGTCGTGCCGAACTGGCGATAGTACGTCTTCTGCAGATGCCGGGCGTAGGGTTCCGGCACGCCGAGGAACTCGGCGATGAAATCGCTCATCTTCCGGTCCACCTGCGCGAAGAGGTTGCATTCGGCAGGATAGAGCGTGTTGTCGAGGTCGAAGATCCAGGTGCGCGTGCCGGAGAAATCGCGCTGCGGCAGGGCCGGCTCCTGCCCGTTCGTGCGTGACGGCGCGCGATCCACCGTCAGCCCTTCTTCTTGCCGGTGCGGCCGACCAGCGTGCCGACGCCGTGCTCGGTGAAGAGCTCCAGCAGCACGCAGTGCGGAACGCGGCCGTCGATGATGACGACGGCCTCGACGCCGGCCTCCACCACCTCGATGCAGCCCTCGATCTTGGGGATCATGCCGCCCGAGATGGTGCCGTCGCGGATCAGGCCGCGCGCTTCGTCCACCGTCAGCTCCGTGAGCAGGGTCTTGGTCTTGTCGAGCACGCCGGCGACGTCGGTCAGAAGCAGCAGCCGCTTGGCCTTCATGCGGGCGGCGAGCGCGCTGGCGAACGTGTCGGCGTTGATGTTGAGCGTCTGCCCCTCGCGGCTGATGCCGACGGGCGCGATCACCGGGATGAGGTCGGACTTGGAGATGACCTCGACGATGTGCGGGTTCACCTCCGCCGGATCGCCGACGTAGCCGATGTCCACCGCCTTCATGATGTTCGACTCGGGATCGACCATCTCGGTGATCTTGCGCGCGATCATCAGGTTCGCGTCCTTGCCCGAGATGCCGACGGCCTTGCCGCCCTGCCGGTTGATCGCGGAGACGATTTCCTTGTTGATGGCGCCGGCGAGCACCATCTCGACCACCTCGACGGTCGGCTTGTCGGTGACGCGCAGGCCGTGCACGAAGTCGGACTTGATCTCGAGCTTTTTGAGCATGGCGGCGATCTGCGGCCCGCCGCCGTGCACGACGATCGGGTTCACGCCCGACTGCTTGAGATAGACGATGTCCTGGGCGAAGGCGTCGGCCAGGGCCGTATCGCCCATGGCGTGCCCGCCGAACTTGATGACGACCGTCTGCTCGTCGTACTTGATGAGGTGCGGCAAGGCCTCGGCCAGGATGCGCGCCTGGGTATGGGCCGAGATCGGTTCGGCCGCGCTGCCGGTGGGTTTTGAAGGTGTTTTGCTCATTGCCGCTGTCATCCAGGTCGCCGGTCCGGCGTCCCTGGGGTGTTCCCGGCCCCCGCGCCGCCGGCGCCCGTCGGTCTTACACCGGCAGTCCCGGCCGGCTCAACGAAATTTGCCCCCATTTGGATGCAAGACCGAGCGTGCGCCCGTCCCGCGGCGAGCCGCTCATGTCCTTCCGGCAGGGCATGCGGTAGACTCGACGGAATCAGCAGATTCGCCGCATCGGGAATGGGTTGCGGACACAATCTGGCGCTCGCGACGGCTCCGCGGGCGCCCCCGGGATGATGGGCCGGAGGAAGATGGTAATGCCGCAGCCGCTCGCGGATCAGATCGGCCCGATCGAAAAGTCGCCGGCTCTGGAGCGCAGCCTGGAGCGGGCGCTTCTGTTCGCGCGCGCCCAGTCGCACCGGTCGGTGATGCTCGAGCATCTGCTGCTGGCGCTGACCGAGGATCCGGATGCCGCCACCGTGCTGGTCGCGAGCGCCGTCGATCCGGCGCAGCTCAATGCCGAGGTTTCGGCCTATCTCAGCCGGCTGCCGGACGAGATGCGGCTCGGCCCCGGTGCCGAGCCCGGGCTCGACGGTGACCTGGCGCGCATCCTCCAGGCGGCCGCATCCGCCGCCCGCCAGTCGCGGCGCCGCCAGATCGACGGCGCCATCGTGCTTGCGGCCATCGTCGGCGACGGCAAGAGCCCGGCCGCCGGGCTTCTCAAGACGTTGGGCCTGACGTTCGAGCACGCCATCCGAGCGCTGCAGGCGGCCGCGAAGGCGCGCCCCGCCCCTTCCGCGCCCCGGCAGCCGCAGCGGATGCCGGACCGCGCGCCCGAAGATGTGCCCGAGGAGATCGCCGCGCCGCGCGAGCCGCAGCCGGCGCCATCGTCTGCCGCCGCGCCGCCGCTGTCGACGATGGCCGACGAAGCGCTGGCGTCCGTCAGGGCGCGCATCGAGCGCAGGGCGGCGGAGGCCGCTCCCACGGCTCATCGCCCGGTTCATCCCGTGACTCATCCCATGGCTCATCCCGCTGCCGAGGCGTTTCGTCCCGCTCCGCAAGAGCCGGACGAGCCGGAGTACGAGGACGAGCCTCCGGTGCACGAGGAGCCGATGCATGCGCCGGTGCGGACTCGCGAGCCGCAGCCGCCGCAGCCGAGGCCGCTTCCCGGCGGGCGCGTGCGCACGCCGTCGCCGCCGCTCAACCCTGCCCCGCTCCCCTTCCCGGTGCGGCCCATTTCTCCGGGCGAGGGCCCGCAGCGTCCGCCGCTTCCCGGTGCGCGCGCCGAGCCCGGCGTCGCGGAGCACCCGATCCCCTGGCCCGAGGCCGCCTCGCGCCGGGCGATGGTCCGGCAGGCGCATCCCGCGCCCTCTGCCGAGGACATTGCAGGCGCTCCCTATCCTCCCGTGGTGGACGAGGTCGTGCCCTACGCGGAAAGCCCGTCGCCGCACCCTGCGCCGCGCCGGTCCATGCGGTCCGCCCTGGGGCGATTGCTCGAGGGCGTGCCGCGGACGCTCCACGTCGCTACGCCGGCGACGATCGAGGTTCGCATCCCGCGCGATTGGATCGAGGCAGCCGCGGGCGGCGCGGATGCCAGAGGTGCCCCCGCGCCCTTCATCGTCCGCGCCATGTCGGTGCGCCTGCGCTCCGCCGACGGCCGGCTCTGGATCGAGGCCGGATCGCCGGAAACGCAATGGGTCGAGAACTCGCAGGGTCTGTCGCAGGACGACCATGCGAGCTGGCGCTGGCTCGTCACGCCGCAGCAGCGCGGCACCGCGCGCGTGCTCGTCACCTTGTCGGCGCGCAGCGTCGGGCCGGACGGTCTGGCGGCGGAAATCGCCTTCCCCGATCAGATCGCGGACATCCGCGTCCTGCCCAATGTCCGCGAGACGCTCATGCGTGCCGGCGGCTGGGGCGCGGCGGTTCTCGCCGGCATTGTGCTCGGCCGCATCGGCGGCGGGATGCTGTCGGCAATCGGGCGCCTGATCGGACTTTGATGCCGCGCCTTGCGCCGATAACCGCATTGTGAGGCGCATCGCATCCCTGCCATGCTAGCAGGGGAGATCATTTCTGCGCGTTGGGCGGTCGAAGCATGGAAGGCCTTTTATCGGAGGCGAAGTTCTCCGATCCGGACACGACGGCGAAGGGCGAGGAACGCGCGCGCGTTGCCTTGCGGCGGCTCGAAACGCTCTGGATCAACACCGGCACGCTCTGCAACATCACCTGCCGCAACTGCTACATCGAATCGAGCCCGCGCAACGACCGTCTCGCCTACATCACGCTCGCGGAGACGGCTCCCTATCTTGACGAGGCCGAAGCGCTCGGCGCGCGGGAGATCGGCTTCACGGGCGGCGAGCCGTTCCTCAATCCCGAATTTCCCCTGATCCTTGCCGACGCGCTCGCGCGCGGTTTCGACGCTCTCGTCCTGACCAATGCGATGCGGCCGATGCAGCGGCCGAAGATCAGGGCGGCCCTGCTCGATCTTCTGGCCCGCCACGGTCGGAGACTGACGCTGCGCGTCAGCCTCGACCACTTCACGCGCGCGCGGCATGAAACCGAGCGCGGGCGCCGCTCCTGGGAACCGACCATTGCCGGCCTCGACTGGCTTGCGGCACGGGGCTTCCGTGTGGCGCTCGCGGGGCGCACGTGCTGGGGCGAGACGGAGGCAGAGGCGCGTGCCGGATATGCGGCGCTCATCCGCAGGCACGGCTGGCCGGTCGATGCCGCCGATCCCGCCGCCCTGGTTCTGCTGCCGGAAATGGATGCGTCGGCCAGCGTGCCGGAAATCACCACGGCATGCTGGTCGATCCTGCACAAGGACCCGGGCGACATGATGTGCGCCTCGAGCCGGATGGTCGTGAAGCGCAAGGGCGCCGACCGTGCGGTCGTGCTGCCCTGCACGCTTCTTCCCTACGACCCCCGCTTCGAGATGGGCGACACGCTTGCGGAGGCCGCTCGCGCGCACGGCGGCATGTTCGACCGCGGCGCGGTCAAGCTCTGCCATCCGCACTGCGCGAAATTCTGTGTTCTCGGCGGCGGCAGCTGCTCGGTGCGCAGCTAGCGCCTGCCGCCTGAGCCGCCCTTATTTCTTGACGAGCGCGTCGCGGATTTCCCGCAGGTACTGCTCGGAGGGCGATGGCGGCGTCGGCGTCGCCTCGACCTTCTTCTCGAACCGGCGCTTCAGCGTGTTCATGGCCTTGATGACCACGAACAGCACGAACGCGATGATCGCGAAATCGACCACGGTCTGGATGAAGTTGCCGTACTTGATGAGGACCGGTGACGCCTGCGTGCCGATGTTGATGGCGAGGTCCTTGAAATCCACGCCGCCGAGAACGAACCCGATCGGCGGCATGAGCACGTTGTCCACCAGCGCCGACACGATCTTGCCGAATGCTGCGCCGATGATGACGCCGACCGCCAGGTCGACGACATTTCCCTTGAGGGCAAACTCCCGGAATTCGGACAAGAAGCTCATGCGCCGCTCTCCCTGCTGTGGCGACCTGATTCTCAAATAATGCCGACAGTAAATCAGCCCCGGGCCCGTGCAACCGCCTTGATTGGCCCGGTCCACGGCTCGTAAGGCTGTTGCCGCCCCGGGTTGGACAGCCCGCTCCGTGTCCGCCACAATGTCGGCCGCGAGGTTTTGCCTGCCGGGCAGGTCGGTCCGGCCCGCCGGGCAGGGCGGCCGGCGTGCCGCGGTCGGCAGGGCCCGGTCGGGAAGGCCCGCTCAGGGAGCGAAGTGCCGCATGATCGAAGGTTGGAGCGTATTCGCGCTCGCGCTCGGCTATCTGAGCTTCCTGTTCGCGCTCGCCTGGTACGCGGACCGCACCATCCGGTCGCGCAAGGGCGGAGACGGCCGGCCGCTCATCTATGCCCTGTCGCTTGCGGTCTACTGCACCTCGTGGACGTTCTTCGGGTCCGTCGGCCTTGCCGCCGTCAGCGGCTATGACTTCGCCGCCGTCTACGCCGGGCCGATCCTGCTGTTCCTGTTCGGCTCGCGCCTGATCCAGCGCGTCGTGCGCCTGGCGAAGAGCCAGAACATCACCTCCGTCGCGGATTTCCTTGCGGCCCGCTACGGCAAGAGCCAGGCGGTGGCCGCCCTGGTGACGGTGATCGCGGTGGCCGGCACGCTGCCCTACATCGCCCTGCAGCTGAAGGCGGTGTCGCTGTCCGTCGAAACCCTCCTGGGTTCGCGTCTCTTCGAGCCGCTCAACGCGCCGACGGACACCGCCTTCTTCATCGCCATGGCGATGGCCGCGTTCGCCGTGCTGTTCGGAACGCGCCACATCGACGCGACCGAGCATCAGGACGGCCTGATGCTGGCTGTGGCCGCCGAGTCGATCGTGAAGCTCGCGGCGTTCCTGACGGTGGGCATTTTTGTCGTCATCTGGCTTTTCGGCGGCATCGGCGAATTCTGGGCGCGCGCCAGCGCCGACATGCAGATCCGCTCCGTTTTCGCGCAGGGCCTGCACGGCGGCATGTGGCTGACGGTGACGTTCCTGTCCGTCGTCTGCATCTTTCTCCTGCCGCGGCAGTTCCACGTGACGGTGGTCGAGAACAATTCCGAGCGCGAGCTCGTCCGCGCGCGCTGGCTGTTCCCGCTCTACCTCGTGCTGATCAATCTGTTCGTCGTCCCCATCGCCGCCGCCGGGCGGCTGATGTTCTCGCCCGGGGAATTCGATGCCGACGTGTTCGTGCTGGCGCTGCCTCTGACGCAGGGGGCCGAGGTCATCACCTTGTTCGCGTTCGTCGGCGGCCTGTCCGCGGCGACCGCCATGGTGATCGTCGACAGCGTTGCGCTGTCGATCATGGTCTGCAACGGGCTCGTGGTGCCCCTGCTGCTGCGCGGCCGCAGCGACGAAGGCCGGTCCGGCGCCGACATGACCGGGCAGCTGCTCCTCGTCCGGCGGGTCGCGATCTTCGCCATCGTGCTGCTCGGCTACCTGTTCTACCACCTGCTCGGCCAGACGCGCGGCCTGGCCTCCATCGGGCTGGTTTCCTTTGCGGCCATTGCCCAGTTTGCGCCGGCGTTCTTCGGCGGTCTGATCTGGCGCCGGGCGACGGCGCGTGGCGCCATTGCCGGCATCGTGGGCGGGTTCCTGGTCTGGTCCTACACGCTGCTCCTGCCCTGGATCGTGCAGGCGCAGCTGCTGCCGCTCTCGATCCTCACGGAAGGGCCGTTCGGCATCGGCTTCCTGGCGCCGCAGGCGCTGTTCTATCTGCGCTTCGAGCCGTTGACGCACGGCGTCCTGTGGAGCGTCGCCATCAACATTGCGTGCTTCGTCTTCGTGTCGCTGCTGCGCAGCCCCGAGCCCGTGGAGCGGCTGCAGGCGCACATTTTCGTTCAGGACGATCCGCCGCGGCCGGTCGCTGCCCCGTCGACCTTCCGCCTCTGGCGCACGTCGGTCACGGTCGCCGACCTGCAGCATACCGCGGCGCGCTATCTCGGTGCGGAGCGAGCCGAGCGCTCGTTTGCCGAATACGCCGCGAGCCGCAACTCGCGCCTGCGTCCGGACGCGGAGGCCGACATCCATGTGGTGCGGTTCACCGAGCATCTGCTCGCCAGTGCGATCGGCGCCGCCTCCGCGCGTCTCGTTCTGTCGCTGCTGCTGCGGCGCGGCAACTTCGGCAGCCAGTCGGCGCTCAAGCTGCTCGACGATGCCTCCGAGGCGCTGCAGTACAATCGCGACCTGCTGCAGTCCGCCCTCGATCAGGTGCGGCACGGGTTGTCGGTGTTCGACAAGGACATGCGGCTGATCTGCTGGAACCGCCAGTTCCGCGAGCTGCTCGACATACCGGCCGAGCTCGGCCGCGTCGGCGTGCCGCTCGATATCATTTTGCGCACCTGCGCCATGCGCGGTGATTTCGGTCCCGGCAACATCGACCGTCTCGTCGCCGACCGGATGGTGAAGCTGGCGCTGACGAAGGAGACGTTCCAGGAGGAGATCGACGGCGGCCGGCGCATTCTGGAGATTCGCACCGCGCCGATGCCGCAGGGCGGCATCGTGACGACCTATGCCGACATCACCGATCGCGTCGCCGCCGCGGAGGCGCTGGCGCGGGTCAACGAGACGCTGGAGCGGCGCGTCGCTGAGCGTACCGCCGAGTTGATGGAGGTCAACGCCGCGCTCGGCGTTGCGAAGACCGCCGCCGATGAGGCGAGCCTCGACAAGACGCGCTTCCTCGCCGCCGCAAGCCATGACGTCCTGCAGCCGCTCAACGCCGCCCGCCTCTATGCGACGAGCCTGTGCGAGCGCCAGTCCGGCCATCCGGATGCGTCTCTCGCCCGCAACATCGACGCTTCGCTCGAGGCGGAGGAGGAGATCCTCAACGCGCTCATCG
>JBFWWW010000096.1:0-14001 GCA_050245975.1 Hyphomicrobiaceae bacterium
TTGCGCCGCCGATAGTGCTTGATGTTCTGGAAGCGGTTGCGGCCCTCGGCGCCGGCATAACCCAGATAGAATTCCTGGACGTCCTGGTTGTTCTCCAGCTGCGCACGCGTGCCATGCAGCACGATGCGCCCGCCGTCCATGACATACCCGTAATCGCATTGCGCGATGGCGGCTCTCGCATTCTGCTCGACCAGCAGGATGGTCAGGCCTTCTTCCTGCTTGATGCGGCCGATGGCCTGGAAGAGCTGCTCGACGAGAACGGGCGCGAGCCCCATCGATGGCTCGTCGAGGACCAGGAGTTTCGGGCGCGCCATCAGCGCGCGCCCGATGAGAAGCATCTGCATCTCGCCGCCGGAGAGATAGCCGGCGGTCCGCTTCAGGAGACCGGGCAGCTTCGGGAAGTACCCGTAGACGCGGTCCAGATCGGCCTTGACCGACTTCTGGTCCGAACGCCGATGCGCGCCAACCATGAGGTTCTGCTCGACCGTCAGATGCTCCAGCACCTTGCGGCCCTCCATCACTTGGACGACGCCCCGGCCGAAGATGTCGACCGGGTCGCCGTTGGTGATGTCCGTTGCGTCGAAGACGATGCGGCCTGCCGTGACCGCACCGAGGTCCGAGTGCAGCAGCCCCGAGATCGCCTTCAGGGTGGTCGTCTTGCCCGCTCCGTTGGAGCCGAGCAGGACAACCATCTGCCCGTCGGGCACCTCGAGGTTCGCGGAACGGAGGACCTGGATCACCCCGCCGTAGACCACATCGACGTTGGATAGCACGAGACCCATGGCTGGCCTTGCGTCTCTCCGCTTACCACTTCTTCAGGGCGGGCACGGTGAGCCAGCCGCCACCGATCGGCTGGATCTTGCCGCCCTGCACGACTTCGGCCGTGGCCTTGATGTCGCCGATCGGGAACGGCGCCGTGTCGTCGAAGTCGAGCGTCGGCAGCGCACCGAGCAGCTCCTGCTCCGTGAACTTGTTCTCCAGCAGCGCATTGCGCATCGCTTCGCCGGTCACCTTGTCGGCGCCGACCTTGGCAATCGCTTTTTCGAGGACGCGGAAGGCCAGCAGCGCCTGCGCCGCCGACTGGGCGGTGATCAGGCCCCATTGCCCGTCCTTCTTGTACTGATTGTAGATCTTCTCGATCGGCAGATTGGGCTGCTCGGGTGCCGCGAACGAAAAGGCCGAGTAGGACCCTTCGAGCGACGACAGGTTGATGGCCTTCGCCACCTCCGTCAGCCCGTTGTGGGTCGAGGCAATGATCGGAATTTTCACGTTGAGCTCACCCATTGCTTTCGCGGCGGCGATCACCTGCGCGGTGGTGCCGCCGATGAGCAGGACATCAGGATTGCCGGCCGCAAGCGTGCGGACATTGGCGGTAAGCGAGACCGGCGAAGCCTCGACCCACTGCGTGTCCAGAACCTGGAAGCGGTCGGGATAGGTCTCCGCGAGCTTGCGCACGCCGTTGACCTGATCGACGAAGCCGGCCTGCGTCTGCGTGCTGATCGGCCCGATGACGAGCTTCTTGCCCTTCTTCTCCTGGAGATAGGACAGCAGGCCCGCGAACTCGTGGCTGTAGGTCGGCCGGATCGAGTAGTGCCAGCCGTTCGGCACCCACACCAGGCCCACCATCGCCGTGCCGATCAGCATCGGCACCTTGTCGCCGGGAAGCCGCTTCATCAGCGTCACGAGGTCGGGCGATCCGAAGCCCAGGTGCATGATGGGGTGGTCGGACGACAGGATCGACGGCCAGGTTTTGGCGATCTGCGCCGGGTCATAGCGCATGTCGTAGATCTTCACCTGCACGTTGACGCCGAGCTTCTTGCCGACCTCCGCGTTCCACCAGTTCGCGACCGCGTTGATGCCGGACATCGCGTTCGGCATGACGTCGGCGAAGGGGCCGGAATAGTCGGCGCTGGCGCTGAATATGTAGTCGGCTGCAGGAGCACTCAGGCTGGATGCGGCAAGCATCGCTGCCGCCAGTAGGGTTCGCTTGAATTTCATGTTCGTTTCCTCCTTGTCGATACTCGTCTTGCTGCGTCGTGTACCTGTCAGTTGCGCGGGAACGGCCAAAGCTGGAATGTCGTCTTGAGCACCGACCATCGGTGCGCGAGCCCACGCGGTTCGAAAATGAGCGCGAGCAGGATGCAGCCGCCGAGAACGATCGACGTCAGGGCGAAGAGGACGCCGCCGCTGGCGCCCGACTGCATCAGTGTGTTGGCCACGCCGTGCAGGCCTTCCTGCAGGATCGTGATGAAAACGACGCCGAGGATGGCGCCGAGCGCGCTGCCCGCGCCGCCGACGATCAGCATCCCGAGGTACCAGACCGATGTGAAAAGCGAGAAGCTCGATGCGGTCACGAATTGCAGGAAGTAAGCCATGCATGCGCCGGCGACACCGGCAAAGAGCGAGCCGACGAAGAACGCCAGAATCTTGATCTTGAAGACGGGTACGCCCATCACCTCGGCGACGATGTCGTTGTCGCGCACGGCGATCAGGGCGCGGCCGAAGCGCGAGCGCTTGAGGTTGAAGGCCGCGACCGTCGCCAGCGCGACCAGGATCAGCGTAAGGTAGTAGAAGTGGACCGGCGCGCCGATAGTGAGGGATCCGATGCGGATCGGCTCGACGGCAATGCCGACCAGGCCGCCGAGCCAGTCGGTCGGCAGCGCCAGTATGACGATCGGAAAGACGACCTGTGCCGCCAGCGTCGTCAGCGCCAGGTAGAAGCCCTTCACGCGAGCCGCCGGCAGTGCGAACAGGATCGAGACGAGCCCCGTGACCAGCGCCGCGACCGGGATGGCGAGGAAGAACGGAATGCCGGATGCGGAGAGCTTGGCTGCGGCGAAGGCGCCGACGCCGACGAATGCCGATTGCGCGATGTTGATCTGGCCGGCCATGCCGACGGTGACGTAGAGCCCGTAGACCGCCATCAGCGTGATGAACATGTTGGTCATCACGCCGAGCATGTAGGGGCCGGCGACGGCAGGGTAGAGGAGCAGCGCCGACGCGAGCAGGGCAAACCACAGCCGCGAGCGCGTCGTGCGCAGCAGGCGCGCATCGTCGGCATAAGAGAGGGAGTGGACGCCTGTGGGCAGCATGCTCAGAGCCTCTCGATCCGTTTCCAGCCGAAAAGGCCCTGCGGCCGCACGAGCAGGACCGCGATCATCACCGCGTAGGGCAACACGCCGGAAGCCGCCCCGTTGGTGATCGGATCCAGGTAGGCCATCGCGATTGCCTCGCCGAGGCCGATCAGGATGCCGGCGAGCGGCGCGCCGCGGATGGATTCGAGACCGCCAAGAAGCGCGACCGGCAAGGCTTTGAAGCCTATGGTCGCAACTTCGAGCGAGACGATCCGGCCGGAGAGCAGGACCATCGCCGCGCAGGTGGCGACCACCGTGCCGAAGATCCACGCCACCGCGATGGCCCATCGGACCGAGACGCCGAGCGAGAGCGCGATGTCGTGGCTCTCCGCGACGGCTGCCAGGCGCAGACCCTGCCGGGTGCGGGTGAAGAACGCGTGCAGGCCGAAGGCGAGGGCGAGCGTGAAGACGCCACCCATGAACAGCCGCGTGTTGATGAGGAACGGTCCGAAATTGAATCCGCCCTCGGGGAAGATGATGGGAAACGAGCGTGTGCCGGCGCCCCAGACGAGCTGGGCAACGCCGCGCAGCAGGATCAGGAGCGCGATGCTCGCCATGAAGATCGCGAACGCGGGCTGGCTGATGAGCGGCCGGAAGACGAAGCGTTCGAGGGCCAAGCCGAACAGGATGCAGGCGCCGAGCGTGATGGCGAGGCTCAGCGGAAGGGGAATGGGATAGCCGGCATGGGCCGCGCCGAGAGAGGCTGTCCAGAGGAACAGCGCGCCGAACACAAGGATTTCGCCCTGCGCCAGATTGATGATGCGGGAGGCGCGATAGATGACGACGAAGGAGATGGCCACCAGCCCGTAGACGAGACCGACGAGCGCGCCTTCGATCAGGATTTGAAGAAGATTGATCATGACCCGCGCGCGATCCTGTTGAGGGCGATGGTCGTGCGGAGCAGGCTCGTCGTGCCGTCCTGATAGTTGACCTTGATCTCGGTCTCGAGCGTCTCGTCTCCGCGGTAGAGCGCGTCGATCATGGCCGCATAGCGTTCGTGGATCAGCTCGCGCCGGAGCTTGCGCGAGCGCGTGAGCTCGGATTCATCCGCGTCGAGCTCCTTGGGAAGGTTGGCGAACGCGACGATGCGCGCCGGGGGGTCGACCAGCCGGTTGACCTGGGCGATCGCGCCGGCGATTTCCTCCCGCACCGCCGGCAGCTGACTGAGCTCGGGAAACGTCCCGAAGGCGAGGCCGTGCAGCTCCGCGAAACGGCCGGCGATTTCCGCGTCGATGTTGATCAGGGCGACGACGCAGTCGCGGCTCTCGTCGCCGATGACGATGGCATCGCGGATCATCGCGGAGGCGCGCAGATGATTCTCGATGAACTGGGGCGGATAGGAAAACCCGGTGCACAGCCGCCGCAGGTCCTTGATGCGGTCGAGGAAGATCAGCTCGCCGGCGTCATCCAGGCGCACCGCGTCGCCGGTTTTATAGCCGTCCTCGCGCGTTCCCACGTAGGAGGTCGCGTCCGGATCATCGAGATAGCCGTTGAACGCCAGCACGTTGAGCCGGAGCTGGCCGGTCTCGTCGATCCAGCCTTCGATCGGGCCCGTGATCGTCGGGTCGGAGGGCATGAGGCTGCCCATCGTCTGCGGGCTTTTGCTGCCCGGGCGGTGCGTCGAGATGAGGCCCACCTCGGTCGAGCCGTAGAGATTGCCGAGCGGAACGCCGAAGGCGCGGAAGCGCTCGAACAGTTCGCCGGATAGGCCCGCGCCGCCCGACAGCACGGCGCGCGCGCGAGTGAGGCCGAGCAGCTCGCGCACGCCGCTGAGCACCAGCCGATCGGCGATGGGGTGCAGGACGGTGCGGCCGAACCAGCCTTCCTCCCCTCTGGCGTGGCGGCGGCCGCGCTCGAGGCCCCAGCGGTAGAGCCTGCGGCGCAGCGGACCGGCGTCCATCATGCGCGCCTCGACATTGGAGGCCTGCATCTCCCACTGCCGCGGCGTGAACATCAGGAATTCGGGCCCGATCTCGCGCAGATCGCGCTGCACGGTCTCGGGCTTCTCGGCGAAATGCACGACCAGCGGCGCCAGCAGGGGCAGCGCGACACCGAAGAACTGCTCGGCAGCCCAGGCCGGAGAAATGTAGGAGAGATAGTTGCCGCCCGGCCGGATATTCAGCGAGCCCATCAGCCGGTAGGCGTTGTCCAGGATGAAGGCGTGCGAGAGCATCGCCGCCTTCGGGCGGCCCGTCGTGCCCGAGGTGTAGCAGTAGACCGCGACGTCGGCAGGATCGCCTCGTGCGATCTCGTCGTCCGCCCATGCATTGTCGCGATGCTCGCGACCCGCGGCTCTCAGCGCCTCGATGGAGATGAGACGGGTGTCGGCATAGCTCCACAGGCCGCGGCCGTCGAGGTAGATGATCCTGCGGGCGGCGGGAAGGGTGCCCGCAAGAACCTTGTCCACCTGCTCCTGGTCCTCACCCACCACCATGGCGGCGCTGGAATGGTTGAGCGCGTAGCCGAGCTCGTCGGCCGTCGCATCGGGATAGATGCTGACCGTGCGAGCGCCGATGGACAGGGCGGCCAGCTCGAGGAGGTACTGCTCCTCCACGTTCTCGGAGATGAAAGCCAGAACCTCGCCGCGCTTCAGGCCGAGCGCCGCAAGACCGCGCGCGAGCAATCTCACCTCGTCGAAGACCCATCGCCAGGAGCGGCAATGCCAGATGCCGGCCCGCTTCGATTTGAGGGCCGTTTGCGCTCCGAAGTCGCGCGCATTGTCGCGCAGGATCTGCGGCAGGGTGCGGCCGTCGGCCTTGCGGCCGGTGTCGATGAATTCGGCGCGGAAGACGTGGCGCGTCATGCCGCTGCGCCTCCGAGATAGGCAGCGACGACGCGGGGATCGGCCGCTATCTGCTCAGGCGTTCCCGATGCGATCACCTCGCCGAAGTCGACGACTGTCACGAGATCGGAGATGGCCATGACGACTTCCATGTCGTGCTCGACGAGAACGACCGGGATGCCGAGCCCTTCGCGGATATCGAGGATGAAGCGGGTGAGATCGCCCTTTTCCTCCGGGCTCATGCCTGCCATCGGCTCGTCCATGATCAGGATTTTCGGCTGCAGCGCGAGTGCACGGCCGAGATCGACGCGCTTGCGGTAGCCGTAGGACATGTCGCCGACCACCGCGTGGCGCATCTCTTCCAGTTCGAGAAAATCGATGATCGCTTCCGCCTGAGCGGAAAAGTCCTCTTCCTCGCGTCGGGTGCGGCCCCAGTACGTCAATGCCGACAGGAGGCCCGTCCGCATCCGGCAATGGAAGCCGGACAGGATGTTCTCGCGCGCGGTCATCGACGGATAAGTCTGGATGCCCTGGAAGGTGCGGCCGATTCCAAGTTCGGCGCGACGGTGCGGCGCCAGGTGCGAGATGTCTGCGCCCTGGAAGCGGACCTCGCCGCTTTGCGGCCTGTAGAAACCCGACAGGCAGTTGAGCAGGCTGGATTTGCCGGCGCCATTGGGTCCGATGACGGCGTGGATCTGGCCCTCGGCGATGCGGATCGATACGGAGTTCAAGGCGTGCACGGCGCCGAAGCGCAGGCTGAGCCTGTCCGCTTCCAACATGACGCGCTTCTCGACACCCGCGCCCACGGCGCATTCCTCCGGCTTGCCGCGCCCTGTCGCCGGGCGCTTGTGATCTCGATGGGTCGACCGCGGTTGTCCGCGGCTCTCGCTCCGGCCTACTTGAACGCGACGTCGAGCCCGCACTCACGCGCGATCAGCAGCGTCTGAATCTGCGATGAGCCGTCACCGATGGTGCAGACGCGGTTGTCGCGCAGGTACCGGGACACGGGGCAATCGTCCATGAAGCCCCAGCCGCCGTGAACCTGGATTGCCATGTTGGCCACTTCCGAGCCGGTCTCCGTGGCATGCAGCTTCGCCATCGACAGGGCCATCAGGTCCTCGCGGCCTTCGTCGACCTGCCACGCGGCGCGGTAGGTCACGAGGCGCGCGCTGTCGACCTTGAGCGCCATCTTGGCGATCATTTCCTGGATGAGCTGGAGACGGCCGATCGAGCCGCCGAAGGCCTGCCGCGACTTGGCATAGGCCAGCGAATGGTCGAGGCTCGCCTGCGCGAGGCCGAGCGAACAGGCGGAGAGGAACAGGCGCGCGGCCTGATATCCCTTGTGCAGGACCCAGCGGCCGCCGTGCTTCTGGCCGACGATGGCACTCGACGGCACGAGGCAGCCGTCGAAATAGAGCGGCCGCGTGTCGGACGAGCGCCAGCCCATCTTCCTGTATTTCTCGCCGCGGCTGTAGCCGGGCGTGTCGTTGGGGACGAGGAAAAGCGTGTACTGCTTGCGCTGCTCCTCCTTGGGGCTCGAGACGCACAGCACGATGGTGAAGGACGAAATGTCTGTCCCGGCGTTGGTGATGTAGGCCTTCTCGCCCGACAGCGACCAGATGCCGTCGCGAACCTCGGTGGCGCGCGTCTTGAAGCCGGCAGTATCGCTGCCGGCGTCGGGCTCCGTCCCTGCGATCGAGCAGATCTTGCGGCCGGCGATGATGTCGGGAAGCCAGGTGCGACGTTGCTCCTCCGTCCCGTGACGGGCAACCGTCAGGCCGGTCGCGATCGATACCATGGTCGTGACCGCGATCGACTGGTCGGCACGCGCCAGCTCCTCGATCGCAAGCACGGCTTCGAACACGCCGAGGCCGAGGCCGCCCTGATCCTCGGGAAACGGAATCGCCATCACCCCGAGATCGCCGATCTTGCGGACGAGTTCGGTCGGAAAGACGCCGTCCCGGTCGAGCTTCTCGCCGAGCGGAGCAATCTCGGCCTGCGCGAACTCGCGGATGCGCTCCTGCAGCGCCGTCTGGTCGGGCGTCAGATCGAAGTTCACATCAGCCTCCCTTGGCTCGGGCCCGGTTTCTTGTCCGGACCGGTGTTGTTCACTTGTGGATCGGGGCGGTCAGCTTCCTGGCCGGACTGGCGGCGAGGCCGCGCGTTGCCACCTCGATCAGGGCGTCGGCAACGTCGTCCGCTGTCCACGGCCCGTCGGGCGAATACCATTTGGTGACCCAGTGCACGGCGCCGAGCAGCATGAAGATCGCGAGCTTGGGATTCATCGGCAGGATGCTGCCGTCGGCGATGCCTTCCTCGACAAGGCGCCGCATGCGCTTTTCGAAGGCGTCGCGCAGGCCGATGACGTGGTCGGCCTGGCGTCCGGTCAGCGCGTTCTCCTCGAGGATCAGCACCGGCACGCCCATCGCGCCGATCATCTCGCGCAGGTAGTTGGCCATGCCGATCTGGATTTTCTCCAGGCCGTTGCGACCCTCGGCCTCGCCGCGGTCGATGCTCTCGCGCGCGATCTCCATCGCCTCCTCATGACAGGCATAGAGGAGGTCCTGCTTGCTCTGGACGTAGCGGTAGAGGGCGGCCTTCGTGACGCCGAGGCGCTCAGCGACCTCGTCGAGCGTCGCGCCATGGCTGCCACGGCGGCTGAAGACCCTGGCGGCCTCGCGGATGATCGCCTTCCGCTTGGTCTTCAGCAGTTCTTCGCGGTCGGGCAGTGCGTTGGCCCAGCGGGACATCGAAAACTCGGAAGTGACCCATCAGTAACGCAGGTAACTTTAGGGCCATACGAGTAAATGTCAATTCTCTATCGTGATTATTGGGTGAGATGTCGCAAGGCCCACGCGATGCGACGCCGGTCCGCGATTTTTTGCAGATGACGGGCAGGCAGGGGGATGCCTTGCGGTCCATCGCGGACAGCGCGGATCGGACAAGGCAGGAATTTGAGGAGGTCTGTCGGTCGTCGAGCCACAACGGCCCGCGAAATCTCATGCGCGGTGCAGCGTGACCAGCGAATCCGCGGCGACGACACCTTGGCCCGCGGGGCGCACGAAAATCGGGTTGATGTCGATCTCGCGCACGAGCCCGGCCGTATCGGCGGCGAGCCACGACAGGCAGCTCAGCGCATCGGCCAGGGCATCGATGTCGAGCGGCGGCGTATTGCGGTAGCCTTGCAACAGGCGCGCGCCGCGCAGCGACAGGATCATCTCGCGCGCCGTCGCGGGGCTGAACGGCGCGAAGCCGTGAACGATGTCGCGCAGCACCTCGGTATGCACGCCGCCAAGGCCGACCATGACCGTGGGACCGAAGTAGGGATCGTCGACGGCGCCAGCGATGATCTCGGTGCCCGAAACCAGCTCCTGGACGAGCACGCCATCGATGCGCGCCTTCGGATTGAAGCGCAGCGCGGACGCACGCATCTCCGCTTGCGCTGTTTTCATCTCCGCCAGCGAGGTGATGCCGACGCGAACGGCGCCGGCTTCCGACTTGTGCGGCAGGTCGGGCGACTCGAGCTTCATCACGACAGGGAATAAAAACGGCGGCTCGGCGAGGCGTTCGATCTCGGCGAAACTCAGGAGCCGTTCCGCGACAACGGGGATGCCATAACGGGCCACGAGCTGCTTGGAGCGATGCTCGCCGAGCGTGCCGGCCGCATCCGACAGGCCAAGGTCCTGCGGCGCGCGCACCGAAATCGCCGGGCGCGTGGGCTCGCTGTACCGCCGCGCGCGCTCGGACTTTGTCACGAACTCGCTCAAGGCTGCCGCTGCCTTGGCGGCGCGGCGCGGCGTCGGGTAGACCGGGACGCCGTGCGCGGCGTAGGTGGCGAGCGCGTCCGCCATGCGCTGGGCCGTTGCGCTCGCAGCAATGAGGATCGGCTTGTCGGTCTTGATGGACGTGACCTGGTCGGCGATACGGGCCGCCAGCGCGCCCTGCAGCGACGCGGTCACGACAATGGCCTGATCGACCGTCTCGTCGTCGACGATCGTGGACAGGACGCGCCGGAACAGATCGACGTCGTTGAAAATCTGTGCGGTCACATCGACCGGATTGCGGGCCGAGCTGAAGGAAGGCAGCGCGGCGCTCAAGGCCGCCTGGGTGGCGATGGTGAACTCCGGCAGGGCCAGCCCAAATTCGTCGCAGCAGTCGGCGAGCAGCACGCCGGCGCCACCGGACACGGACACGACGGCGATCCGGTTGCCGCGCGGGAGACGGCGAGCGTTGAACGCGGACGCGAGATCGACGAGGTCGTCCATGTCGCGTACTTCGATGAAGGCGCCCTGGCGGAAGGCGGCGCGGTAGAGCTCGTAAGGCGCGGAGAGATTGGCGGTGTGGGATGCCGCGGCGCGCCGGCCGCTGGTGGAGTTGCCAACCTTCCACACCAGGATGGGTTTGCCCTTGCGCGCTGCGCGGCGCCCGAGCGCGATGAGCCTGCGCCCATCTTCGACACCTTCCAGGTAGGTCGCAATAACGGAGGTGTCGTCGCGATCGATGAGATGGCCGATGAGGTCGAGCGCGGTGATGTCGGCCTCGTTGCCGGTCGAGACGACATGATTGAAGCCGAGGCCGGCCGCTTCGGCCTGCCCCATAACCGCGTAGCCGAACCCGCCGCTCTGGGTGACGAGCGCAACGGGCCCCGTTGACGAATGCGGGTACAGGAATGGCGCGCCGAAGCCGCAGTAGACCTTGTGCAGCGGCGACAGGAGCCCCTGGCAGTTGGGGCCGACGATGCGCACGCCGCTGGTGGCGATGGCCTGTTCGAGGTCGCGCTGCAACTCGGCTCCGCCCGCGCCGATCTCCTCGAACCCGGCCGACAGGACGATGGCGAAGGGGATCCCGGCCTGTCCGCACTGCCGGATGGCGTCGGGAACGGCAGTGCCGGGAACGGCGATCAGCGCAATGTCACAGGGCTGCGGGACGGCAAGGAGATCGCGATAGCATGTCAGCCCCTTGATCGTCTCGTAGCGCGGATTGACCGGATAGACCTTGCCGGCATAACCGAACTCGGTCAGCGCCTTGACCGGCTGGCCGCCGATGCGCGCCTCGTTATCCGAAGCGCCGACGATGGCGATGCCGCGCGGGTCGAGCAGCCGGGCCAGCGTCTCGGAAGATTGCGAGCCGTCGTCAGGCGCCATAGCTCATGTCCAGCAGGAAATCGCCGCGACTGATCCTGACCCGGCTCAGGTCCCGCCGCTGGCTCAGCTCGCGCATGAGCCGGATTTCGGGGCTCTCGAATTCGTAGGTCGTCTGGGCCGGGCCGGCCGCGATCATCTCGTCGACCTGGTTGCCCGCGAACATGAACCGCAGCAGGCGTTCGTCGTCGTCGGCATCGGGATACTTCGCGCGCAGCGCGGCGACCGCAGGCGCGGGCGCCTTGGGCGTCGCGCCGATCTGCGCCGAGCCGTTCTTCAGGATGCGCTTGAGGGCCTCCGGCTCCACCGGCGCCAGCAGCTTGCCGTAGTAGCCGAGCGCGTACTTCTTCACCTCGTCCGGCACCACCTTGTAGCGCTCGCCGTGCACGACGTTGAGCACCGCCTGCGTGCCGACGAGCTGCGCGAACGGTGTGATCATGATGGGATAGCCGAGCTCGGTGCGCACGCGCGCGCATTCGCGCAGCAACTCCTCGAAGCGATCGGACAGGCCCACCTGATCGAGCTGCACGCGGAAGTTCGACATCATCCCGCCGGGGACCTGATGCTCGTAGTGGAACGCGTTGTAGGCCGCGGGCTGGCCGACGGGTTTGTCCTCCTGCTCGGCGATGCGCGCGAAGTGCTCGCCGATCTCGTCGATGAGCGAGTCATCGATGTCCACGTTGTAGCCCATGCGGCGCAGATCGCTGACGATCGTCTGCGTTGCCGGCTGCGCCGGTCCGTTGGCCAGCGGCGCGATGGACGTGTGCAGCATGTCGGCGCCGGCCTCCACCGCCTCGAGATACACCAGCGGCGCAAGGCCCGTGAGGCAGTGACTGTGGACCTCGAGCGGGACGTCACCGATGACCTTCTTCACCGCCGGCACGATGGAGCGGATGCGGTCGACCGTGAGCAGGCCGCCGGCATCCTTGAGCATGATGGTGTCGACCTTGGCCCGCTCGACGAGGGCGCGCGCGGTGCGAACGTACACGTCGTCGGTATGCACGGGGCTGTGCCCGTAGGAGAGGATGCCGAAGGTCTTTACGCCCAGCCGCTTGGCGACGCGCAGGCTGACGAGCATGTTCTCGACGTCGTTCAGGCCGTCGAAGGAGCCGATGACGTCGAAGCCGTTCGCCACCAGCCGCTCGACCCACAGCTCGATGATGTCGTCGGGGACCATGTCGAAGGTGACGAGGTTGCGGCTGCGCACGATGGTCCGCAGCGGCATGTTCGGCATTCGCTCGCGGATCAGCCGCGCGCGCTCCCACATGCTTTCCTTGAGATAGCGGCAGCTGACGTCGAACTGGATGGTGCCGGCGAGATCGACCTGCGCCACGCCGGACCGGGCGAGCTTCTCGGCGATGGGCAGCATGTGAGCCGTGCGCATGCGTGTGGCCCACAGGCACTGGTGGGCGTCGCGCAGCGTCGTGTCGATGATCTTGATGGTCTTGCCCATGGTCTCCGGCTCGCGTGTTGTCTGGTTGTGCTGGTCTTGTTGTCGGCTCACACGGCCGTCCAGCCGCCGTCGGCGAAGAGCACCGTTCCGGTCATGTAGCTGCCGGCCTGCGAGGCCAGAAGCAGGGCGGGCCCGATGATCTCGGGGACCGCGCCGAACCGTTTCATCGGCACCTTTTCGGCAAACGCCTTGCGCGTGCTCGGGTCATGCTGGCGTGTCAGCGGCGTGTCGTAGAAGCCGGGCGCGATGGCATTCACGCGAACGCCCGCGCCGGCGAACTCGACCGCCATCGATTTCGTGAGCTGGATGATGCCGCCCTTGGCGGCGGCGTAAGCCGAGATGTTGGGCATGGAGACCACGCCCATGATGGAGGCGAAGTTGATGATCGATCCCCACCCCGCCGCCATCATCGCCGGTGCCACGGCTTTCGAGCACAGGAAGGTGCCGCGCAGGTGCACCGCGATTTGCGTGTCGAACTCCGCGGCGGCCATCTCGACAACAGGCTTGCGGCAATTGCCGCCGGCGGCGTTGACCAGAATATCGATGCGGCCGAGATCGGCTGCGGCCTTGGCGACCGCGGATGCAACACTGGCTTCGTCGGCGACATCGATCGTGAGCGCGGTCGTCCTGCGGCCGGCGGCGCCAATCTCTTTCGCCGAGGCTGCTGCCGAAGCGGGATTGATGTCGGCGACGGCTATGTCGGCGCCGAAGCTCGCCAGGCCCCGGGCAACGGCCTGGCCCAGCCCCGAACCACCGCCGGTCACGAGCGCCGTGCGGCCCGAAAGATCGAACAGCGCCTTGATGTCATCGAACGCCGGCAACAGGTCACTCACGTCTGCTCAACCTTCGATCCGTAGATCCACACGTCATTCGAGCGCGGTCAGTATGTGGAGCGGCCACCGCTCACGTCGTAGCACTGCCCCGTCACGAAACTCGCGTCGTCCGACAGCAGGAAGGCAACGACCGCCGCGACTTCCGACGGGCGCGCGGCGCGACCCATCGGGATGCGCGTGACGGAATCCGTGCTGAAGCTGTCCGGCATCTCGGCCTTCATGCCGGTATCGCCGATCAGTGTCGGCGTGACGCAGTTGACGCGAATGCCGTAGCCGACGAGCTCCTTCGCCCAGGATTTCATGGCGGCGACTACCGCGCCCTTGCTGGCCGCATAAGGCGAAAGCAGCGGCGGGCCCTCTTTCGCGGCCGTCGAGGCGATGGTAACGATCGAGCCGGCGCCCTGCGCACGCATCTGCCGGCTGACGGCCTGGGTGACGTTGAAGACGCCCTTGACGTTGACGGCGAGCGTGCGGTCGAGATCCTCGGCTGTGACCTCGTCGAGCGGCGCGACCCGGCCAAGCAGGCCGGCGTTGTTGACGAGCGAGTCGATGCGGCCGTGGGCGGCAATCACGGCAGACACCATCGCCGAAACGTCATTGGCCGAGGTTACATCGACGCGAACGGCGAGAGCCGAGCCACCCCGGCTCTCGATTTTTT
>JBFWWW010000097.1:0-9421 GCA_050245975.1 Hyphomicrobiaceae bacterium
GAGCGCTGGTCGGTGGCGGAGAACACCTTCCGCCCGCCCTGGTATCACCGCAACATCATGTCGGAGTTCATGGGCCTCATTTACGGCGTCTACGACGCCAAGCCGGAGGGCTTCGTGCCGGGCGGCGTCAGCCTGCACAACTGCATGCTGCCGCACGGCCCCGACATGGCCGCCTTCGAGCATGCAAGCACCGTCGAGCTCAAGCCCGTCAAGATGACGGGGACGCTTGCCTTCATGTTCGAGACGCGCTTTCCCCAGCGCGTCACGCGGTACGCCGCCGAGACCAAGACCCTGCAGCCCGACTATGCCGACTGCTGGAAGGGCCTGAAGAAACGCTTCGACCCGACGCGGCGGTGATGCGCCCCGCCGCAACAGAACGGGCGGACGCGCCGCAGCGCCGCCCGCCCGTTGCACGTGATGCCGGATGCGTCCCGGAACGCGTCCTACGTCTTGTTGCGCATCGCGATCATGAAGCTGTCGAAGGAATATTCCGCGATCTGCCACCACGGAAGCTGCTCGGCGCGGAAGGCATTGACCGACTCGAGCGCCTTCTTGAACAGCGGGTTCTTCGCCGCGATCTCGCCGTAGAGATCGTCCGCCGCCTTGTAGCAGGCTTCGAGAACGGGGACCGTGAACGGCTTCAGCACGGCTCCGGCGCCGACGAGCCGGCGCAGGGCCGCCGCGTTGACGGCATCGTACTTGGCCAGCATCCAGACGTTGGCGGCATCGCACGCCTGCGCCAGGATCGCCTGGTAGTACTTCGGCAGCGCGTTCCACTTGTCGAGGTTGATGACGAGGTGGAGCATGGCGCTCCCCTCCCACCAGCCCGGATAGTAGTAGTACTTGGCGACCTTGTAGAAGCCGAGCTTCTCGTCATCGTAGGGGCCGACGAATTCGGCCGCATCGATGGTCCCGCGCTCCAGCGCGGGATAGATGTCGCCGGGCGCGATCTGCTGCGGCACGACGCCGAGCTTCGCGAGCACGTTGCCGCCCATGCCGCCGATGCGGAATTTCAGGCCCTTGAGATCGTCGAGCGTGTTGATCTCCTTGCGAAACCAGCCACCCATCTGCGTGCCGGAGTTGCCGGCGGGAATGCCGTAGACGTTGAACTTCTGCAGCGCCTCGTTGATGATCTGCGCGCCGCCGGCAAAGGCCCACCACGACTGCTGGTGGCGCTGATTGAGGCCGAACGGCAGGCCGGTGCCGAACCCCAACGTCGGCTCCTTGCCGATGTAGAAGTAGACCGGCGTGTGCGCGCACTCGACCGCGCCGCTGGCCGCCGCATCGAGCGCCTGCAGCCCCGGCACCAGCTCGCCGGCCGCGAACGTCTGGATCTGAAACTTGTTGTCGGTCGCCTCGGCGACGTAGCGCGCCAGCGTCTGCGCCGTGCCGAAGATCGTGTCGAGCGACTTCGGAAAGCTCGACGTCAGGCGCCAGCGCACCTCGGGGGCGTTCTGGGCAATGGCGGGGGCGGCGATGGCCGGCACGGCCAGCCCCGCGGCGGCTCCCGCCTTCAATCCGGCCTTCAGGAACGTACGGCGCTTCACGGTCTTATCCTCCCAGGTCGAAGTGGTTATCCTATCCTATCGGACGGGATTGGCAGATGAAACTCGCGACACTCCGCAACGGCACGCGCGACGGCGCGCTTGCAATCGTCTCCGGCGATCTCGGCAAGGCGGTTGCCGCCGGCGAGGCCGTCGCCGGCCTCCAGACCATGCAGCAGCTGCTGGATGACTGGGACAACTACTACCTCAAGATCGCGCGCGTGTCGGCGGAACTGGATGCCGCAGCGGGAGGGCCCCGGCCGCCCTTCGACCTTGTCGACTTCGAGCCGGCCGATGCGCTCGCCCCCCTGCCGCGCGCCTATCAATGGGCCGACGGCTCGGCTTACGTCAACCATGTCGAGCTGGTCCGGAAGGCGCGCGGTGCCGAAATGCCCGCGAGCTTCTGGACCGACCCGCTCATGTACCAGGGCGGCTCCGACGCCTTCCTCGGGCCGTGCGAGCCGATCGCCCTTGCCGAGGAGGCCTGGGGCATCGACCTGGAGGGGGAGGTGGCCGTCATCACCGACGACGTTCCGATGGGTGCAACGCCGCAGGAGGCGGCCGAGCACATCCGCCTCGTGATGCTGGTGAACGACGTCTCGCTGCGCAACCTGATCCCCGGCGAGCTTTCCAAGGGCTTCGGCTTCTTTCACGGCAAGCCGTCGACGGCCTTCTCGCCGGTGGCGGTGACGCCCGACGAGCTCGGTCCCGCCTGGCGGGACGGCAAGGTGCATCTGCCCCTGCTCGCCTCCATCAACGGCAAGCTTCTCGGCCGGCCCAACGCCGGCGTCGACATGACCTTCTCGTTCCCCGAGCTCATCGCGCACGCCGCCAAGACCCGCCGGCTCGGCGCCGGGACGATCATCGGCTCGGGCACCGTGTCGAACAAGGACGGCAGCGGTCCGGGCAGGCCCGTCGCCGACGGCGGCGCGGGCTACACCTGCCTCGCCGAGGTGCGCACCATCGAGACCATCCTCAACGGCAAGCCCGCCACGCCGTTCCTGAAATTCGGCGACAGGGTCAGGATCGAGATGCACGATGCCGCGGGAGAGACGATCTTCGGCGCCATCGACCAGACGGTCGTCCGGTACGAACGCTGACGGCCGCACAAGAATAACGGGAGACCACCATGGCACAGGGCTTCGCATCCACCGGCGACACGGCGGACAAGGTCGTCACGTTCAAGTCGATCGGCAAGGATCTCTTCGCCTATACGGCGGAGGGCGACCCCAACACCGGCGTCATCGTCGGCGACGACTGCTGCATGGTGATCGACGCGCAGGCGACGCCGCTGATGGCGGACGATGTCATCGCCCGCGTGCGCAAGGTCACCGACAAGCCGATCAAGTACGTCCTGCTCTCGCACTACCACGCCGTGCGCGTGTTCGGCGCCTCCGCCTTCAAGGGCGCGCAGATCGTCGCCTCCGACATGACGCGCAACCTGATGGTGGAGCGCGGCGAGCAGGACAAGGCGTCCGAGATCGGACGCTTTCCGCGTCTTTTCCGCGGCGTCGAGACCGTGCCGCCGGGCCTGAGCTGGCCGCACATCACCTTCGATCGGCGCATGACGCTCTGGCTCGGCAGGCGCCGCGTCGAGATCGTCCAGATCGGCCGCGGCCATACCGCCGGCGACACCGTCGCCTGGGTGCCCGACGAGGACGTGATGTTCTCCGGCGATCTCGTCGAATACCGGTCCGCCTGCTACTGCGGGGACGCGCATCTCGCCGACTGGCCGGGTACGCTCGACAGGATCGCGGCTTACAAACCCGCAGCCCTGGTGCCCGGTCGCGGCGATGCCCTCGTCGGCCGCGACATCGTCGACAGCGCCATCGCCGGCACGCGCGCCTTCGTCGAAACGCTTTACGGGACGGCACAGCATGCCGTCGCGCGCGGCCAGACGCTGAAGGAGAGCTTTGCCGCCACGCGCAAGGCCATGGACGGGCCCTTCGGCAGCTACGCCATCTACGAGCACTGCCTGCCGTTCAACGTCTCGCGCGCCTACGACGAGGCCCGCGGCATCCACTGGCCGGTCGTCTGGACGGCGGAGCGCGACCGCGAGATGTGGGCAACGCTGCAGGGCTGAGAGGCATCGCCTGAGATGACCAAGAGATGACCGAGCGCCCGGCCAAGGCCTTTGCGCACTATGCCTACCGGCGCAGCGCGGACCAGGACCGGCCGCAGCCGGCGCACCACAAGGTGATCGTGGTCGGCGCCGGTCCCGTGGGGCTGACGCTTGCCGCCCAGCTCGGCCAGCGCGGCATTCCGGTCGTCCTTCTCGACGACAGCGACCGCATCGGCGACGGCTCGCGCGCCATCTGCTTTTCCAAGCGCAGCCTGGAGATCCTCGACCGGGTCGGCGTCGGCGAGCGCGCCGTCGCCAAGGGCGTGCAGTGGAGCGTCGGCAAGGTCTTCCACCGCGACGCGCTGCTCTACCGCTTCGACCTGCTGCCCGAGCCCGGCCACAAGATGCCGGCCTTCATCAACCTGCAGCAGTACTACCTCGAGAAGTATCTCATCGACCGGATCGAGGCGCTGCCGGCGATCGACCTGCGCTGGCGCAATCGCGTTTCGGCCGTCGCCAATCGCGGCGGGGCAGCCGAGATCGGCATCGAGACGCCGGACGGCCCCTATCGCCTGACCGCCGACTGGGTGATCGCCTGCGACGGGTCGCGCTCGGCGGTGCGCGACCTGCTCGGCATCCCGTTCACGGGCGAGGCCTTCGAGGACCAGTTCCTGATCGCCGACGTGAAGATGACGGCCGCCTTCCCGACCGAGCGCTGGTTCTGGTTCGAGCCGCCCTTCCATTCCGGGCAGTCGGCGCTGCTGCACAAGCAGCCCGACGACGTGTGGCGCATCGACCTGCAGCTCTCGCCCACCGCCGACGCCGAGCAGGAGCGCCGCCCCGAGGTGGTGCGTCCCCGTCTCGAGCGCATGCTGGGCCATGCCGATTTCGATCTGGAATGGGTGTCGATCTATCGCTTCCAGTGCTGCCGCATCGCCTCCTTCGTCCACGACCGCGTCGTCTTCGCCGGCGACAGCGCGCATCAGGTGTCGCCCTTCGGTGCCCGCGGCGCCAACTCCGGCATCCAGGACGCCGACAACCTGTCCTGGAAGCTCGCCGCCATCCTGCGCGGCACGGCGCCCGCCTCGCTGATGGCCACCTATGACAGCGAGCGCTCGCAGGCGGCCGACGAGAACATCCTCCATTCGACCCGCTCGACGGACTTCATCGCCCCGCACACGGCGGCCGAGAAGGCGCTGCGCGATGCGGTGCTGGGCCTTGCCGGAGGGCTCGAGTTCGCCAAGCGCATGGTCAATTCCGGCCGCCTGTCGCTGCCTACCGCCTATCGTGCCAGCCCGCTCTCGACGCCGGATACAGCCACGGATGCCTGGGCCGGCGGTCCCGCCGCCGGAGCATCCATTCCCGACGCGCCGCTCGCGGGCGTCGCGGGCAAATCCTTCCTCAGCGAGACGCTGGGGGATGACTTCACGCTGCTTCTGGCAGGCATCGACACGCCGGACTGCCCGCCCGGCGTGTCCGCCGTGCGCATCGGCATCGACGGCAACAGGGAATTTGCCGGTCGCTTCGATGCGCGCCCGGGCACCGCCTATCTCGTGCGCCCGGACGGACACGTCGCCGCCCGCTGGCGCACACCGAACCGCCGCACGATCGAGGACGCGCTTCACCGCGCGCTGGGCCGATGACACTCAGGACCGAAAGCCGCCTCACAGACCCCGACACCGCCTTCCGCGCGCTTGTGGAGGCCCACCGCGGCCTTTCGGCCGAGGACAGCATGGCGCTCAATGCCCGGCTGGTGCTGCTGCTCGCCAACCACATCGGCGATCCGGCCGTGCTGGCCGAGGCGCTCGCGGCGGCGCGCGCGCCCGGCCCGCGGCCGGCGCCGGGTTCCGGGCAGGGCTGACCTGCGGCAAGCGCCGCACAACCGGCCCGAAAGGCCTTGAATGACGGCCCGATTGGCCGCAGATACTGCCTTATGGACAAGCCGCACGGGCTCCTATGACGACGATTGCGCACCGCAGCCAGACCATGGACGTCCGCGTCAACGGCGAGCGGCTCGCCACGCGCGCCGGCACGCTGGCCGAGCTCGTCGACGAGCTGGGACACGGCGACGCGAAGGTTGCGACGGCGCGCAACGGCGCGTTCGTGGCCGAGCGGCTGCGCGCGGCGACGCGGCTCGAAGCCGGCGACGAGATCGAGATCGTCTCGCCGCGCCAGGGGGGCTGATGGACGGTTGATGGCAATGGATGCACGCACGGACCATGGTGCAGCGGGACAGTTGACCGTCTACGGCGTCGCCCTGCCGTCGCGGCTTCTGCTCGGCACCTCGCAATATCCCTCGCCGCAGGTCATGGCCGACGCGGTGCGCGCCGCCCGCGCCGGCGTCGTCACGGTCTCGGTGCGCCGCGAGGCCGCGCGCGTGAAGACGGGCCAGAAGTTCTTCGAGATCATCGCCACGCTCGGCGTGCGCGTCCTGCCCAACACGGCCGGCTGCCGCACGCCGAAGGAGGCGATCACCACCGCGCAGATGGCGCGCGAGCTGTTCGGCACCGACTGGATCAAGCTCGAGGTGATCGCCAACGACGACACGCTGCAGCCCGATCTCTTCGGCCTCGTCGAGGCGGCCGGCACGCTCGCGCGCGACGGCTTCAAGGTGTTTCCCTACACGACCGAGGACCTGGGCGCGGCCGAGCGCCTGCTGGCCGCCGGCTGCGAGGTGCTGATGCCGTGGGGCGCGCCCATCGGCACCGGGCGCGGGCTCGCCAACCCTTATGCGCTGCGCACCATGCGCAACTACTTTCCGGGCGTGCCGCTCATCGTCGACGCCGGCATCGGCGCGCCCTCGCACGCCGCCGGCGCCATGGAGATGGGCTATGACGGCGTTCTGCTCAACACCGCGGTTGCCCGCGCCGGCGATCCTGTCCGCATGGCGGAGGCCTTTGCTGCCGCCATCGGCGCCGGCCGCGCCGCCTTCGAGAGCGGGCTCATGGACATGCGCGACATGGCGCAGCCGTCGACGCCGGTCGCGGGAACGCCCTTCTTCGACCTGGGCAAGCGCGCATGACGACCCGTGACGAGGCCGCGCCGGCGCGCTTCTATCCCATCGTGCCGGACATCGGCTGGCTGAAGCGCATCGTTCCGCTCGGCGTGCGCACCGTGCAGCTGCGCATCAAGGATGCCGCGACCGACGACATCCGCCGCCAGATCGGCGAGGCGCTCGAGGTGACGATCCGCCATGACTGCGAGCTGATCGTCAACGACCACTGGCGCGAGGCGATCGCGGTGGGCGCGCAGTACGTCCATCTCGGCCAGGAGGATCTCGCCGCCGCCGACGTGGCGACGATCCGCGCCGCCGGCCTGAAGCTCGGCGTCTCGACGCACAGCCACGAGGAGTTGCAGATCGCGCTCGACGCCGAGCCGGACTACGTCGCCCTCGGCCCCGTCTACGAGACCCGGCTGAAAGCGATGAAGTGGGCGCCGCAGGGGCTCGACCGCATCCGCGACTGGAAGGCGCGGATCGGCTCGCTGCCGCTGGTCGCCATCGGCGGCATCACGCCCGAGCGGGCCGATGGCGTCATCGCCGCGGGCGCCGACAGCGTGGCGGTCATCACCGACTTTTTTACCCATTCCGATCCGGAAAACCGGGTGCGCACGTGGCTGGCCTGGGAGAAAAAGTCCGGCCGACGCTAACCTTAGTTCGTCATATTCCGGTTCCATTGCGGCAAAGCGCTCAACCGCCTTTGCCGCGTACCCGTTTTCACCCCACCCTGATATGATTGTGCCATGACTTCCGACCGCCGGCGGCGCGGTGGTCGACTGCGATGCGGGGTCGTTCGCGTATGCCTTATCGCCTCAAGTTGGACGAGCCGCTGGCGCACGCCGTGCGCCGGATCGGCATGGAGCAGCTCGAAGCCTCCGAGACGAAACTGTCTGCGGGCGATGTGCCCGCGGTCGCCGTCCACGATGTGCGCAAGGCGCTCAAGCGCGTCCGCGCGCTGCTCCGCCTCGTCAGGCCGGCGCTCGGCAACCGCGTCTTCGAGCAGGAGAATACGCGCCTGCGCGACATCGGCCGTCTGCTTTCGGGGACGCGCGACCAGCATGTGCTGGAGCAGACCCTCGCGGCGATCGAGAGCCGGTTCGCGCTGGGCCAGAGCGGCATCACGCAGGGTGCGCGGCTCGCGCTGGCGGAAGCGGGGCCCGGCGGCGGCACCCGGCTTGCGCCGGACTCCAGTGCGGCCCGCACGGTCCGCCAGCGCCTGCGCAAGGCGGCGACCGCGTTTGCCGATCTGCCGGTCCGGGGAAGCGGTTTCGAACCCATCGCCGAGGGTCTGGAGACGGCCTACCGCCGCGCCCGCAAGGCCCTGACCGCCGCCGAAGCCGACGGCAGCGACGAGACGGTGCACGAATGGCGCAAGCAGGTTCAGCACCACTGGCGGCACATGCTTCTGCTGACGCGGGTATGGCCCGAGGTTCTGCAGGCGCGCGCACACGAAGCCAAGGCTCTGTCGCAGATCCTGGGCGAGGATCACGACCTCGCCATGCTCGCCCGGTTCCTGCATTCCGATGCCGCCGCATCGGTCCCGCGCGACCAGCGCGCGGCGCTTGATGCGCTGTGCCGTGCGCGGCAGGGCGAGTTGCGGCGCGCCGCCGCGCCGCGCGCGCACAGGCTGTTCGCCGAGCCGCCCCGCGCGCTGCGCAAGCGCCTGACGGCCTACTGGCATGCCGCGCGCCACATCCCCGTGACCCGAGGCGGGCGCCAGCGCGATGGCGAGAGCGAAACTGCACCGCAAGCTGAAGTCGTCCACCTCAAGACATGAACGCATCCAACCTGCCCGCCGGGCATCCCCCGGCGCGCAGCGGCCGCATCGGCGTGCTGCTGCTCAATCTCGGCACGCCCGACGCCACCGACTATTCGTCGATGCGGCGCTACCTGAAGGAATTCCTGTCCGACCGCCGCGTGATCGAGGAGCCGCGCTGGAAATGGTGGCCGATCCTCAATCTCATCATCCTCACGGTACGTCCGGGACGGAAGGGGCGTGACTACCAGAAGATCTGGAACAGGGACCGCAACGAAAGTCCCCTCAAGACGATCTCGCGCAGTCAGGCCGAGCGGCTTGCGGCGCTGCTCGGCGACGCGGACCGCATCTCGGTCGCCTGGGCGATGCGCTACGGCAATCCGTCGACGGAAAGCGGCATCCACGACCTCATGGCGCGGGGCTGCGACCGCATCCTGCTCGTGCCGCTCTATCCGCAGTACGCCGCGCCGACGACGGCCACGGCGGCCGACCAGGCTTTCCGCACGCTGATGAACATGCGTTGGCAGCCTGCGGTCCGCGTCGCGCCGGCCTGGTACGACGATCCGGCCTATATCGCCGCGCTCGCCGGCTCGATGCGCAAGAGCCTGGCGCGGCTCGCCTTCACGCCCGACGTGCTGCTCGCGTCCTTTCACGGCATGCCGCAGAAATATCTCGAGCGAGGCGACCCCTACCATTGCCAGTGTCAGAAAACGGGCCGGCTGCTGCGTGCCGCGCTCGACTGGCCCGAGGACCGCTGGCACGTCACCTTCCAGTCCCGCTTCGGCAACGATCCCTGGCTCCAGCCCTACACCGACAAGACGGTCGAGCGGCTGGCACGGGAAGGCACGAAGAGCCTCGCCATCGTTGCGCCCGGATTCGCCGCCGACTGCCTCGAGACGCTCGAGGAGCTGGATATGGAGAACAGGCAGATCTTCCTTGCCAACGGCGGGCGGGACTTCGCCTACCTGCCGGCCCTCAACGACGGCGAGGAGGGCATGGCGCTCCTGGCCCACGTCACGCGCCGCGAGCTGTCCGGCTGGCTCCCCGCATCCCTGGCCTAG
>JBFWWW010000097.1:9521-13988 GCA_050245975.1 Hyphomicrobiaceae bacterium
CTAGCCAGGCGGGACCTTGCGCCCGGCCCGCCGCCACCTAAATCCAAGGATGTCTGCAGTTCGGCGCCCGTCCGCCGGGCCGTTGCAAATATTACCAAAATATACATGCGGAATACGGCTTCGTTTATTCTGTATTTATCCATTCTTTACCTCAAATTCGCACTCCACCCCTAAAAATCCGAACCGGATGCCCTAGATTTAGGGCGTGAACGTCTTTCCGGGTGGGAGCCAATGACCGTCAATCTGCCGGGTGGATTTGAGATCTTCGGCCTGCTGCTGATCGCACTGGCGGTGACCGCGCTGTGGTCCACCGTCAAGATCGTGCCGCAGGGCTACAACTACACCGTCGAGACCTTCGGTCGCTTCACGCGGACGCTGACCCCCGGGCTGCACATCCTGATCCCGGTGATGGAACGCGTCGGCCAGAAGATGAACATGAAGGAGCAGGTGATGGACATCCCGAGCCAGGATGTCATCACGCGCGACAACGCCATGGTGCGGGTCGACGGCGTCGCCTTCTATCAGGTGCTGGACGCGGCCAAGGCCGCCTACGAGGTCAACCAGCTCGAGACCTCGATCGTCAACCTGACGATGACCAACATCCGCACCGTCATGGGCTCCATGGACCTCGACGAGGTGCTCTCCAACCGCGACCAGATCAACGCCAAGCTGCTGATCGTCATCGACGCGGCCACGGAATCGTGGGGCGTCAAGGTCACCCGCATCGAGATCAAGGACATCGAGCCCCCGCGCGACCTCGTCGACAGCATGGCGCGGCAGATGAAGGCCGAGCGCGAGAAGCGCGCCCAGATCCTGGAGTCGGAAGGCCTGCGCCAGGCCGCGATCCTCAAGGCCGAGGGCGAGAAGCAGGCGGTCATGCTGGCGGCCGACGGCCGCAAGGAAGCCGCCTTCCGCGACGCCGAGGCGCGCGAGCGCTCTGCGCAGGCGGAAGCCCGCGCCACCGAGATGGTCTCGGACGCCATCGCCAAGGGCAACGTGCAGGCCATCAACTACTTCGTCGCCAACAACTACATCAAGGCCCTGGAGGCCCTCGCCCGCTCCCCCAACCAGAAGATCCTGATGATGCCGCTCGAAGCCTCGTCCGTCATCGGTTCGCTGGCAGGGCTTGCCCAGATCACCAGCGACGCCTTCGGCAATGGCGGCGGCAACAACACCGCGCCGCCGGCAAACCGCAGTCCGCGCGGCCAGCAGCCTGGCCCCTGGACCAGCGGCCCGTCCTCACAGTAGGCCATCCGCTCATGCAGCCGTCGAAGTCCCGTCACGCAAAGCGGCCGGGCTCCGGGCGACCCGTCCGGGCCGCTTTCCAAGCCCGCAAAGCGACCGCACCGCAAGGATCCGATCGATGCAGACCGTGCTGAACGTCTCGGCCAGCCTCGGCCCCTGGAACTGGTTCATCGCCGCGGTGATCCTGTTCATCCTCGAAACCATCGTGCCGGGTGTGCACTTCCTGTGGTTCGGCCTCGCGGCCGTCATCGTCGGGCTGCTGTCGCTGGCGATGGGGTTCGCCTGGCCGGCCCAGCTCGTCGCCTTCGCGCTGGTGTCGATCCTGTCGGTGTTCTGGATCCGCCGCTACGTGCGCCCCGACGTGGCCAGGAGCGACCTGCCGGACCTCAACGTGCGCGCGAACCAGTACATCGGCCGCATCGTCACCGTGGAAGAGGCGATCGAGGGCGGGCGCGGCAAGGTCCGGGTTGGCGATACGCTGTGGTCGGCGCAGGGTGCCGATCTCGCGGCCGGCAGCAAGGTGCGCGTCACCGGCGCCAACGGCACCGTGCTCGTCGTGGCCGCCGTCTAGGAAACTCAGGCGACGCCCGCACGCAGCAGATCGTGCACGTGGATGACGCCCACCGGCACGCCCTTGTCGACGACGAACAGCGCCGTGATGCGCCGGGCGTTGATGAGTTCCAGCGCGGCCGACGCCAGCATCTTCGGCGCCACGGTCTGCGGATTGCGCGTCATGATCTCGCGCGCCGGCAGGCCGAGCAGGTCCTTGCCCATGTGACGGCGCAGGTCGCCGTCGGTGATGATCCCGACGAGCTTTCCCGCCTTGTCGACGATGCCGAGGCAGCCGAGGCTCTTCTGCGTCATGGTGACGAGCGCCTCGCTCATGCGCTCGCCCTCGTCCGCCAGCGGCAGCCGGTCGCCCCCATGCATGAGATCGGCGACGAACTTGAGCTGCGCGCCGAGCGAGCCGCCCGGATGGAACACCTTGAAATCGTGCGCCGTGAAGCCCTTGCGCTCCAGCAGCGCGATGGCGAGGCAATCCCCCAGCGCAAGCTGCATGGTCGTCGATGTCGTCGGCGCGAGGCCGTGCGGACACGCCTCCTGCGTCCGCGGCAGCTCGAGCACCACGTCCGACTGGCGCGCGAGCGCGCTGTCGCGGCGCGACGTGACGCCGATCAGCGGCACCTTGAAGCGGCGCGAATAGGTGATGATGTTGCCGAGCTCGACGCTCTCGCCCGACCACGACAGCGCGAGAACGACATCCTGCGGCGCGATCATGCCGAGGTCGCCGTGGCTCGCCTCGCTCGGATGCACGAAAAAGGCCGGCGTGCCGGTCGATGCAAAGGTGGCCGCGATCTTCTGGCCGACGTGCCCGCTCTTGCCGATGCCGCTGACGATCACCCTGCCCTTGGCGGCCGCCATCAGCGCCACCGCGCGCGACAGCTCCTGGCCAAGGCCGGCGGCGAGCGCCTCGCGCATGGCTCCGAGGCCATCCAGCTCCAGGCCGAGCGTCCGCAGCGCCGACTGGATCGCGCCATCGACCGGCTTGCGCGCGGCCCGGGCTTTGGCTTTCCTCGGTTTTGCGGACGGGGACGCCGTCATCTTCTGCATCGAAGGCTATCCTTTGCGGCCGCCGGCCGGGGCCATTCGAGTCTCTAGCACTGCCGCCGGGCCGCGCCAAATCGCCCCTGCAGGCCGCCGCCACGGCCCCGACACAGGCTCGCCCGGCGGCGCGGCATACCTAAGGTTGCAGACGCCACCAGTCGGCCTCAGATGAGCTTCTTGATCTCGGCCTTCAGGGCCGGCCCGAGATCGGGCCGTTCCAGCGCGTAGGCGACGTTGGCGGCCAGGAACCCGATCTTGGAGCCGCAATCATAGATCGTGCCGTCGAACCGGACGGCATAGAACGGCTGCTGGCCGCGCGTCGCCATCTTGATCATGGCGTCGGTGAGCTGGATCTCGCCGCCCGCCCCACGCTCCTGCGTCTCGAGCAGGGGAAAGATCGCCGGGTCGAGAATATAGCGCCCCGTGATGTGCAGGTTGGAGGGCGCCGTGCCGCGCGGCGGCTTTTCCACCATCTGCAGGATCGGCGAGACCTTCGCCGTGACGTCCTCCACGCCGACGATGCCGTACTGGTGCGTCTGGTCCTCCGGCACCGGCGACACCGCGATGTGGTTGCCGCCATGCCTGTCGTAGGCCGCCATCATGTCGGCGAGGCACGGCCGCGACGCGTGATGCAGCATGTCGGGCAGCAGGAGGGCGAACGGCTCGTCGCCCACGATATCGCGCGCGCACCACACCGCGTGGCCGAGGCCCAGCGGGGCCTGCTGGCGCGTGAAGCTCGCCTGTCCGGCCTGCGGCAGCTCCCGGCGCAGGGCCTCGAGCTCCGCCGTCTTGCCGCGCGCGGCCAGCGTCTCCTCCAGCTCGAACTGGCTGTCGAAGTGGTCCTCGATCACCGCCTTGTTGCGGCCCGTCACGAAAATGAAATGCTCGATGCCGGCGGCTCGGGCTTCGTCCACCACGTGCTGGATCACCGGCCGGTCGACGACCGTCAGCATTTCCTTGGGCACCGCCTTCGTTGCGGGCAGGAAGCGGGTCCCAAGGCCGGCGACCGGAAAGACGGCCTTGCGGATGCGCTTCTTCGGGGTCGGCATGGCGATCGTCTCCGTCAGGGTGGCCGGCGCGTCTCAGTGGATTGTGTGATGGACTCGCATCACAAGGTAGCATAGGCACCGCGCTGCGGCAGGCAAATGGGGACCGGCATGAGCATTCTCGTCACCGGTGGCGCAGGCTACATCGGCAGCCATATGGTTCTGGCCCTGCGCGATGCCGGCGAGGACGTGGTCGTCATCGACAACCTGTCCACCGGCTACCGCCCCTCGGTTCCCGCCGACGTCGAGCTGGTGGTCGGCGATATCGGCGACCGCGCGCTCCTCGATGCCACGCTTGCCGGTCGCGGGATCACGTCGATCATCCACTTCGCCGGTTCCATCGTCGTGCCGGAGTCGGTCGCCAACCCGCTCGCCTACTACCACAACAACACCGCCAATTCCCGCACGCTCATGGAAGCCGCCATCGCCGCCGGCGTGAGGACCTTCATCTTCTCCTCGACGGCCGCCGTCTATGGAAACCCGGCCGGCAACCCGGTGCGCGAGGACGCCGACCTGCGGCCCATGTCCCCCTACGGCTCGTCCAAGCTGATGACCGAGATCATGCTGGCGG
>JBFWWW010000098.1:0-13861 GCA_050245975.1 Hyphomicrobiaceae bacterium
TCCCCGCCAGGGCTTGCATGCTGAGGTCGTCGCACATCAGCAGCCCCTGAAAGCCGATGGCGCCACGGACCACGTCGCCGATGACGGTGGCCGACGCGCTCGCCGGGGCCGACGGATCGACCGCGGTGTACACCACATGCGCCGTCATGGCGGCGGGCAGGTCGGCGAGCGCGCGGAAGGGAGCAAAGTCGGTCGCATCGAGGACGGCACGGTCCGCATCGACCACCGGCAGATCGTGGTGGCTGTCCTTGGTCGCGCGGCCATGGCCGGGAATGTGCTTGATCACCGGCAGGACGCCGCCGGCGGAAAGCCCATCGGCCACCGCGCGGCCCAGGACGATGATGCGCTCGACGTCGCTGCCGTAGGCGCGGTCGCCGATGATGGCATGGCTGCCGGGCTGCGGCAGGTCGAGGACGGGCGCGCAGTTGATGTTGATGCCGAGGTCGCGCAGATCGGCGGCCGTCAGGCGGGCGGCAAGATGCGCGGCCCGAACCGCCGCGGCCGGATCGCGTCCATAAAGAGCGGCATAGGATGCCGCCGCCGGCAGTTCGCGCCAATGCGGCGGACGCAGGCGACGGACACGGCCCCCTTCCTGGTCGATCAGGACCAGTGCGTCGCCGCCAAGGGCCTCCCGCGCGTCGGCGACAAGGCGGCGCACCTGGTCCGGCTCGGCGCAATTGCGGGCGAAAAGGATGATGCCGCACGGCCGGGCGTCACGCAGGAAGTCGCGTTCCGACGGTGCCAGCTCGAGCCCGGAAAGACCACAGATGAAGGCTGACGGCATGGCGCATCACGACCGGAACGGCGGGCGCGCCCGTCGCGCCGCGATCAGCTCAGTACGCAACGACCCAGCAGCCGCCGAAACCGGCCGCCTTGAGCTGGCCGCACAGGCCGCTCGCCGCATCACGCGACGCCGGCGGGCCGACGATGGCACGATACCACACGCCCTTTTCGCCCAGGTTCGCCTCCTGCACGTCGGCAGGCTTGCCCGCAAGCACAGTCGAATATTTCTGCTGCAGGTCGGCAAAGGCCTTGAGCGCATCCATCCGCGATTTCTGCGACGACAGGACGGCGACATAGCCGCTGCTGGCGCGCGGCGGCGCGGTGGCGATACCCGTGGCCGCCGTCGCAACGACGGGAGCGGCGTGCTCTTTCGTCTTCGGCACCGGCACCTTCGGGGTCACGGTGGCGACGACGACAGGCTGGCGCGGCGGCGGCACGGGGGCGGCCTGCGGCGGCTCGGGAGCCGGCGCCACGACGCGGGCAGGCGGGTTCACCGGACGCATCTGCCCTGCCGGCGCCTCCGGCGGCGAGGATGACGACCTGCCATAAATGTTCTCGAGCGTCACGCCCGGCACCGTCACCATGCCGTTGGCAGGCGCGGGACCGGAGCCGCCGGGCGCGATGGCAACCGTGCGCACGCGGCGCGGGCCGCCGGGCTCGTCCTGCTCCGGTGCGCCGTCATCGTTGAGACGGTTCAGGAGCTTCTTGTCCGTATGGGCGAAGGCGCGACCACCGGGGTCGGACGGCTTCACCTTGCTCGGACCGGCATCGGCCTTGATGACGGGGGCGTTGGCGCCACTGCCGCCGCCAAGCATCTTGTAGCCGTAGGCAAGTCCGCTGCCGACGCCGATGGCACCGACGAGCGCCGCGACGATCATCAGGCCGCGACGGCCGCGACGCGGCTCCTCCTCGTACTCCTCGTAGGGCTCCTCGCCGTGGCCGTAGTCGTTGTGCAGTTCGGCGTGACCATACCCGCCGGCACGCGCGTCGACATATTGTCCATACTGGTCGACGGCATGCGGATCGTGCTGCGGGAACGCGGGCTCGGTGGCCGGCATGTAGCTGCCGAGATCATAGCCGCGCGGATCGGCATGCGTATGCCCGTTGGCGTGACCGTTCCAGGCCGGAGCCGGCGCCTGCGGCTGCGCGCCGCGGCGCAATTCGGAAGCGAACGTGGCGCGCTGCGGCGCCGTGTAGTTGGAGAGCGAGGGCCCCGGCGCGGGATGCGCAGGCGCGGGCGCATAACCGTTGTGCTGCTGCTGGGCGTAGGGATCCTGATGCGCGGCGTAGCGCGGGTCCTCCGCCTGCGGAAAGTAATACCCCTGCTGATGCGAGGCGCCGCGGTCGTCGTAGCCGTTGTCGGCCGCGCCCCAGTCCTCGTTGTGCCCCGGCTGAGCAGGCTGCTGGGCTCGCTGGTCCGACGGCTGGCGCCACGGTGCTCCGCGACCAAACAGACTGTTTGTCCGAGACATGTGCGATTCCCTTACCTTGCGTGCCGCAGGCGCAAATTGCGACTCACGCGCAGCCGCAACAGGCTAGCGCATTTCATCCGGTGCATCGACACCCAGCAGCCCCAGGCCGGCGGCGATGACCTGCGCGCTGGCCTTGATCAGTGCCAGCCGTGCGGCAGTTAGTGCCCCATCTCCCGGTTGGATAAATCGCAAATGTGGCGAATCATTGCCGCGCGTCCATTGGGCGTGGAAATTCGACGCCAAATCATAAAGATAGAAAGCGAGCCTATGGGGCTCATGGGCCCGCGCGGCGCCCTCGACCACGATGGGGAAGAAGGCCAGCTTGCGCATCAGGTCCACCTCGCCCGCGTCGGTCAGGAGGGCAAGGTCGGCCTTTACCGCCTCGGTTTCAGGCACGAAGCCCGGAATCGCCTCCACGACGTTGCGGAAAACCGACCGCGCGCGGGCATGTGCGTATTGCACATAGAACACCGGATTATCCTTGGACTGCTCCAGCACCTTGGCGAGGTCGAAATCGAGCGGCGCGTCGTTCTTGCGATAGAGCATCATGAAGCGCACGGGATCGCGCCCCACCTCATCGACGACATCGCGCAGGGTGACGAAGGTGCCGGCGCGCTTCGACATCTTCACGGGCTCGCCGGCCCGGAACAGGCGCACGAGCTGGCACACCTTGATGTCGAGATCGGCCGCGCCGTCGGACAGCGCCGTCACCGCGGCGCGCACGCGTGGGATGTAGCCGACGTGATCGGCGCCGAACACGTTGATCAGGTGGCGGAACCCGCGCCGCAGCTTGTTGCGGTGGTAGGCGACGTCGGCGGCGAAATAGGTGTAGCTGCCGTCCGATTTCTTCAGCGCCCGGTCCATGTCGTCGCCGAAGGCGGTCGACCGGAAGAGCGTCTGCTCGCGGTCCTCCCAGTCCTCGTCGTCATGGCCCTTCGGCTTGGGCAGGCGGCCCTCGTAGACGAGGCCCTTTGCGCGCAGGTCGTCGATCGCTGCCGCGATCTGGTCCGCGCCGCTGCCGGTCAGCGACCGCTCCGAGAAGAAGACGTCGTGATGGATGTTGAGCGCGTCGAGATCGGTCCTGATCTGCACGAGCATCGCCGCGATGGCGGCCTCGCGCACGACCGGCAGCCACTGGTCGTCGGGCATCTGCAGCAGGCCGCGGCCATACTTGCTCGCCAGCGCCGCGCCCACCGGCACCAGATAGTCGCCGGGATAAAGGCCTGCCGGGATCTCGCCGATGTCATCGCCCAGCGCCTCGCGGTAGCGCAGGTAGGCCGAACGCGCCAGCACGTCCACCTGGGCGCCGGCGTCGTTGATGTAGTACTCGCGCGTCACGTCGTAGCCGGCGAACGCGAGCACGTTCGCCAGCGCGTCGCCGAACACGGCGCCACGGCAATGGCCGACATGCATGGGGCCCGTCGGGTTGGCGGAAACGTATTCGAGATCGATTTTCCCGGCCGCGCCGGTCGTGCCCCGGCCATAGTCCGCGCCGGCGGCAAGGACGGCAGCGATCACCCGCTGCCACACCGAGGGATCAAGCGTCAGATTGAGGAACCCGGGCCCCGCGATGTCGATGCGGACGACGTCGTCGGCCTTCAGCCTCTCCGCCAGCATCTCGGCGATGGCGCGCGGCTTGAGGCCGGCAGGTTTCGCCAGCACCAGCGCGGCGTTGCTGGCGATGTCGCCATGCGTCGGATCACGCGGCGGCATGGCCTCGATCCCGGCGCGCGGCAACCCTTGCGGCAGGCGCCCCTCGCGCTCAAGCGTGTCGAGTGCGGCGTGGATGCGGCCTTCAAACTCGGCGTAGACGGTCATATGTCCTCGAGCGGCGGGGTGTCCGCGCCGACTATCGCAATTCCGGGGTAGCGTCAAACAAGCGGCGGTGCTCGCCGATGGCGAACCGGTCGGTCATTCCGGCAACGAAGTCAGCCACGATGCGCGCCCGTTCGGCCGGCCGGAGGTCGCGGGTGCCGGCGGCCCATGCCTCCGGCATGTCGTCGCCATGGGCCATGTAGCGGGCAAAAAGATCGGTGACGATACCTTCGGCCTGCCGCATCACCCGCATGACCCGCTCGTGACGGTAGACGCGCTCGAACAGGAAAGCGCGCAGTGCGTCGATGCCGGCCTGCATCGCGGGCGAGAAGGCGATGACGGGGGCGGAGGCCGCCTTGACCGCCGCCATGGACGGCGGCGCCATCGAGGTGAGCCGCGCGCGCGACGTCTCCAGAACGTCGGCGACCATCGCGGTGATGAGGCGGCGGTTGATCTCGTAGACGGCGCGCTGCCCGTCGCCTCCCGCGAGGCTTGCCACCAGCGGTGCAAGCAGCTCCACCTGCCCCAGGTCGGCCAGCCCGATCAGGCCGGCTCGCAAACCGTCATCGATGTCGTGGTTGTTGTAGGCGATGTCGTCGGCAAGCGCCGCCACCTGCGCCTCGGCCGGCGCATAGAGGTCGAGGTCGAGGGCCTGCTCCAGCCCTTCCGCGCGCACCTCGGCGAGAAGAACGGCATGCCCCGGATCGGCGGAGGGCCGCAGAGGGCCGTTGTGCTTCACCAGCCCTTCGAGAGCCTCAAAGGTCAGGTTGAGGCCATCGAAGGCGGCATACTTGCGTTCGAGCCGCGTCACGACCCGCAGGCTCTGCGCGTTGTGGTCGAAACCGCCATAGGGCGCCATCGCGGACGCAAGCGCCCGCTCCCCCGCATGGCCGAAAGGCGGATGCCCGAGATCGTGCGCCAGCGCCATGGCTTCCGCCAGATCCTCGTCGAGCGCCAGAAGGCGCGCGATCGACCGGGCGATCTGCGCCACCTCGAGGGAGTGCGTCAGGCGCGAGCGGTAGTGATCGCCCTCGTGGTAGAGGAAGACCTGCGTCTTGTGTGTGAGCCGGCGGAAGGCCGTGGCATGCACGATGCGGTCACGGTCGCGCTGGAACGGCGTGCGCATCGGACACGCCGCCTCGGGGTGAACGCGGCCACGGCTCGCCGCCGCGTCCGCGGCATAGGGTGCCAGAGGCCCCCGACTTCCGCCCGGCTGACCAAATTCCGCCATGCCCTGCCCGGTCGCTGCCAGTATCACAATGCCAGTGTCACGATGCCAATGTCACAATAAACCCGCCGCTGCCGACGCGCCGACCCAGGGGTTTGACACCCGGGCCCGCCGCCCCCATCTTCTTGACTGAATCAGCATCTGCCGCAACCTGGAACCATCGCCGCGGGCCATGAGCGAGACATCCATCACCGTCACCGACAGCGCCGCCCGGCGCATCAACGAGATCGCCGGCAGCGAGGCGAACGCCATCATGCTGCGCATCAGCGTGGAAGGCGGCGGCTGCTCGGGGTTCCAGTACAAGTTCGACCTGGTCGGCAATCCCGAAGCGGACGACCTGGTGATCGAGCGCGATGGCGCGCGCGTGCTCGTGGACCGGGTATCGCTCGATTATTTGCAGGGCTCGGAGATCGATTTCGTCGATGACCTGATGGGGGCATCGTTCCGGGTAAAGAACCCGAACGCCGTCGCCTCCTGCGGCTGCGGCACCAGCTTCTCGCTGTGATGCCGACCCGGCCTCAATGCCAGTCGGCCGGCGTCAGGTAGTACCAGGCAAAGACCATCCCGAGCCAAAGCACCGGTATTCCGACAAGCGCATAAGCGAGCTTGCGGTCGCCGAGCTTGTTGGTCCACCAGGCGGCGAAGGCGCAGCCTGCCGGGAGCGACCACAGCAGCACGAAGGGGTAATCGAAGAAGTCCGGATTGCTGTCGCGGCCCAGCGGGGCCCAGGTCGCCCAGCTGATCGGATCGGCGACAAAGATCTGCATCGCCGTCCACATGGTGAGGACGGCGGCGGAAAACAGCCCGTTGAGCGCGATGAGCGAGAAGAGCAGCCGCGTTCCCGGCGGCCTCGCCCCCTCGTAGTAGGACAGCGTCATGTCCGCCACCCGAACTCCGATACACCGGCTGCGCAGGCTAGCGCCGCCGCGTAAAGGAGCGGTAAAGAGAAGTTAAGGCGACAGGAACGAACAGCGGGGCCTCGGGGGCGGAATGCGCATTGCGACCTGGAATATCAATGGCGTCAGGGCCCGGATCGACAATCTGCGCACCTGGCTCAAGGAGGCCGGACCCGATGTCGCCTGCCTGCAGGAGATCAAGTGCGCCGACGACGCCTTCCCGGCCGGGGCCATCGAGGATCTCGGCTACAACGTCGCCGTGCACGGTCAGAAGGGTTTCAACGGGGTGGCGCTGCTGTCCCGCTTCCCGCTGGAGGACGTGAGGCGCGGCCTGCCCGGCGGCGAGAGCGACGAGCAGGCGCGCTACATCGAAGCGGTCATCTCCCGCCCCGGTGGCGCGGTGCGGGTCGGTGGGTTGTACCTGCCCAACGGCAATCCCATCGGGACGGAGAAATTCACCTACAAGCTCGCCTGGATGCGCCGGCTGTCGGCTCACGCCCAGAGCCTGCTGGCGCACGAGGAGGCCCTGGTGCTCGCCGGCGACTACAACGTCATTCCCGAGGCCGCCGATGCAAAACGGCCGGAGGCCTGGGTCAACGATGCGCTCTTTCAACCGGAGACGCGCGGCGCCTTCCGCGGCCTGGAGAACCTCGGCTTCACCGACGGCGTGCGCGCCTGCTACCCGGATGCCGGCGTCTACACGTTCTGGGACTACCAGGCCGGGGCCTGGCAGAAGGACAACGGCATCCGCATCGACCACATGCTGCTGTCGCCGCAGGCAGCCGACCGGCTGCGCGCAGCCGGAATCGACCGGCACACGCGCGCCTGGGACAAGCCGTCAGACCATGTGCCGGTGTGGGTGGACCTGGATATCGACTAATTCGCGCCCGGCGTGGCCACCGGTCGCGCGGTCTGCGCGCGCTCGCCGTCGTGTCCCGGGCGCAGCGCCTGGAAATTGATCGGCACGCCGTCGCCGCACGTGCGCTGCGGCCGCAGCTCCACGGGTCCGGGCAATATGGCGCCGTGATCGGACGCGGCCGCGCGCGGCGCCGGACGAGGCCGCTCCGCGACCGAGGCCGACATGGACATGCCCTTCCAAAGCGTCACGAAGGCATCGGCTTCGGTGCGCACGTTCTTCGACGCGCTGCAGAAGATGTTCTGGTAGATGTCCTCGATCCAAAGCCGCTCGTCGGCCGGCGCCGCCTCGACGGCGAGCGTGATCAGCGCCAGGGCGCGCCGCTCGTCCTTGGGCAGATACTGGCCCCGCCATTGCAGGTCGGCCAGGAACGCCTGCGCACCCGGATGTCCACCCTGCGACAGCACCGACAGGTGATGCAGCGCAAGTTTCACGTCGGGCGCCACGCCCTCGCCGCGCAGGTAGAGCTTGGCGAGTTCGAACTGCGCATCGCGGTCGTTCAGCACGTTGGCCGCGTGATTGAGCCACTCGACCGCGCGCGGCAGATCGGGACGCAGCCCGATCTCGGGCAAACCCGTGCGCAGGTAAGCCGATAGCGCGATCAGCGCCTTGGCGACGAACGGAGCATGACGGCCGTCGTCGGGATCGGCGTCGAAGTTCTCCAGCACGAGCGTCTTGTAGAGCTCGTAGGCGCGCGCCTTGTCGGCGCGCTGGCCGTTGTCGTCGGCGTAGATGCGCGCAAGGTAGAACATCGCGAAGAAGCGGCTCTGCTCGTCACCGTGAGCGATGGCGAATTCGAGCGCCGGAATGGCGTCGTCGTAGCGGCCTGTCCGATAGGAGGTGAGCCCGGTCTCGAAGGCTGCCCGCGGCGACGCGTAACCCGACTCTCGTGCCGCGTACGCCGGCATCGACGCCGCGGCGGCGAGCACAGCCAGCAGGACCCCGCGCCTCAATATCCGCATGACAGAAAACTTCCGCATCTTTTCATCAGATGGCCCGCGCCCATCGACGCTGCCGGTCCGATCCGCCTCCATCGCCGCAGCACCGCATCCCCGAATGGGCGGCACCGATGAAAGCTCGTCCTCTGCCGGGCACGCTCTGCGGGTTTTGTGGCTCAAAAGTGGCATCTGGCCGCCATACAGTTGCTGTTAAGCAACATCGAAAACTTTCATGCGCGCACGCGCCGTCAGACGTCGGATCTGCGCTCGGCGACGCCTGCAAAAAATCCCAGCTCCAGCGCGGCAGAGACGACCAGCGCCGCCACCGCCATCACCGTGATGAGGCCGAACCAGCCGACACGCTGCAGCAGCCGCCAGGCCAGGAATGCGATGCCGACGGCCACGGCCGGGAAGATGAAGGCTGCGCCGACAGCGGCGGCCGTGCCCTGCATCCAGTCCGGCAACGGCAGCGCGAGCAGCCCTTCCGCGACAGCGGGATGCGCCGTCGATGCGGCCAGGACGAACCCGACCAACGCCTGAACCAGCACGCCTTTTTCTCGCATCGGCATCCCTCGCATAGACGCCATCTCTAGGCAGCCATCCGGGCGCTCGTTGGGCTTGGCGGGGGCATTGTCGGGGCACCCACCGCGCGCGATGCGTCAGGGAATCAACATGAAATTGTCCGGCGGCCCTGCAGCCGCCCGAATGTTGCAGCAGGGTTGCCCCGGTTCACAGAACGTTTCCCGACAGTACGTTTCCACTTGGATCGAGGCGTAAGGCATGGCGTCGGTATCGGAGACGTCAGCATGAAGAAGATCATCGCGCTGGGTCTCGCGTGTGCCGTGCTCTCGCTCGCCTATGCATTTTCCCCGTTCGTCGCGGTGCTCCAGATCCGTCACGCCATGCACGCCGGCGATACGGATACGCTGCAGCGCCTCGTGGACTGGGACCGCGTGCGTGACAGCCTCAAGGGTTCGGTTCGCGCCGACGCGATCGATCCCAGCGCACCGGCGCCCGGACTGTGGCAGCGATTGAAGACCGCCGTCAGACGAGCCGTGATGCCGCGTCTCGCCGACAATGCGATCGAGCGCTACGTGACACCGGCAAACGCGCCATCGATGCTGGGCTACCGCCAGACATGGCGCGAGACCGTCAAGCCGGCGCTGGGACTGCCCGAGCCGCCGTCCGCGCTCGCCGGCACCTGGCTTGCCGACACCGCGATCGACCGCTTCGTGTCGTTCTACCGCCGCATCACGCGCGCGGTGTTCCTGACGGCGACGCGCTTCGAGATCGAGGTGCGGGACAGCCGGGTGCCCGGCCGCAGCTACATCGGCACGCTCGACCTCGATGGCTTCGGGTGGAGGCTGACGCGGCTCGAGATCAAGGGCGTCAGTCTCTAAGACTGGCCGAGAGACTGGCCGAGCGCTAAAGCGGAAAGATCAGGCAGGTCGTGGTGCCGTGCGCGATCAGCGTGCCGTTGGCATCGACGATGCGCCCCTCCGCCGTTCCAGTCCTGCGGCCGATGTACATGAGCCGGCCCTCGGCGCGCACAGGACCGGTTTTCACGCTCATGCCGCGCACGAGGTGCACCTTGAATTCGAGGGTGGTGTAGCCGAAGCCGCGTTCCAGCTTGGTCTGAACGGCACACGACATGCAGGAGTCGAGCAACGTGGCGGCGAGCCCGCCGTGCACGCTGCCGATGGGATTGTAGTGCCGGAAATCCGGCGTGGCCGTGAAGAGCGCGAAGCCCGGAGCCACTTCCGAGAGCTCGAAGCCGAGCGTGGCGCCGATGGGCGGTTTCGGCAGACGCCCCTCGACGATGGCCGTGAGGAACTCCAGGCCGCTCAGCTCCCTGACGACCTCGACAGGGGCAACCCCATGGCCATCCTGCATCTGTGGCATGCTCATAAGTGTCTCCGAAATGCGCGTCCGGTGATCAGCCTTTCGCCTGAACCCCGAGCGCAAAATCAAGGGGAAGCGCGGTGGTGTACTTGATCTGCTCCATGGCGAAGCTCGACGACACCTTGGCGATGGAAATGCGCCCGATCAGCTTCTTGTAGAACGCGTCGTATGACGCGATGTCAGGAACGACGACGCGCAGCAGATAGTCCACCTCGCCGCTCATGCGATAGAATTCGACGACCTCGGGAAAATCGACGACCGCGGCGTGAAATTTCTCCAGCCAGTCGAGGCTGTGCCGATCCGTCTTGATCGAGATGAAGACCGTGACGGCGGCGTTGACCTGCTTGGGGTCGAGGATCGCCGCGCGTCTCTGGACGACGCCGGCCTCCTCCAGTTTCTGGATGCGCCGCCAGCAGGGCGTGGTGGAGAGCCCGACCTCCTTGCCGATGTCAGCCACCGGGCGCGTGCAATCCTGCTGCAGGATGCGCAGGATCTTCACATCCATCTCGTCGAGCGTCATAGACGTCCCCCAAAGGGCCTGAAACCTGATGCTCACGCCTGGCGCGTAAAGCGGAAGATTTTTATCGCGCCGGCGGCAGGCACGATGATTTAGTATTTTTTTTCTTCAACCGCAACTTTCTGCGTTGTTTTTTTTAAATGAACCGCGATATTGCCGGCTGCGGCAGACCCCTGCCGCGTCGAGACGGATCATGGCGATGGACAAGATCACTTACATCACTCCTCAGTTCGCGGTCACTTCGGAGCTGGCCCCGGAAGACTTTCCGGCCGCAGCCGCGCTGGGCTTCAAGTCCATCATCTCGAACCTCCCGGACGGCGAATCCGCCGACGGCCTGACGGCCAGACGCGAGGCCGTGCTCGCGTGGCGCCACGGGCTGACATTCCAGCACGTGCCCGCTCCCAAGCTCGACATCTTCTCGGACGCTGTGGTCGGCGCGATGGAGGACGCCCTGCATCGCACACCCGGTCCCGTCCTCGCCCACTGCAAGTCCGGCCTGCGCTCGGCGATCGCCTGGGCAGCGGCCTCGGCGCGCAGCCAGCAGGTGACCTGCGTGCTCGATACGCTGGCGGCAGCCGGCTTCGATCTCGATTTCATCCGCGACGACCTCGACGCACAGGCCCATCGCAAGCACTGGCTGGGACTGGCGCCCGCGATGGATTGCGGCTGCCCCGAGCCGGCGGAGCGGACGCCCGCCGCGGCCGCGTAAGCCTTCAGCGGCGCGCTTTCGCCGCCGGCACCTCGAGCCGGGCGCGGATCTCGCGGCGCAGGCGCGGCAGCACCTCGGTCTCGAACCACGGATTGGCCTTGAGCCAGCCGTTGTTGCGCCAGGACGGGTGCGGCAGGGGCAGGCACTTCGGCGTGCGCGCGCTGTCGAGAAGAGCGCGCCAGTCGCGCATCGTCGCCGACAGGTTCGCGCTCGACGGACCGAGATGCCAGCGCTGCGCATAGTGACCGATGAGCAGGATCAGCTCGAGCTGCGGCATGAGGTCGAACAGGCGGCCCCGCCAGGCCGGCGCGCACTCCTTCCGCGGCGGCAAGTCTCCACCCGCCGCGTCGTAGCCTGGAAAGCAGAACCCCATCGGTACGATCGCGATCCGGCTCTGATCGTAGAATTCCTCGCTTGTGACGCCCATCCAGCCCCGCAGCCGGTCGCCCGAAGGATCGGTGAAGGGGATGCCGGACTTGTGCACGCGCAGGCCCGGCGCCTGGCTGCAAATGCAGATGCGGGCGGTCGTGCTGGGCCGCAGCACGGGCCGCGGCTCGTGCGGCAATGCCTTGCCGGCCGGCGCTTCGACGCAGATGCGGCAGGCCTCGATCTCGCGCACGAGGCGCGTCAGCGCGGATGTCCCGGCGGCTCTCGCCACACTTGTCCTCAAACGTCGATGACGAGGCCGTCTTCGGCCAGCAGGACACGAGGATCGGCGATCTCGTGCCGCCGCGCCAGCATGGGTGCTGACATGTGCGTCAGCATCACGCGCTTTGCGCCGATGCGGTCAAGCTCCGCGCCGATGCGCTTCCAGGTCATGTGATAGCGGACTTCGGCGTCAAACTGGTAGCACTCGATGATCATCAGGTCGGCACGGTTGCCGGCCGTCACCAGAGCATCGACCCACTCGGTGTCGCCCGAGAAGGTCAACGTCCGGCCGTCGCCCTCGAAGCGCAGCGCATAGGGAGGCGCACCGGACGGATGACTGACCTCGAATGGGGTGGCGCGCACGCCCGCGATCTCGACCGGCACGCCCGGCTGCCACTCCTGGAACCGCATCTCGAACCGGCGCGCAACCGTCGTCGAGCCGGGAAACAGGATCTCGGCCGCCGCCTGATAGCGCGCCTCGATGCCTTGCGGCCCGATGACCCCGATCGGTGCCGTGCGCTTGGAGACATGATGCGCCTGCATCATCCACCACACGAGCCCGGGGAAATGATCGCCGTGGAGGTGCGAGATATAGATGGTGTCGATGCTGTTGGGGTCGAGGCCGAGGCGATTGAAGCCGATCAGCGAGGACGCGCCGCAATCGATCAGAAAGCGCGCGCCGGACGTTTCGACCTGATAGCAGCTCTGCAGCCGGCCGCCCGATCCGAACGCGTCGCCGCAGCCGACAACCGTGAGGCGCATCGCTCCCCCGCTCAGGCCTTGGCGCTCGGACGGGAGCTCACATCCTTGTGCCAGCGCGCAACGTTGGCGAGATTCTTCGGCATCTCGACGCGCGCCGGGCGCATGAAGTCGACCGCGCACAGCGCCGTGACGTCGGCGATGGAATAGGCGTCGCCGGCGATGAACTGGGAATTTGCGAGCTGATCGTCGAGGATTTCCAACGCCTCGACCGCCCTCGACTTGTTGGCTTCGCCCCAGGCGGCCACCTGCGGCACCTCGAGATGGGCCATCGCCGGATGCAAATGACGGAAAGCCTGGGCGACCGGCCAGAACAGCCCCAGCTCCACCCGGCGGTGCCACATTTCGACCAGCGCGCGTCCGAGCGCCCCGGTGCCGAACAGCGCGGGCGATGGCTTCTGCTCCTCGAAATACCGGCAGATCGCCACGGTCTCGGAGATCGCGGTGCCGTCGTCGAGCAGCAGGACAGGGACGCGCTGGAAGCGGTTGAGCTTCGTGAATTCGGGCGTCTTCAGCTCGCCCTTCATCAGGTCATATTCCTCGAACGGCACCTCGATGCCCTTTTCGGCCAGAAAGACGCGCACACGGCGAGGATTGGGGGCCTGCCTGGTCTCAAGGATCTTCATGGCTGCTCTCCGGCTGATGAGCGTCCAGTGGTAGTGGACCCGATCCGCCCGCGCAAGCTCACCCATAAACGCCTCGTTAGGGATTTGGCCCGACAGTGATTTCGGACGCATACGCACGGCCGCCCGCCGGGATTGGGCCGATGCCCGCTGCATCGCCGGCCGACGCCGCCGGGGGAGTTGAACTTGACCGGCATCGAAGGCACGGCCGAGCGCGACGATGCGCCGCCCCCGCCGCGGGAGCGCAGTGCCCCTGTACGCTCGTCCGTGCGCGAGGTCCGCGCCCGGCTGGCGCAAGGCACCAGTCTCAAGCCGGAATTCGAGTACGAGCTGCTGGCGATGTTCGTGCGCAACGAGGTGTCGGCGCGCGTCACGATCCCGCTGCTCGCCGTCGTGTTCTCGCTCACGACCATGTTCTGGGCGCCGGTGCTGCAGGCCTGCGCCTGGCTCGCGATCGTCATCTCCTTCAAGTTCTTCATGATCGCGGCATGCCAGAGGTTCCTGGCGCTGCCGCCGTCGGAAGTGCACGTGCGCAAATGGCGCCACCGCCTGACGGCCATCGCCGCGGCGGGCGGCGTCGCCTGGGGCGGCATCGCCATCGTCGGGCCGGGCGTGTCGGACCCCTCCTCGCATGTGTTCATTCTCGCCTCGCTGA
>JBFWWW010000099.1:0-13783 GCA_050245975.1 Hyphomicrobiaceae bacterium
GCCGCGCTGGCCGGGCTGGCCGGCGTGATGAACGCACCGATCTCCACCGTGTTCAGCGGCATGGGCGAGGAGGTGCTGATCCAGGCATTCGTGGTCATCGTGATCGGCGGCATCGGCTCGATCCGTGGCGCCTTCATCGCGTCACTCGGGCTGGGGCTGATCGACACGCTCGGCCGGGTGTTCCTGACCGACCTGCTCAAGCTCGTCATGATGCCCACCACGGCCTCGACGGTAGGACCGGCGCTGTCGTCAATGCTGATCTACCTGATCATGGCCGCCGTGCTGGTGTGGCGGCCGACAGGTCTGTTCGGGCGGAGTTGAAGCGATGCGTCTTTCGCCGAGCTTCTCCACCCGCAACATCATAAATGCCGCGCTGATCGCCGTGCTGGCGGTGCTCCCGTTCTATGCCTGGGCGCACGACAACATCTTCATCGTGACGCTGATGACGCGCGTCCTCGTCTATGCGATCGCGACGGCCAGCCTCAATTTCATTCTCGGCTACGGCGGCATGATGAGCTTCGGGCATGCGATGTTCGTCGGCATCGGCGGCTACGTGGCAGGCATCATGGCATTTCACGGCGAGGCCAACGGCGTCCTGCAAATTCCGCTGGCGATGGTCGTCTCGGGCCTCGTTGCTCTCGTCGTCGGCGCCCTGAGCCTGCGGACGCGCGGCGTCTACTTCATAATGATTACGCTCGCCTTCGCGCAGATGCTTTATTTCGCGGCCGTCGGGCTCGAAGCCTACGGCGCCGACGACGGTATGAGCCTCGCCAGTCCGACGACGATCGGCCCGCTCGACCTCGGTGACAAGTGGCAGCTCTATTATGTGACGCTTGTCGTTCTGCTGATCGTGATCGCGCTGACCTGGAAAGCGGTGAACTCACGCTTCGGCATGGTGATCCGCGGCGCCAATTCCAACGAAGGGCGGATGCTGGCGCTAGGCTTTCCGGTCTACCCCTACAGGCTGACCGCATTCGCCATCGCCGGCAGCGTTGCCGGCCTTGCCGGCGTACTGACGGTCAACCAGAGCCAGTTCGTATCGCCGGCGATGATGAATTGGGTGCAGTCCGGCGATCTGATGGTGATGGTGATCCTGGGCGGCATGGCGACGCTGTTCGGGCCGCTCTACGGCGCGATCGCCTTTCTCGTGCTCGAACACGTGCTCTCCGATCTCACCAAGGACTGGGAGCTGATTTTCGGGCCGTTCCTGGTTCTGCTCGTGCTGTTTGCGCGCGGCGGCATCGATGCCCTGATCGACCGGCTGCCGGGCGGCGGACAGGGAGGGCGCAATGGCTGAGGTGCTGCTCGCCGCCGAAGGTCTCGTCAAGCAGTTCGGCGGACTGACCGCGACCGACAATCTCTCGCTCGAGGTGCGCGCCGGCGAGATCCATGCGCTGATCGGGCCGAACGGCGCGGGAAAGACGACGGTGGTCTCGCAACTCAGCGGGATGCTGGCCCCGAGCAGCGGCCGCATCCTGTTCGAAGGCCGAGACATCACGCGGCTGGCGATGCCTGCGCGGGTCCGGCTCGGGCTCGCCCGCTCCTTCCAGATCACCAGTGTGCTGAAGGATTTCACGGCGCTGGACAATGTGGCGCTTGCCGTTCAGGCGCATCGCGGCCACTCGTTCCGGTTCTGGACGGATTTCCGCAAGGACGAGGACCTGCGCGTCCCGGCACGCCGGATGCTCGATCTTGTCGACCTCGGGCCGCGTGCCGATACGCTTGCCGCCCGGCTCTCGCATGGCGAGCAGCGCCAGCTTGAGATCGCGATGGCGATGGCGGAGGAGCCGAAAGTGCTGCTGCTGGATGAACCGATGGCCGGGATGGGACCGGAAGAATCGAGTCGCCTCGTCAAGCTCCTGCAATCGATCCGCGGCCGCCACGCGATCCTGCTCGTCGAGCACGACATGGACGCGGTATTCGCGCTCGCCGACCGGATTACCGTGCTGGTCTATGGCCGCGCCATTGCCACCGGTACGGCCGACGAGATCCGGCAGAACCCGGAGGTGCGGAGCGCCTATCTCGGTGAAGAGGATACGAGTGCTTTCGGGAGCGGCATCTGATGCTCAGCGTGCGCAGCCTCGTGGCCTCATACGGCGCCAGCCAGGTGCTGTTCGGAATCGATTTCGACATCGCCGCCGGCGAGGTCGTGACGCTCATCGGCCGCAACGGCATGGGCAAGACCACAACGGTCAGCGCGCTGATGGGCATCCTGCCGACGCGCTCGGGCGACCTGACCTTCGAAGGCAGACGCATCGATGGCCTGCAGCCTCATTCGATCGCGCGGCTGGGCGTCGGACTGGTGCCCGAGGGACGCCAGATCTTTCCCAATCTCACCGTTCGCGAGAACCTGGTGGCGACGGAGGACAATCGAAGCCACAGGGACAGCCCGTGGACGCTGGAGCGCATCTACGCCATCTTCCCGTCGCTGCGCATGCGCCAGGGCAACATGGGCAATCAGCTCTCCGGCGGCGAACAGCAGATGCTGGCGATCGGCCGTGCGCTGATGACCAATCCCAAGCTTCTGATCCTCGACGAGGCGACGGAAGGACTTGCGCCGCTGATCCGGCAGGAGATCTGGATCTGTCTCGACGGCCTGAAGCGCGAGGGGTTGTCGATCCTGGTCATCGACAAGAACATCGCGGCGCTGACGCGTTTGGCGGACCGCCACTACATGCTGGAGAAGGGCCGGATCGTATGGAGCGGGAGTTCGCCCGAGCTCGCCGCCAATCCCGGGCTCCAGCACCGCTATCTGGGCGTGTGACGCCGGGCCGTCGCTCCGGATGATCAGATAGAAGACAGATTCTCGATCAGGACCGCGATGCCCTGACCGCCGCCGATGCAGGCGGAGGCGATGCCGTAGCGCTTGCCGGCGCGCTTCAATTCCCGCGCCAGCGTCACCGTCAGCCGCACGCCGGTCGCTCCCAGAGGATGACCGATGGCGATTGCGCCGCCGTTGACGTTCACTCTTTCCTCCTCCAGCGCAAGCTCCCGGTTGCAGGCGATGATCTGGGCTGCAAAGGCCTCATTGATTTCGAAGCGGTCGATGGCGGAAAGCTCCAAGCCCTCCCGCTCGAGCACGGCGCGAATGGCGGGTACGGGACCGATACCCATGATGCCGGGCGATACGCCGACGGCGGCGCCGGCCACGATGCGTGCCAGCGGCGTCTTGCCGGCCGACCTGGCATACGTTTCGGTTGCGACCAGCGCAGCGGCGGCGCCATCGACGATGGCCGACGAATTGCCGCCGGTCTGCACGCCGCCGAACGCCGGCTTGATCTTCGACAGCGTCTCGTAGCTGGTGGGCCGGATGTGTGTATCGGCCTCGACCCGTTCGATCTCGCGCGGCAGCCTGATCCCGCGCGGCTTCAGGCCCGCAACCTCGAAAGCCTCGCTCTCCACGGCAACGATCTCGCCGGCGAGAAAGCCGCCGTCGCGGGCCGCGACGGCGCGCGCAAAGCTCATCTCGGCGTAGCGGTCCACGTCCTCGCGCGTGATGTCATACTGCCTGGCGAGGTTCTCCGCGGTGCCGCCCATGGTTACCCAGGGCGCGGTGTCCAGCAGCGCCTCCCACAGGAAGTCCTTGAACTCCACCTGGCCCATGCGGAAGCCGTTGCGGTGGGTGTAGGCGGCAACCGGATTGCGGCTCATCGATTCGGTGCCGACGCACAGGGTGAGGTCGGCGCGGCCGAGGGACGCGGCATCTGCGGCCTGCAGGATCGCCTCGATGCCGGTGCCGCAGACACGCTGGACCATATGCGCGGGCACCTCCTGCGGCACACCGGAATAGAGGCCGACATGCCGCGGCATCATGAAGGCGTCGAAGGATGCCTGCGCCATGTTGCCGGTGATGACGTTGGCGACGTCGCCGGCATCGATGCCCGCCCGTGCGAGGACGGCGCGTCCTGCCTTGATGCCGAGGTCGATAGGCGAGATCGCGGCGAATGCCTGGGTGTAGTCGACAAATGGCGTGCGCACACCGTCGATCAGCCAGGCGTCCGCGAACCTGGTGCATAGAGCGCGGCTCTTCGTCGTCACGGCAGGTCATCCTTCGGTTGCGGCAACGATTGCAGACGGCAGCGGCGGAACCGCGCACAAGCCATACTGACACCTGACCATTCAAATCGAATAGGGTGCAGGGTAGCGCCCTTGGGTCTATTATGACATGAGGGCCGTATCGAAATAACCGGCGCAGACCGGGAAGCCGCTGGAGACCGAAGGGAATGACAACGAAAGTCGCAATCGCAGGCTTCGGCGCGATCGGAAAGGTCCTGGCCCGCCGTCTCGTCTCCGGCATGGCGGGGTTCGAGCTCGCGGCGATCGGGGCGCGCGATCCGGAGCGCACCCGCAAGATTGTTGCCGAGACACTCAAAGTTGCCGTTCCCGTGGTGCCATCGACGGAGCTGGCCGGACATGCCGCTGTGCTGCTCGAATGCGTGCCGACGCCGGCCTTCCGTCCTGTCGTGGAACCTGCGCTACAGGCCGGGATGACCGTCATCTCCGTCAGCGGCGCCGCGTTGCTCGATAACATGGATCTTGCCGACATCGCCAGAGCAGGCGGCGGCAAGCTGATCCTCGCAACGGGCGCGATCGGCGGCCTCGATGCCTTCAGGGCAGCGCGCCTGGGTCACATCGAGAAGGTAACCATGGTGACGCGCAAGCCGCCGAAGTCGCTCGCGACCGCCAAGGATGTGATAGAGCGCAACAAGGACCTGATGACGCTGAGCGAGCCGGAATGCCTGTTCAAGGGCACGGCCCGCGAAGGCGCGCGCCGCTTTCCCGCCAACGTCAACGTGGCTGCCGCCGTAGCGCTGGCGGGAGCGGGGCCGGACCGGACCATGCTCGAAATCTGGACCGATCCGGCGGTCGAGCGCAATACGCACCGGGTCATCGTCGAAGCCGATACGGCGCGGATCGAGTTCGCCATTGCCAATGTTCCCAGCGAAAACCCGGGTACGGGACGGATCACGGCGCTCAGCATGCTGGCAGCGCTGGAGCGGCTGGAGAGCCCGATCGTGGTGGGAAGCTGAATTGCAGGACACACGGTTGGCGCGACGTGCTTCGCGCCTATATTGACGTGATGGTTGCAATGGACGCATGCCGATGACGCTGACACCGCAGGAGATCGAACGCTACAAGCGCCACCTCGTCCTGAAAGAGGTCGGCGGCCAGGGACAGCAGAAACTCAAGGCCGCGCGCGTCCTCGTGGTCGGCGCAGGCGGTCTCGGCAGCCCGATGCTGCTCTACCTGGCAGCAGCCGGCGTCGGCACCATCGGCGTCATCGACGACGACACCGTCAGCCTCGACAATCTGCAGCGGCAGGTGCTGCACGACACCGGGCAGGTGGGTGCGCCCAAGGTGGCGAGCGCGCAGGACACCATCCGGCGGATCAATCCGCACGTTGAGGTGTTTGCCCACGAGGAGCGGCTGCGGGCGTCCAACGCACTTGAGATCATCTCGCGCTACGACATCGTGGCGGACGGCTCGGACAACTTCTCGACCCGGTATCTGGTGTCGGATGCCTGCTATCTCGCGGGCCGCACGCTGGTGTTCGCAGCCGTCGGGCCGTTCGATGGCTACATCTCCACGTTCAAGCCGCATCTCACGTCGCCGGAGGGCACGCCATATCCGACCTACCGCTGCCTGTTCCCGGAAGCACCGCCGCCTGAAACCGTATTCAATTGCGCCGAGGTGGGCGTGCTCGGCTCGGTCGTAGGCGTGATCGGGACGCTGCAGGCGACGGAGGTTCTGAAGGAAATCCTGGGCCTGGGCGAGGGGCTGGCGGGCCGGTTGCTGCTATGGGACGCGCTCACGGCACGTTTCGAGGAGATTCGCTTCGCCTGGGACCCCGAGAACCCGCTCAGCGGCAGACAGCCGACAATCCGTGATCTGTCGATTCACGCGGGAGCCGACAGCGGCGCGATCTGCGCGGCGTAGCGGTCCAGGTCCACATGCGCGATCCGGCACACGGTCCCACCCGGCGGCGTCACATGGCGGCGAGCGCGGCCTCGATCGCTTCCAGCGCAGCGTCCGCTTTGGCACCGTCGGGGCCTCCCGCCTGAGCCATGTCCGGGCGGCCGCCGCCGCCCTTGCCGCCCAGCGCCTCGGCGCCAACGCGCACGAGGTCGACGGCCGACACCGTCTTGATGAGGTCAGGCGTGACGCCGACCGCGAGGCCCGCCTTGCCGTCCTCGGTCACGCCGACAATGGCGACGACGCCGGAACCGACCTGCGATTTGCCGTCATCGACAAGCCCGCGCAGGTCCTTCGGGTTGAGGCCCTGGACGGTGCGACAGAGCAGCTTGACGCTGCCGACCTGGCGGATCGGCGTCGCGGCCGCTTCGCCGGCTGCACTCGTCCCGCCCCCGGACAGCGCAAGCGCCCGCTTGGCGTCGGCAAGCTGCTTCTCCAACGCGCGCTTTTCCTCAACCAGCGCCTTGACGCGATCGACCACGTCCTCCGGCTTGGTGCGCAGCACGGCTGCCGCCTCGCGCACGCGTTCGTCCTGTGCCGCGAGATAGGCGCGTGCGCCCTCGCCGGTCAGCGCCTCAAGACGGCGGACACCTGCCGCCGATGCCGTCTCGGCGACGATGGCGATGAGACCGATGTCGCCGGTGCGCCTGACGTGCGTGCCGCCGCACAACTCGATCGACCAGGCCCGGTTGGGCTTCGCGCGGGACTGGGCGCTGGACTTCGCACCGGGCTCCGGCTCGCCCATGGACACCACGCGAACCTCGTCGCCGTACTTCTCGCCGAACAGCGCCATGGCGCCGGTTTCCATCGCCTCGTCGATCGCCATCAAGCGAGTCTCGACCGGCGCGTTCTGCAGGACGATCGCATTCGACAGGTCGGCGACTTTTTCCAGCTCTTCGGCACTCATCGACTTGGGATGCGAGAAGTCGAAGCGCAGCCGGTCAGGCGCGACCAGCGAGCCCTTCTGGGCGACGTGCGTGCCGAGCACCTGACGCAGGGCCTCATGCAGAAGGTGCGTCGCGGAGTGGTTGGCGCGGATCGCAGTGCGGCGGGCGTGATCGACTTCGAGAACGGCGTGATCACCCAGCTTGAAGGTGCCCTTCTCGACCTTGCCGAGGTGAACGAACAAATCGCCGAGGCGTTTTTGTGTATCCGTCACGCGGAACAAGGCACCGCCGGCTCCCTTGATCAGGCCGGTATCCCCCACCTGACCGCCGGATTCACCGTAAAATGGCGTCTGGTTCAGGATCAGCGCGCCGTCCTGGCCCGCCTTGAGCTGCCTTGCTTCCTTGCCGCCCGCAACCAGCGCCCGGACTTCACCTTCGGCGGTCTCGGTATCGTAGCCAAGAAATTCGGTGGCGCCGGCCTTCTCGCGGATCTCGAACCAGACGGTCTCCGTGGCCGCCTCGCCCGAGCCTCTCCAGGCTTTCCGGGCCTCGTCCTTCTGCTTCTCCATCGCGGTGTTGAAGCCATCGACATCGACACCGATGCCACGCGCGCGCAGGGCATCCTGGGTCAGATCGAGGGGAAAGCCGTAGGTATCGTACAAGCGAAAGGCGACATCGCCGGCCAGCGTGTCGCCCACGCCCATCGTGTTCGACGCTTCGGACAACAGGCCAAGACCTCGCTCCAGCGTCTTGCGGAACCGGGTTTCCTCCAGCCGCAGCGTCTCGGTGATCAGGCCCTGCGCCCGGACCAGCTCGTGATAGGTGTCGCCCATCTGCCGGATCAGCGCCGGCACCAAGCGAAACATCAGCGGCTCTTTCGCACCCAGCAGATGAGCGTGGCGCATGGCCCGGCGCATGATCCGGCGCAGCACGTAGCCGCGGCCCTCGTTGGAGGGCAGCACGCCGTCCGCCACCAGGAAGCTCGATGCCCTGAGGTGATCGGCGATGACGCGGTGCGAGGCCTTGTGCTCGCCCGTCGCCGGTACGCCGGTGGCATCGACAGAGGCCGCAATCAGCGCCTTGAACAAGTCTGTATCGTAGTTGTCGTGCACGCCTTGCAGCACGGCCGAGATGCGTTCCAGCCCCATGCCGGTGTCGATCGAGGGCTTCGGCAACGGCACACGGGTCTCGGCATCGCGCTGCTCGTATTGCATGAACACGAGATTCCAGATCTCGATGAAGCGGTCGCCATCGGCATCCGCCGAGCCCGGAGGACCACCGGGAATGCCCGGGCCGTGATCGAAGAAGATCTCCGAGCATGGTCCGCACGGCCCGGTGTCGCCCATGCGCCAAAAGTTGTCGTCGGAGGCAATGCGGACGATCTTGTCGTCGCCAAAGCCGGTCAGCTTCTTCCAGGCCGCGTAGGCTTCATCGTCGTCGTGATAGACGGTGACCATCAGGCGCTTCTTGTCGAGCCCGTACTCCCGGGTGATCAGGTTCCAGGCGAGCTCGATCGCCTCATCCTTGAAGTAGTCGCCGAACGAGAAGTTGCCCAGCATCTCGAAGAAGGTGTGATGGCGGGCGGTATAGCCGACGTTGTCGAGGTCGTTGTGCTTGCCGCCGGCACGCACGCATTTCTGCGACGATGCCGCGCGCGAATACGGGCGATGCTCCTGGCCGGTGAACACGTTCTTGAACTGCACCATGCCGGCGTTGGTGAACATCAGCGTCGGGTCATTGCGCGGGACGAGCGGGGACGACGGCACGACCTCGTGACCGTTGGCCTTGAAGTAGTCGAGGAACGCGGTGCGTATCTCGTTGACACCGCTTCTCTTCACGCCGCTCATAGGTTCTCTCTTCGTCTTGACGTACCGGCTGAGGGGCCGCTGCCAACTGTCCTTGCTCAAACGTTGGAAATGCCGTTTGTCCCGCCTGCCAGCCGCCCCAGCCGCCGTGCCGCGGCACTGGGCGCAACGTTACGGCATACGCCGGACAACCCGGAAACTCATATAGTCGCTCGCCGCGGCTGTCCACAAACCACGGTGGTTGGTAGTGTCTCAGTTTGAATTTTGATCTCGACAAGAACTCAGGTAGGGTGGCGACATTCTTTAAGGGAGGTTGCCATGCCTGGGCGCAAAGACAATCGCACAACCGAACAAGAAATTGCAGTCGCAGTCCTAAGAATATGCGCCGATGCTCCATCCGGGGAGTGTACCACTGCCGAACTCAAGCGATTGATTCCGCAGTATATCAATCTCACTCCAGACGATTTAGCCCAATCCCCTACGCGCGCCAATGAAGCCGTGTGGGAGCAGATCGTGAGGAATATCGTCTCGCATCGAACAGTCGAAGGCAATATCATCGCCGAAGGGTATGCTGAGCACATACCCGGCGGTATCAAGATCACGGACGCTGGACGATTGCATTTGAAGCACTTGGGCTATTAGCCGTAGCGCCTCTTATATCCCGGCTTGAACCACTTCAGTTCGGTCCCGCTCGGCGCATCCTTGTCCCACACAAACCATGCATAAGCAGTGGTGCCAGATCCTTTCACTGCCGCGCCCTTCGGATAGAACGTAATGCGCTCGCTGAACACCCAAACGCGAGACGGAGGTGTGTGTGCGAATACTGTGTTTGCGCGGTTGGCCCCTTCTAGAAAGGCAAGCCTGAGCAAGAGGGCAAACTTGCGCTTGGCCTGACTTGCGCCAGTACGAACGAATGCTTCGGCGCAATTATAAGGTGGATTGGTGATGATGTTGTCGGCGTTCCGATCGGAGCCGATGAAGTCGACGCCCGACTCACCAAAGCCGCGATTGAAAAGATCCGTGCTGACGACGTGCGTGCTCGCCTCTCCCAGCACAGTCGACATAGCACCGTCACCGCAGGCGCATTCCCAGATGTCACCCGAGAATTTCTCATTATCGATCAAGGCGAACGTGGCCCACGGCGGAGTTGGAAAGAAGTCTGGACCATCGAGGTCAGCAAAGCGCTTCATCGTCGGCTTGAAGCCGCCATTCAAGTTATAGGTTGTGTCTGGCATGGGGACCTCCAGAGCAGAACAATACGTGAATCCGCTCGGAGTAAAATAGGCATGCACAACTGTAGGCCGATCCGAGTCAATCGGCCGCAGGAATACGTTTTTTGTAGGTCTTGGGCCGACCGGGCTTCGGCGCAATCGCATCCATCTTCGCGACGACGTCTTCAAACGTCATGAGGCTGGGGGCAATGCCAGCCGCCATTGCTGGCGACATGCGCAGGGTCTTGTGTACACGGATGAAATTGTAGAACACCGTATACAGCGCGACCATGTGAATGTGGGCAGTGATCCGCTTCGAATGGGCGTTCGTCAGGCGTGTGAAACGGCGCATATGCATCCGCATGGACAAGTTAGAACGCTCAACGTGCGAGGTCGAAACGTACTTCTCGTCAGGCTCGCCAGTGATCCGCGTCTTGCGAGCGCCGATGCACTCGGCTGGGCTGTAACGGGTTTCCGGGCCACTCGGCGCATTCCCGTAGAGCTTCACCAACATCGCGTAATCAACGTCATTCCCGAATGCACCCTCAACGGCCTCAAGATATGCCTTGTGCCCGTCCGTCGTGAGCTGGACGCGGTTCGCAAGGCGCATTTTGAGGTCGTCCATCAGGCGGCTGGCGGCTTGGCCTGAGCGGTCTCCAACGAGGTATGAGACGATCAGCTTGGATTGGCTTTCGAGCGCCGTCCAAGTCCAGAGATCGCCAGCCCGATCCGGTGCCGACTTAGCCGTCCCGACGTTCTTCTCTTTGCAGTAGTTGAACGACCAAATCTCATCACATTGGATGCGGGTCGCTGGCACCTTGCGCACCATTTCGTCGTGCATGATCAGCGCGGCGTTGCCGGCATCGGCCAGCATCTTTGTCACCGTATTAATCGACACGTCGCACACCCGAGAGATCGAGCGCATGGACGATCCCTCGCAGAGCATGGCGAGGATTTGGACGCGCTTCGATAGGGGCAACTTGTTCATGCCCCTAATATATGAGCGCTAATGCTTAGCGTCAAGCATTATTATCAGTTTCCTCGTCATCATGACCCGACAGTACCGCGGAGATATCGCTATCGGGCTCAGCGGCATCGCTACTCGCCAACTCCGTTGCCAGCTTAACCCCCGGCAGGTTCATCTCCAAAATCTTCAGAGCAACGAGCGCATCAACGTTCCGAGATATCCGCACCTCAATGCGTCCACCTCGAGGAAAATCAAATCTATGGAGAACGCGCATATCATCTTGATTTTCCTCTTGTTTCACGCGGCGGCTGCTGGCTGAAACTTGATCAACGGTGGATGCTTCCACTTTGGCTGGCTCCTTCGGAACTGTTGGAGCCACAGCATATCTGCCCGATTCTTGCGTTACAAATTCTGATGTTTCACGGTAGGCTTGGATCGCGTGCGTTACCGCATTAACCGCGAACCCATTACGAAGTAAATAGTTGCGAAGCAACTCGTCACTCGTTATCCCCCCAGGAAACTTCTCATTGAGATCCGCGAATAGCTTCGGCTCGAGAGCTGCGTCCCGCAGAGCCTCAATTCGCTCTGCGGGCGTGTGCGGATGAAGAATGCTCAATGCCCGCTCGCTCACGCGCAGGTCCTCCCCCCTCCCCTCAAGAAGCCCATACTTATTTAAAGCTGAAATTACAGTCGCCGACGCCCCATTTAGGCTGTTGTAGCCCAGCCCCTTGGCTACAACCTCTCGGGTAGCAGGGTGCTGCTGATACGCCTGATAAAGAACCGCGATCTTTTCTATAGCCTCTTTGAGACTGATCGACGGGTAGTTTGGTGATCGCAATCGCTTGTCCATGCGCCATCCTCCTAATTCTAGGAGATAATATATCGTGAAATGTTCGCGTACAATACGTGTTCGCGTATTTTTACAAAAATACGTCTAACACTTGACAGACGGTCGGTTGGCTGACAAATTGCCCCGTAGAGGTGCACGATGGTTAAAAAAGCTCTAGCCCCGCCGATCACGCTCTCCGACGGCTGGGGCCATAACGCAAAGGCCCGCCTCTGTACCGCGTTGGGCGCAGGAGAGGCGGGCCGTGGTGAGCGCTCCCCATCCGGGGGCGTGGCGGAACGGTAGACGCAGCGGTCTTTAAAACCGATGACTGGCAGGTCATGTGGGTTCGAGTCCCACCGCCCCTACCATCGCAAAGCGCGATGCGAATATAACACGATTTGGCGACGAAGCGTTACTTATTTGCCCAACGCTTCGTCGCAGCTTTCTTGGCTATTTCTGCGCGCCGTTCCGGCGACATCTTTTCAGCGCGCGCCTTGCCGCCGCGTCGTCCCATGCTGACGGCAGCCTTATCCTTGCCCTCGTCGTCCCGTTCGATCTCTTCTTCCTCTTCGCCAGTAGCAATCTTCATCACCTTGACGGCATTGCCAATGACGTCGGCAGGGCGCTTCTGGCCGTTGGGACCTTTAGGCATGGTCAATGCTCCCCAGGGTATTCCAACACCTTAAGTTCCGGTTTCCCGTCGTGGTTCTCACCTGGGGGACGCAAGATTTCGATGGTGTTGTCGGCATCTGTGAACGTCCTGAATAAAGCCGCTTCATCGAGATGCGGCCCGAAGATTTCTCCGCCGTGCCAGTACTTCAGTTCGCCCTCTGCAAACATGCTGATTACGTACACGCCAGCCTCCATTGCTTTGCGCTAAGCATAGCACGGAGATGGCCACAGACACACCCCTGTCAACAGGGTTAGGTTTCAAACTGAGACACCGCCCGGTGGTTGCAGCAGGAATGGCTGTGCGAAGCGTTCCGGGACCGTGTCAGCCCTTGACCAGCCCCCGCGCCGCCTCGGCAACCTTGGCCGGGGTCAGGCCGAAATGCTCGAACAGCTTGCCGGCAGGCGCCGATGCGCCGAAGCCGGACAGTCCGACGAATGCATCGCCGGGGCGGATCCACTCGCGCCATCCCTGCTCCACCCCGGCCTCGACCGCGACGCGGGGTGCCGTGCCCAGCACTTCGGAGATGTAGGCATCCGGCTGGCGACGGAAAAGCTCGAATGAGGGCACGGAGACGACTGCCGCCCCAATCCCCTCCGCCTCAAGCTCGGCGGCGGCCTTGACGGCCAGACCGACCTCCGAACCGGTTGCCAGCAGCGTGACATCGCGCTTGGCCTTCGGCGCACGCAGGACATAGCCGCCCTTGGCGCAGCGGTTTTCACCATCCGCATCGGATCGCAGATTGGGGACGCCTTGACGGGTAAGAGCCAGAATCGACGGGCCGTCTACGGTCTTGAGAGCAAGCTCCCAGCACTCCGCGGTCTCAACGCCGTCGGCCGGGCGGAACACCCGCAGGTTCGGGATCGCGCGCAATGCCGCCAGATGCTCGATCGGCTGGTGGGTGGGACCATCCTCGCCGAGCCCGATCGAATCGTGGGTCATGACGTAGATCACGCGCTGTTTCATCAGTGCGGACAGGCGGATCGCCGGACGGCAGTAGTCGGTGAACACCATGAACGTGCCGCCGTAAGGCACCAGTCCGCCGTAGAGCGCCATGCCGTTCATGGCCGCGGCCATGCCGTGCTCGCGGATGCCATAGTAGACGTAGCCGCCGCCGTAGTTGCCTCTGGTGATCGGCTCCTGCCCCTTGACCTTGGTGTTGTTGGAGCCGGTCAGATCGGCCGAGCCACCAATCATCGCGGGAAGCGCGGGGGCAAGGCGGCCTAGAGTCAACTCCGACCAGACGCGGGTCGCCTTCTCGCCCTTCTCGGCCACGGCAGCGGCCTTGGCCTCGACGATCGCCTTGGCCACATCCGATGCAGCGGCGCCGACCGGGTGCTCAAACGCGTCTCGCTTCGAGGCGTCGAGCGCCGCCCACCGCTTCGCCCAGTCTCCATGCTCGGCCGCACCACGTTCCGCAGCGGCAGCCCAGGCCGCACGG
>JBFWWW010000100.1:0-13728 GCA_050245975.1 Hyphomicrobiaceae bacterium
TGCTCGTCGGCACCGCATCGCTCGCGGCCATCGAAGGCGCGCCCAGGTCCGAGCACTATGCCGCGACCAAGGGCGCCATGATCTCGATGGTGCGCGCCATGGCCGTGGAGTTCGCGCGCTACGGCGTGCGGGCGCATTCGATTCTGCCCGGCTGGATCGAGACCGACATGACGGCCAACGCGACGTCGAACGAGAAATTCCGCGCCAACGTCATGCCCCGCATCCCGCAGCGCCGCTGGGGCGTCGGCGACGATTTCGGCGGCATCGCCGTCTATCTCGCAAGCGACGCGTCGCGCTACCACACCGGCGACACCTTCGTCATCGACGGCGGCTATTCGCTCTTCTGAGATGCGAAGGCGGCTTATTCGGCCGCCTCCGCCTCCTTCGCCAGGAACCCGCCCGACTGTCGCGTCCACAGCTCGGCGTAGAGCCCGCCGCGCTGCAGCAGGTCGTCGTGACTGCCCTGCTCGACGATGGCGCCCTGATCCATGATCACGAGGCGGTCCATGGCTGCAATCGTGGACAGCCGATGGGCGATGGCGATCACGGTCTTGCCTTCCATCAGGTTGTAAAGCTGCTCCTGAATGGCAGCCTCGACCTCGGAATCGAGCGCGCTCGTCGCCTCATCCATGACGAGGATCGGCGCGTTCTTGAGCAATACGCGCGCGATGGCTATCCGCTGGCGCTGGCCGCCGGACAGCTTGACGCCGCGCTCGCCGACATGCGCGTCGTAGCCGCGCCTGCCGCGCAAGTCCTCGAGCCCGAGGATGAAGTCATGCGCGTGCGCCTTGCGCGCGGCCGCAATGACGGCCTCCTCGGTGGCGCCCGGCCGCCCGTAGAGGACGTTGTCGCGCACCGAGCGGTGCAGCAGCGAGGTGTCTTGCGTCACCATGCCGATCTGCTCGCGCAGGCTGTCCTGCGTCACCCGGGCGATGTCCTGCCCGTCGATGAGGATGCGCCCCGACTCCAGGTCGTAGAAGCGCAACAGCAGGTTGACGAGCGTCGACTTTCCCGCGCCGGAACGCCCGACCAGTCCCACCTTCTCGCCCGGATGGATCGTGAGCGAGAAATTATGGATCACGCCGCCACGCCGGCCGGCCGATGGCGCGACCCGCTGGCCGTAGTGGAAGCTGACGTTGTCGAACACGATCTCGCCGCGGCGGACATCGAGCGCCGGGCTGCCGCTGCGGTCGACGACCTGGTTGGGCCGACTGATCGTCTCCATGCCCTCCTGCACGACGCCCAGGTTCTCGAAGATTCCGGCCACCACCCAGAGGATCCAGCCCGACATGGCGACGATGCGCATGACGAGCCCGGTCACCACCGCGATGGCGCCCACCGTGACGCTGCCGGTGCTCCACAGCCAGATGGCGAGGCCACTGGCGCCGACGATGAGCAGGCCGTTCAGCGAATAGAGAACCAGCTCCATCGCCGTGACGATGCGCAGCGACGACTGCCACTTGACCATCTGCTCCTGCAGCGCGGCCCGCGCATAGGCGTCCTCGCGCTCTGCATGCGCGAACAGCTTCACCGTCAGGATGTTGGTGTAGCTGTCGACGATGCGGCCGACCAGCATGGACCGCGCCTCGGCGGCCAGGGTCGAGCGCTCCTTGATGCGCGGCACGAAGAACACAAGCGCGAGCAGGTAGGCCGCGAGCCACACGACGAGCGGAGCGACGAGACGCCAGTCCGCCGCCGCGAAGATGATGGCGGCGCCGACCCACTGCACGGCCGCATACCAGATGGAATCGATCACCTGGACGACCGACTCGCGCAGCGCCGGTGCGGCCTGCATCACCTTGTTGGCGACGCGGCCGGCGAAATCGTTCTGGAAGAACCCGAGGCTCTGCCGCAGCACGTAGCGGTGCGTCTGCCACCGGACGCGGTTGGTCACGGGGCCGGCGATCACCTGGTTCTTGATGAGGTCGTGGACGGTCGAGACGAGAGGGCGCGCGATCACCGCGACGAACGCCATCCACAGCAGCATCGTGCCGTGGTCGCGCAGGAACGATGCCGGCGTCTCGGCGGCCTTCATCAGGTCGACGATCCTGCCGACGAACGCCATCAGCGACACTTCGATGATCGAGCCCAGGAAGCCCGCCACCAGAAGCGCTGCAAAGACCGGCCAGACCGGCTTTATGAAATAGACGTAGAACGCAAACAGGCTGTCCGGCGGCCGTTCGGGCTGCTCGGTCGTAAAGGCCGGGATGCGGCTCTCAAACCAGGAAAACATACGGCAATTCCTTGTTTCGCATTGCAGAAGCGCCGGAAGCGGGGGCCCTGCGCTCCCGCGCGGACCCGAAATCGACAGCGATCTGCAGTGAGTGTCGAAGTGCAGCGCCCCCCGCCGCGGCGAGATGGCGCGTCGTCAGAAGCGCAGCAGCGCCCTAACGGAAGATCGTGGCAGAAATCCCAATCATGAGGCGGACCTCCGGCGTAACATAGCCTTCGACGGCGAGCGTCATAGCACATCGCCATAAGGCTGCGCCAGTCCCCGCGCCATGAGTCGAGTGATGAGCGGATAGATGAGCCGATAGGCGAGCCGAGAGCGATGCAATGACTGCCGACGACACCACAACCCTCGAGGCGCGCAAGGCGCGTGCGCGCGCCTGGTTCGAGGGGCTGCGCGACGACATCTGCGCCGGGCTCGATCGTCTTGAAGCCGATTGCCCGGACGTGGCCGGCGCGGGCACCGAGCCGGCGGGCCGCTTTGTCTTCTCGCCATGGACACGCACCGACCACGGCGGCAGCACGGGCGGCGGCGGCGTCATGGGGCTGCTGCACGGCCGCCTGTTCGAAAAGGCCGGCGTTCACGTGTCCACCGTCCACGGGACATTCGCGCCCGAGTTCCGGGCCCAGATTCCCGGCGCCGAGGCCGATCCGCGCTTCTGGGCGAGCGGCATCTCGCTCATCGTCCATCCGCGCAATCCGCACGTACCGGCCGTCCACATGAACACGCGTTTCGTCGTCACGACGACATGGTGGTTCGGCGGCGGCGCCGACCTGACGCCGATGCTCTCGGCGCGCCGGTCGCAGGACGATCCCGACGCGCAGGCATTTCACGCCGCGATGGAGGCAGCCTGCCGGCCGCATGCGATTGCCGACTACGACCGGCTGAAGCGCTGGTGCGACGACTACTTCTTCCTGCCGCACCGCAATGAGCCGCGCGGCATCGGCGGCATCTTCTACGACCATGTGACACCCGCCGAGGCTGACGGCGGCTGGGATGGCGCATTTGCCTTCACCCAGGACGTCGGGCGCGCGTTCCTCGCCATCTATCCTGAGCTGGTGCGGCGCAACTGGTCCACGCCGTGGACAGACCGGGATCGCGAGGAACAGCTCGTGCGCCGCGGGCGCTATGTGGAGTTCAACCTGCTCTACGACCGGGGAACGGTGTTCGGGCTCAAGACCGGCGGCAACGTGGATGCGATCCTGTCGAGCCTGCCGCCCGTGGTGCGATGGCCGTAAGGCGTATCAGCGGCGCTGCCGCATCAGCTCGTCGAACACGGCGGCAAACTCGATGGCGCCGGCCTGCTTCATGTTCTCGTCCATGCGCTGGCCCAGTGCTGCAAGAAGCTGTTCACCCGTCTTTCCGCGCACGATGGTGTTCCGGTAATAGCCGGTGCGGCTGAAGAAATTCGTCGTCGGCATGGTGCGGCCGATGGGCTGCAGCATCTCGAGCCCGGTGCGCGGCCCGGCGAGGTTCATCAGCTCGAGCTCGGACCCGGGCAGATGCGGCCGGCCGGCCTGTCGCGCGGTATCGAGTAGCCCGCGCAGCTTGACGACCTGCAGCCAGGGGCCGATGTCGCCGTCGAGGTTGATGGCGTGGATGCCGAGCCCCCGCTCCGTGCCGGCAAGCCGCACCTGCGCGCCCCACTGGTTGGGCACCGAGCGCGCGACGCGCAGCATCTTGCGCAGCGACGTGATCTTGCCGCGCAACAGTGCAGCCCGGCGCTGATCGATGCCCCGCGCTGCAGCCATGGCCGACAGGCGGCGGATGAACAGCTCGCCGTGGTTCACCAGCTCGTTGATCGAGTTCGCATGCAGGAGCTGCGCGTAGCCCATCGCCGACGAGATCGGCCGGCCCTGCTTCGTTTGCGGATCGATGCCGGCCTGCATGTCGTAGGTCCCGCGCCCGCCCGTCTCCAGAGCATAGACACGCACGACCTGCTCCTTGGTCAGCCCGGCCTGCAGGGCCTCATAGGCATAGCGGCGCTTGAACTCGCGCTCGGATATGCGCTCGGGCACAAAGCCGAAGCTGTCCTTCGCCCCGCGCAGGAAATCGGCCAGCCCGGAACGGGGTTCTTCCGGCGTCGTCGGCTTGAGGTTCGCGATGACGCGGGCAACGTCCGGCGGCAGAGGCGGGCCGGCGTATTGCGGCGGCTGCTCGTCCACATAGTCGTCGGTCGTGTAGGTCTGATGCCGGGCGTGCTTGAGACGGCGCCCCTCGCGCTTGGCGTCGACGACGCGCCAGTACGCGTCGAGCCGGCTGTCGAAGGCAGCGCGGGCGCGCAGATAGAGCAGGTAGGCCCGCTGCTGCGGCAACGTAAGCCGCTCCGCGATCGCCGGATCCATGTCCGATGCGTGCGCCGGGGCTGTCAGGCCGGCCGCGCACGACAGCGCGAGGGCCATCCCCACGGCGACAGCGGCGGTGCGCGGTCCATAAAGCCTTGGCATCTCCCCTCACCGGCTCATCCCGACACAGGCCGAGACACACACAGAATCGTGAAACTGGCAAGGCATGGAGCCTGTGCGACAATTGCGGCCGATGCTCACGACAACCGGACGGACGAATGGCCAGCGCATCCCGGCAGACCTCCCCTGATCCTCTCGAAGCCCTTGCCGCGCCTCTGCATATCGGAGCGGTCACGCTCGCCGTGCGCGACCTCGACCGTGTCGGCGACTACTACCGGCGCGTCATCGGGCTCGAGCGCACGGGCGGAACGCCGGACCGGCTCGAGCTCGGCGCCGGCGGCGTCACGCTGCTCGCCCTCGAGCGCCGTCCGTCGGCCGAGCCCGAATCCGGTCGCTCGGCCGGTCTCTTCCACACCGCGTTCGTGCTGCCCACCCGCGCCGGTCTCGGTCGCTGGCTCGCCGCGGCGATGGATGCCGACACCCGCTTTGCAGGCGCCGCCGATCACCTCGTGAGCGAAGCGCTCTACCTCAACGACCCCGAGCACAACGGCATCGAGATCTATCGCGACCGGCCTCGGGCCGAATGGCCGATGAACGGCCGGCGCGTCGCCATGCGCAACGATCCGCTCGACCGCGACGGCATCCTTGCGGCCGGCCGCGCGGCGGGCGAACCCCAGACCCGGATGCCGGACGGCACGCGCGTCGGGCATATCCATCTGCGCACCGGCGACGTCGCGACAAGCGAAGCGTTCTTTGTCGAGGCGATGGGGCTCGATGTGATGCAGACCTATGACGCCGCCGTGTTCCTGTCGTCGGGCGGCTACCACCACCACGTCGCCGCCAACGTCTGGCGCAGCGCCAGCGCCGGGCCGCGACCCGAAGGCACGACGGGGCTGCTTGGCTTCGAGATGATCGCCCGCGATGCGGGCGCCCTGGACGGGCTCAAGGCGCGGCTGGACGCGAAGGGGCTGTCCCCGGCCACACAAGACGGCGCGTTGAGGATTGCCGATCCCTACGGCATTCCCATAACGGTGCGCACAGCGCGACCCTGACGGCGTTACTTCAGCGCGTCGAGACGCGTCTGCGCATGTGCGACGCCGAGACCCAGCGCCTTGCGATAGAGCGCCCGGGCGCGAACGGCATCCGAGGACAAGCCGCGCGTTCCCCACGCCGCCAGCATGTTGGGATCGTAGGTTTCCGCGAGCGCGAATACGGCCGGGCCGAGCCCCTCCACCTCCGCCGACAACAGGATCTCCCGCGCGCCCTTGATGTCGCCCGTGGAGATGCGGCGGGCAGCGATCGCAAGGATTTCCTCGCCCTGCGAGCGGACCGGCGGCGCAGCAGCGATCGCAGGCGGCTCGGGACGGAAATCGATCGACGATGTCACCGGCGCCTGCGGAAGCGGCGGCGTCGGGATATCGACCGTCGGCGTGACCGCCGGGGGCGTCTGCAGGCTCGGCGGCGGCGACGTCAGGGTGACGGGTTCGGGCTTGACCGCGGGTTCGGGCATCGTGACGGCGGCGGTGGAGACGCGCGGCTGGAGCAGCATGCGCTCGACGGGCGCGGTCGCGTCGGCGCGCACGGCTGCGACCGTCGTCTTGGAGTCGGTGCCGCGCAGCGAGCCGATATAGACGACGGCCGGAATGACGACCGCCAGGCCGACGGCAAGGCCGATGACGGCGGCCCACATCTGCTGCCGCCACCAGCCGTCGTCGGCAGCCACCGGCGGCTCGCGCCACGTCGATGGAATCGGCATCAGCGCGTCGTCTTCGTCGTAGACGTCCAGAAATTGCATTTCGCCGGTCGTGCCCGGCGGGAGCATCGCGCGTCCCGCGGCGGGCATCGGCATGGGCTCGCCATGGAGCTGCGGCAGCGCGGCCGCCAGCAACTGACGCGAAACCAGCACGCTGGCGTCGACGCTCGGGATCGCTGCCGCATTCCGCTCGGACTGGCGCTGGGGTTCAGGAACCCTTGCAATGGAGGCGGCGAGCAGCGCGGCCAGCGCTTCCGTCAGATCCTCGCCCTGTTCCCTGGTTCCCCCGGATCGGGCTGATGCGTCAGCCCGCACTGCGTGACCGTTCAACTCCAGCGGCGACTTCGCCATTACAGGCCTCATCCCGTTACGCTACTTGGGGCAAGGCGACCGCAAGCGGCCGTCCGACAACCCGAACACAAAACGCGGCCCGCGACGGATCGCTTGAGCCAAAAGCCGCGTCACTACGGCTATGATAGGGTTAAGAATTTCTAAACGCCAGAGGGCCTGTCCCTTCAAGCCCGGTCGGCGGCGCCGGTGTCCGACCCCCACCTTCCAGGTTGTATTGAGGTGGCGAAAGGTGCGGAAATTATGACGCCGCCGAACGTCCCGGCTTGCCAGGGCCCGGCTTGCCAGCGCATGCGTGCCGACGCATCGGGTTCGATCCGGGAGGGCGGCGTCACGATCGCCCGGTGAACAACCGGAAGTCCCAAAAAAGACGAAAAAACAGGACAGCAGTGCCTGGACTCGAGCCTGAGGGGCCTGCCGTCGGGCCTCCGGTCGATTGGGCTTCCGGCAGCGCGCCGGGCGCGCTACACAAGGCGCGGAACAAAAGGGGCGCCGCGGCGCGGCTGCAGGGGAACGTCAGGGCAATGGTCGATCGCGACGACAGCTTGTTGAGAGAGGTCGAGGAAGACCTCAGACGCGAGCGGATCGCCAAGCTCTGGGACGCATATGGCATCTACGCCATCGCTGCGCTGCTGGCGATCATCATCGGCATCGGCGGCTACAAGTTCATGGAATACCGCCGGATATCCACCGCCCAGGCAGCCGGCACGAAATTCGACGCGGCAACCAAGGACCTGGCAGCCAACAAGTCGGCGGAAGCCGAGAAGGCGTTGAGCGATCTCGTCTCCAACGGCCCGCGCGGCTATGCTTTGCTGGCACGTCTCAGGATGGCCGCGGCCTATGCCAAAGCCGGCAAGACCGGCGAGGCGGTCGCGGCCTATGAGCTCATCGGCAAGGAAACCAGTGTCGATCCGCTTCTTGCCAGCTACGCCCGACTGCAGGCGGCGACGCTCCGGCTCGATTCGGCCGACTGGACGGAGATGCAGAATCGGCTCAACGATCTGGCTGCGGACAAGGCGCCCTGGCGCGCCAGTGCCCGCGAATTGCTGGGCCTGGCCGCCTACAAGGCCGGGAAGACGGATGAAGCCAGGCAGTATTTCCTGCAGCTCATCGGCGACAGCACGACACCGCCGGGGATCGCCGAGCGCAGCCGCATCCTGATGGCGATGATGACGGAAGGGGAACTGTCGCACACGGGCCAGCAGCAGAAGACGGGCGAGGGCGCAGCCCCCGCGCCTGCGCCGGCAGCGCCGAAATCGAACTGAGGGACGGACGGGGGATGGCAGGTACGATCGCACGACTTGGTCCGCAGCCTTTGCAGAAGCCGGCGCCGCGCCGCAGCCTGTCGCGGCTCGCGGTGTCGGTCGCCCTGGTCTGCAGCGGCGCGCTCGGCGGATGCTCCGACAGCCTGTCGGACCTGAACATGCCGAGCCTGCCCAGCATGCCGAAGCTGTCGAGCCTCAATCCCTTCGCCGAGAAGCAGCAGCCGCTGCCGGGCAAGCGCGTTCCCATCGGGCTCGAACAGGACAACGTCACCGGATCGCTGGCCGCCGCGGATCGTCCCATCGCCCTGCCGCCGCCGCACGTCAACGACGCCTGGACGCAGCCCGGCGGCGCGTCCAACAACAGCCCCGGCCACCTGGCGCTGAATGCCGCCGTCCGCACGGTCTGGAGCGCCGATGCCGGCAAGGGCTCGACCGGCTACGGCAAGCTCACTGCCAGCCCCATCGTCTATGACGGCAAGGTTTTCACGCTGGATGCGGCCGGCAAGGTATCGGCCTTCAACGCGTCGGGCGGCGGCGCCGTATGGCGCGCCTCGACGACGCCGGCCAACGAGAAGGATTACGAAGGCTTCGGCGGCGGCCTCGCCGCCGACAACGGCCGCATCTACGCGGCCACCGGCTTCGGCCAGGTCGTCGCGCTCGATCCGCGCAGCGGCAAGGTTCTCTGGGACAAGGCCGTCGGTGCGCCCGTGCGCTCCTCGCCGACGGCAGCGGGCGACCGCGTCTATGTCGTGACGAAGGACTCGCAGGTCGTCTGCCTGTCCGGCGTCGACGGATCGGAGCTGTGGACGGCGCGCGGACTGCCCAGCAGCGCCAGCATCCTGTCCAACCCCAGCCCCGCCATCGACGGCGATGTCGTCGTGGTTCCGTACTCGACCGGCGATGTCGTCGCGCTCAAGGCCTCGGATGGCCAGACGCTGTGGACCGAATCCCTGTCGCGGACCCGCACGGGCTCCTCCCTCGCCGCCCTCAACGACACGGCGCGGCCTGTCATCGACAGCGGCACGGTCTACGCCGTCGGCCACTCGGGGCGCATGATCGCCGCTCAAGAAAAGACCGGCGAGCGTGTCTGGTCGCTGCCGATCCCCGGCCTGCAGGCGCCCGTTGTCGTCGGCGACAACGTCTTCGTGGTCGATACCGGCGGCCAGCTCATGGCCATCACCCGCCGCGACGGCAAGGTCCAGTGGACCGCCAAGCTGCCGGGCAGCACGACGTGGTCGGGCCCGGTCCTCGCCGGCAACAAGCTCTGGCTCACCTCGGCCAAGGGCCAGCTCGTCGGCGTCGCGGCATCCACCGGCAAGGTTGAAAGCACGCAGGATCTCGGCCAGCCGATCTATATCGCGCCGATCGTTGCCGGCGGCCGCATGTATGTGCTGACCGACAAGGCACGGCTGATCGCCCTCAATTGAACCGCAGCGCGTTTCGCGGTAGGGCTGCGCACCCGCTCAGGCCCCCGGACGCGTTGCAGGTCATGCTTCCCACCATCGTCATTGTCGGTCGTCCCAACGTCGGCAAGTCGACGCTGTTCAACCGTCTGTCGGCCAAGCGCGCCGCCCTCGTGTCCGACATGCCCGGTCTGACGCGCGACAGGCGCGAAGGCGAGGCGACCATAGCCGGGCACCCCGTCCGGCTGGTCGATACCGCAGGCCTCGAGGAGGCCCCGCCCGGCTCCATCGGAGCGCGCATGCGCGCGCAGAGCGAAGCCGCGCTCACCAAGGCCGACCTCGTCCTCTTCGTGATCGACGCGCGGGCCGGCGTGACACCCACCGACACCGCGTTCTCGCGCCGCGTGCGCGCTGCCGGCAAGCCCGTGATCCTCGTCGCCAACAAATGCGAGTCCCGCACCGGCGCCGAGGGCCTCTACGAGGCCTTCAGCCTCGGGCTTGGCGAGCCGATCGCCGTCTCCGCCGAGCACGGCGACGGCCTCGGCGCCCTGGAGCGCGACATGCTTGCGGCGCTGGGGCTCAAGCCGGTGTTGAAGCCGCGCGGCAAGGGCGCGCGCGCGGACGAGGAGACGCCTCCGCCGGCCGATGTCGACCGGCCCATCCGCGTCGCCATCGTCGGCCGGCCCAACGCCGGCAAATCGACGCTCGTCAACGCGCTCGTCGGCGAGGAGCGCATGATCACCGGCCCCGAGCCCGGCCTCACGCGCGATGCCGTCGCGACCGACTTCACATGGAAGGGCCGCACGCTACGCCTCTTCGACACCGCGGGATTGCGGCGCAAGGCGCGCATCAGCGCTACGGCCGAGAAGCTTGCGGCCTCCGATGCGGTGCGCGCCATCCGCTTTGCCGAGGTCGTGGTGCTGCTGATCGATGCGGAGCGTCCGCTCGAGCATCAGGATCTGACGATCGGCGACATGGTGACGGAGGAAGGACGCGCCCTGGTCGTCGCCATCAACAAGTGGGACCTCGTCGCCAACAAGCAGGCGGCGCTGAAGGACATCCGCGAAACGGTGAGCGAGAAGCTCGCCCAGGTCCCCGGCGTGCCCCTTGTCACGCTGTCGGCGTTGGGCGAGCGCGGGCTCGACACGCTGATGACCGAGGTCCTGCGCATTTACGACATCTGGAATCGCCGCGTGTCGACGCCGGACCTCAACCGCTGGCTCGGCGAGGCGCTCGAACGTCACGCGCCGCCTGCGGCCAAGGGGCGCCGCGTCAAGATCCGCTTCATGACGCAGCCGTCGGCGCGGCCGCCCACGTTCGTGGCCTTCTGCTCGCGTCCCGACGCCTTGCCCAAGGCCTATCTGCGCTATCTGACCAACAGCCTGCGCGAAACGTTCGATCTGCCGGGCGTGCCGATCCGGTTCGGTCTGCGCAAGGGCGACAACCCCTACGTGCGCCGCTAGCTGTCGAGAGAGTGGCCTGAAAATACAGCGGGCGGGGCACAGGCAGCGAACCCAACAAGCTGCCGTGCACTCCCGCCCGCACGGGCGTCAGCCGCATACTGGCGCCGCTCCGGACCACGGGATATAGGTCGGCCGTCGCGCATTGCAAGAGCGTGGCGCGACAGATTGCGAGCGGACATTGGCAGCGACCGAAGTGCTCTTCTATCACCTGGAGCGGCAGCCGCTCGAGAGCGTCCTGCCGGGGCTCGTCGAGCGCACGCTGGCGCGCGGCTGGCGCGCCGTCATTCAGGCCGGCTCCGAGGAGCGCGTGGCCGCGCTCGACACGCTGCTGTGGACCTACCGCGACGACAGCTTCCTGCCGCACGGCACGCCGGAGTTCGCGCCGGACCGTCATCCCGTGCTGCTGACGACCCACGGCACGAACCCCAACGGCGCCACGGTGCGCTTCCTCGTCGACGGGGCCGCGATGGACGACTTCAGCGGCTACGAGCGCATCGTGTTTCTGTTCGACGGACATGATGCCGCAGCACTCGACCAGGCGCGCGCCCACTGGAAATCCGCCAAGGCCGCCGGCTGCGCCGTCACCTACTGGCAGCAGACGCCGCAGGGACGCTGGGAAAAGAAAGCCTAGCGCAGCGGCTCATTTGGCCGCTTTGACGTCCAGCGCGGCGGCAATGTCCGCCTCGGCCAGCCCGGCTTCGCGCAGGACGGCGGCCGTGTCGGCGCCAAGCAGGGGCGGGGGCACATCGGGCTCCTTCGTAACGCCATCCACGGTCACCGGCTGTCGCAATGTCCGCACCACGGGCGTGTCGGCGGCGAAGCTCGTCGTGAAGAATCCGACGTCGTCCAGATGCGGATCGGAGAGCAGGTCGGCCGGCCTGCGCACAGGCTGCGAAGGGATGTCGAGCCGCTCCAGGATTTCGAGCCACTCCTTGGTGGTGCGCGTCTTCAGCGCCTCGGCGAGCACCGCGTAGAGCTGGTCGACGCGGCGGCTGCGCTCCGTCACGTCCTGAAACCAGGGCTCGGCGATGATGTCGGCGCGTCCGATCTCTTTCAGCATGCGGATCCAGGCCGCCGTCGAATAGGGAAGCACGCCAACCCATCCGTCGCTCGTCGCGTAGGGCCGCCGGTCTGTCGACATCACGCGCTGATAGCCGACCTTGCCGTCCTGCTCGAACGTCGCCGCGCCGAGGTGTTCGCAAAGGTTGAAAGCCGCCATGGCCTCGTACATCGGGACTTCGATATAGCCCGGCGCCTCTCCTGTGCGTTCGCGGTGAAAGAGCGCCGCCAGCACGGCGTACACGAGGTGGAGCCCCGAGACCTTGTCGGCCGCGATGCTGGGCGCGTAGATCGGCACGCCGTCGCGCACCTCGAACAGGCCGGCAAATCCGGACGCGGCCTGGATCACGTCGTCGAACGCCGGCTTGCCGGCGTAGCGTCCCTTGCTGCCGAAGCCCACCGCGGCGGCATAGATGGCGCGCGGATTGAGCGCACGCACCGCGTCGAAGCCGAACCCCAGCTTGTCCATCGCCTTCTGGCGCATGTTGTGCACGAAGATGTCGGCCGTGGGCACCAGATGCGCCAAGGCCTTGCGCCCGGCGGCGCTCTTGAGGTCCAGCACGACCGAGCGCTTGTTGCGGTTGTTGTTGGCGAAGACGGCGCTGAGCCCCGCCGTCACCGGGGCTATGGGGCGCATTCCCTCGCCCTCGGGCGGCTCCACCTTGATGACCTCGGCGCCGAGATCGCCGAGAATCTGCGTCGCAAACGGCCCGAGAATGATGGCCGTGAGATCGAGAACCCGCACACCCTTGAGGAGTGGATACATGCCGCCCTCGCCCCGTCGACCACCCGCGCCTGCCGTGCCATCGTCGTAACACCTGCGCCGTGGCGTGCAAAACGTCGTCTTGCCGTGCCCTGCTGGTCGCCTGGAGACGCCTTTTGTCTGCATTTGGCGGCGTTGCCGGCGGACCATCGCCCAACCACCGCCGACCCGGCCGCACCCGCCTTCCGATCACGGACCCGTGATCCGGCCGACCCGCCCGCCACCGGCCACCCGGCCTTGACAGCGCCGCAATCCCGCTTCAAACAAAACGATCATTCGTTTTGTTTTGTGCAATGCGAGAATAAGTCGCCGCTCGCACCCGGGGCCTGCCGATGCCGAAACTCAAGCCTGAGACCCACGCGGCCCGGCGCGAGCACATCCTCGACGCGGCCGAGCGCTGCTTTGCCCAGTCCGGCTTCCATCCGACCACCATGCAGGACATCTGCCGCGCCGCCGGCGTCAGCCCGGGCGCCGTCTACGGCTATTTCGACAGCAAGGAAGCGCTGATTGCCGGCATCTCGGAGCGCGACCGGCAGGAATTTTCCGAGCGGCTGGCAGCGCTCGCCGACGCGCCCGACTTCATGCAGGCGCTGGCGACGCTGGGTGAGCACTATTTCCTGACCGAGCCCGCCGACAGCCACCGCATGTGCATCGAGATCGGGCTCGAGTCGACGCGCAACCCGCGCGTCGGCGAAATCTTCCGCCGCTTCGACAGCTATCTCGTCGAGGGCTTCGAGACGCTGTTCCAGCGCATGAAGGACGAGGGCCGCATCGCGCCGGCCCTCGACATCCCGACGACGGTGCGTGTGTTCAGCATCATCGCCGACGGCATGTTCTGGCGCCGTGCCGTCGATCCCGGTTTCGACGCGCAGAAAATGCTGCCCGCCGTGCTGTCCCAGATCCGCGCCCTGCTCAATCCCGTCGCGTCGGCTGCATCCCAGCCCGCGTCGCATCAGTCAGAATGAGGCGTCCCATGAGAGCGAAGCTGCTGCTGGCCCTTGCCGCTGGCGTCGCCGTTGCCGGCACCGCACTTGCGGTC
>JBFWWW010000101.1:0-13686 GCA_050245975.1 Hyphomicrobiaceae bacterium
CTTTTCTATTGAGCGATTGATCTATTGAGCGGCTGAATTCTCGCCGCATCGTCCGGCAGATCACCGCCATCGAACCGAGTTCGCGACCTGCCGGCCCGGGCCTCAAACCCCCGTTCGTTATTGGACAGGGGACCGCCAATTTTTCGCCGGCCGTGTTTTCACTTCACCTAAAATTCACATCTTCGCAGAAAAATGCGCTTTCGTAGTTTGATCGCTGCCAAAACGCGAGGATTATTCGTGCCTCAACTCGCCAGAATATGCGGATATGGCCGATTGCGGCCGAGCCGGCGCAACAGCACCCGGGGCTGGTTCCGCTGCACGGACGGGGCGTCGGCGATCGAATTTGCGATCGTGCTGCCGATATTCCTTCTGATCGTTGTCGGCATCATCGTCTACGGCGTCTACCTCGGCGCCGCCCACAGCGTCGCCCAGCTGGCGGCCGACTCGGCGCGCGCCTCGATTGCCGGCTTGTCCGATCCGGAACGCTCCTCGCTCGCACGCGCGCATGTCGCGGCAAACGCTGGGGCCTATCCCCTGCTGCGCACAGGCAGCGTCTCGGTCGATGCCGGCCCGGCCGCCTGGGACAGCAACGAATTCCGCGTCGTGGTGCGGTTCGACGCCGCCCAACTGCCGATCTGGATGTTTTCCCGCCTGCTGCCGATGCCCGACAAGATCATCGAGCGGACCTCGACCATCAAACGCGGCGGCTATTGAGCTCAAGGAGTTTTTCCATGTCTGACCGCGTCCGTTCCATCGGGTCGGGACTTCGCCGCGACGAACGCGGCACCATCGTCATCATGGCTGCGCTGGCCCTGCCGGTCATCATCGGCTGCGCGGCACTTGCCGTCGACGTCGGCACGCTTTTTCTCGAACGCCGCCATGCCCAGGGCGCGGCAGATCTCGCGGCCATCGCCGGCGCCGCAGACATCGAACACGCCGCAGACGCCGCTGAAGCGACGCTGAGGGCCAACGGCATCGTTGCCACGACGTCCCTCGCGGTGACGAAAGGTCATTACGACGCAAATGCCGCCATTCCCGCAGCGGAGCGCTTTCGTCCCGGCGTCACGCCCTACAATGCGGTTCACGTTGCGCTGACAAAACCAGGCCGGCTCTACTTCGCCAAAGCGCTGCTCGGCTCGCCCCCGACACTCGGCGTCAAGGCGCTCGCCACAACCGCGGCACAAGCCACCTTTTCCATCGGCAGCCGTCTGCTCGCCGTGCGTGACGGCATTCCAAATGCCCTTCTGGGCGCACTGCTGGGCGGCAACATCAATCTGTCGGTGATGGACTACGATGCGCTGCTGAACGCGGACATCAAGCTCGTGGATTTTCTCGATGCCCTCGCCACCCGCGTCAACATCACCGCCGGCACCTACAATGATGTGCTCGACAGCACGGCAAGCGTGAAGAAAGTCGCGGAAGCCGCCGCGTCAGTCACAAGCGCGGGCGGCGATGCCAGAGCAACGGCCGCCCTGCAGACCATCGCCAGCCAGGGAGGCGCCCAGTCGCTGACATTGCCGCTGCGCTCCCTCATCGATCTCGGCGCATTCGGCAACGCGAGCATCGGATCGAAGGATCCAGGCCTCAACGCCGGCTTCGATGCGCTGGAAATCGCCAACGCGGCGGCGGCGCTTGCAAACGGCAAGAACCAGGTGGCCGTCAATCTCGGCGCCGGGGTGCCGGGGCTGCTCAATGTCACGCTTGATGTCGCCATCGGCGAACCGGCTCAACATTCGCCATGGGCAACCGTGGGGCAGCCGGGCGCGACCGTCGCAACTGCGCAGACCCGCGTCCGGCTGACGGCCGAGGTGGGAGGCACAGGCCTTCTCTCCGGCGTCCGTATCCGCCTTCCCGTCTATGTCGATATTGCCTCCGCGCAGGCAACGCTCACGGCGCTGACATGCCAGAATGCCGCCGCCAACGAGGGTACGGCCACCATCGCGGCACGCCCCGGCATCGTCCGCGCGTGGATCGGCGACGTGACCGGCGGCTTTTCCAACTTTGCAATCCCCGCATCCGCCGGGCGCGCGAACATCGTCGACACCGGTCTGATCAAGGTGCGGGGCAGCGCCTACGCCGAGATGACCAACGTCAGTGACACGTTGATGGATTTCACACAGGCCGACGTTGCGGCACGGACCGTGAAACGTACGGACACGCGGAATTTCACAGAGACGCTCGTGAGTACCCTGCTGGGAAAACTTGATCTCGACGTGCAGATCGCCGGCTTGCCTCTGATATCACCCCAAGTTGTAACCGCTCTTGTCGCCAACATTCTGGCACAGGCTGCCCGGCCGCTGGATCAGGTGCTTTATACGGTTCTGACCGCGCTCGGCGTTCATCTCGGCGAGGCGGACGTGCGGGTCCACGGCATCCGCTGCGGGGCCTCCGTGTTGACCGGCTGATGGCCGCTCTGGCACTCTCTCGTTGACAGTGCTAGTAGACGGCGCACATATAGCGCCGATCGGCGGCGGGTGCGTCGCGCCGGCTCTGGAACACAAGCCGGAAGCCGGTGCTGAACCGGCCGCTGCAACCAGTCACGAAGAAGCCAAGAGGTCAGCCATGAAGTTCCGTCCCCTGCAGGACCGTGTGGTCGTGCGCCGCGTCACCGAGGACACCAAAACCGCCGGCGGCATCATCATTCCCGATACGGCTCAGGAAAAGCCGGTGCAGGGCGAGATCATCGCGGTGGGTCCGGGCGCGCGCGATGACGCGGGACGCATCTTGCCTCTGGAGGTCAAGAAGGGCGATCGCGTGCTGTTCGGCAAGTGGTCGGGCACCGAGGTCAAGATCGACGGCGAGGACCTTCTGATCATGAAGGAAAGCGACATTCTCGGCATCATCGAGGGCAAAGCCTCGGTGCGCGCCGCCGCCTAACGGCCAAGGCGCGATACCAAGACGCCAACCACGGAGTTTCGCGGTCCTGCCGGACGCGCGGTGAAATTGCACAAGGAGATGCCAGTCATGGCAGCCAAAGACGTCAAGTTTTCCCAGGATGCCCGCGAGCGCATGATTCGCGGTGTCGATATCCTCGCCAACGCCGTGAAGGTGACGCTGGGTCCCAAGGGCCGCAACGTCGTGCTCGACAAGAGCTACGGCGCGCCGCGCGTCACCAAGGATGGCGTGACGGTCGCCAAGGACATCGAGCTCGAGGACAAGTTCGAGAACATGGGCGCGCAGATGGTGCGCGAGGTCGCCTCCAAAACTTCGGACATGGCCGGTGACGGCACCACAACGGCAACCGTACTGGCACAGGCGATCGTCAGGGAAGGCGCCAAATCGGTGGCGGCCGGCGCAAACCCGATGGACCTGAAGCGCGGAGTGGATCTGGCTGTCGACGCGATCGTCAAGGAGCTCAAGGCGAAGTCCAAAAAGGTCACCTCCAACGACGAAATCGCCCAGGTCGGCACGATATCGGCCAACGGCGACGCCGAAGTGGGACGCATCATTGCCCAGGCGATGAAGCGGGTGGGCAACGAGGGTGTCATCACCGTCGAGGAAGCAAAAAGCCTCGAAACCGAACTCGATGTCGTCGAGGGCATGCAATTCGACCGCGGCTATATCTCGCCCTATTTCGTCACCAACGCCGACAAGATGGTCGCCGAGCTGGAAGACGCCTACATCCTCATCCACGAGAAGAAGCTGTCGAGCCTGCAGGCGATGCTGCCGGTGCTCGAAGCCGTCGTGCAGACCAGCAAGCCGCTGCTCATCATCGCCGAGGAGGTCGAGGGCGAAGCGCTGGCCACACTGGTCGTCAACAAGCTGCGCGGCGGGCTCAAAGTCGCGGCCGTCAAGGCCCCGGGCTTCGGCGACCGCCGCAAGGCGATGCTCGAGGACATCGCCACCCTCACGGGCGGCACGATGATTTCCGAGGATCTCGGCATCAAGCTCGAGAACGTGACGCTCAACATGCTCGGTCGCGCCAAGCGCATATCGATCGACAAGGAGAACACGACGATCGTCGACGGCTCCGGCAAGAAGAAGGACATCGAGGGCCGCATCGGCCAGATCAAGGCTCAGATCGAGGAAACCACGTCGGATTACGATCGCGAGAAGCTGCAGGAGCGGCTGGCCAAGCTCGCCGGCGGCGTGGCGGTGATCAAGGTCGGCGGCGCCACCGAGATGGAGGTGAAGGAGCGCAAGGACCGCGTCGACGACGCGCTGCATGCGACCCGCGCCGCGGTCGAGGAAGGCATCGTCCCGGGCGGCGGTGTCGCTCTGCTGCGCGCGATCAAATCGCTGGATGCGCTCAAGTCGGCCAACGACGACCAGAAGGTCGGCATACATATCGTGCGCAAGGCCATCCAGGCGCCGGCCCGGCAGATTTTCCAGAACGCGGGCGAGGACGGCGCCGTCATCGTGGGCAAGATTCTCGAGAACTCGAAATATGCCTACGGCTTCAACGCACAGACCGGTGCCTATGGCGACATGGTCGCGGAAGGGGTGATCGATCCGGCAAAGGTCGTGCGCTGCGCGCTGCAGGATGCGGCGTCCATCGCCGGCCTGCTCATCACGACGGAAGCCATGATCGCGGAACTGCCCAAGGACGCGCCGCCCCCGATGCCGGGCGGTGGTGGAATGGGCGGAATGGGTGGCATGGACTTCTGATCACGCCGCACCGCCCGCTCTTCGGGGTCCCAGGCACGAGCCCGGGACCCCTTTTCTTTCCGGGTTCCACATCCGCTCACGCGGTTTTTATTCCCGCGGCCGCGTCCGGCCGTGCATCATGCGGGCGGCAGTGCATGCCACTGCCGGATGCAGCAAGGAGACTCGCATGCTCCCATGGAAGACCATGATGGTCGCTGCGGTCGTTGCCCTGTCAGTCGATGCGGCGGCGGCCTGTGAATACCAGAAGGGCGTGACGGCGCAGATGTCGACACCGGCACCCGCGCAGACTGCAACCCAGGTCCCGGCCACAACGGCCCAGCCGGTTCAGACAGCCCAGACCGACCCGGTCGCGCCGGCCACGATGACAAAGCCAAACTGACGTTTCCCCAGGACTGACTATCAGGACTGACCACTTCGGCCGCTGCTCGCGCAGCGGCCGTTTTTGTCCGCGGCCATTAATACTGGCGCGTTCCCACCATGCGCTTACACTTGCATGGGCGTGAGCCGAGGGGTTACGAACCCCGGGGGCGCCCGCCGTCCGCAGAGAACGTCCAGATCGGCATGAGCCTTCGATGACCGATATCGCTACCCGCGTCTACAATCACACCTGGAAGATCGATCCGATCGTCCGGTCGGTGTTGGATACGGATTTCTACAAGCTGCTCATGGCGCAGACCATTTTCCGGCGCCATCGCGATGCGACGGTGACGTTCGGCATCATCAACCGCTCCACCCACGTTCCGCTGGCGAGGCTGATCGACATCGGCGCGCTGCGGGAGCAACTCGACCACATCCGGACGCTGTCGCTGACCCGCGGCGAGTCGACCTGGCTGCGCGGCAACATGTTCTACGGCAAGCGGCAGATGTTCTCGCCGGAGTTCATTCACTGGCTCGAGGGCTTCCGATTCCCGCCCTACCACCTCGAACGCACGGGCGACCAGTACGAGCTGGTGTTCGAGGGGCCCTGGATCGAGACGACCATGTGGGAGATCCCGGCGCTGGCGGTGATCATGGAACTGCACACTCGCGCCGTGACGAAGGACATGGGCAAGTTTGAGCTGCAGGTCCTCTATGCCCGCGCCATGACGCGGCTGTGGGAAAAGATTCAGCGCTTGAAGCAGCTGAAGGGCCTCAGCATCGCCGACTTCGGCACGCGCCGACGGCATGGCTTCCTGTGGCAGGACTGGTGCGTGCAGGCGATGATGGAGGGCCTTGGACCGTCATTCCTGGGAACGTCCAACTGCCTTATCGCTCTGCGCCGCGAGGTGGAAGCCATCGGCACGAATGCGCACGAACTGCCGATGGTCTACTGCGCGCTCGCGGGCGATGACGACGCGGCTGTGGCACGCGCGCCCTACGATGTTCTGGCCGACTGGCAGGACGACTATGAAGGCAACCTGCGCGTCATCCTGCCCGATACCTACGGCACCAGGGGTTTCCTCGAGAATGCGCCGGACTGGGTCGCGAACTGGACCGGACTACGCGTGGATTCAGGCGATCCGCTCATCGGCGGCGATATCGCCATCGACTGGTGGAAGAGGCGCGGTCAGGATCCGCGCAACAAACTCGCGATATTCTCCGACGGCCTCGATGTGCCGGAGATCGAGCGGATCCACCGCCATTTTCATGGCCGCATCCGGATCGGCTACGGCTGGGGCACACTGCTGACCAACGATTTCGTCGGTTTCGCACCCGACGGTCGGCTCGATCCGTTCTCGATCGTGTGCAAGGTCGTCTCGGCCGGAGGACGCCCCGCCGTGAAACTGTCCGACAATCCGACAAAGGCGACAGGACCGGCTGCCGAGATCGATCGCTACAAGCGCATCTTCGGCGTCGGCGCGCAGGAGCGCACGCCGGTCCTCGTTTGAGACAGGTCTACTTTTTCGCGCCGAAGAACGCGTCGAGCTTATAGGTGAGACCGAGGCGCACGGCTTGCATCTCGTTTTCATGCGGATAGCGGTAAGCCGTCGAGCTGACGCTCGTGTCGCCATAATCGGTGTAACGATACTCGACCCGCGCGGAGAGATTGGGATTGAGCGCCATCTCGATGCCGCCGCCGGCCGTCCAGCCATAGGTCGTCTCGGTATGCGCGAAGTTGGAGCCGCCGATCGTCAGCGACGTCATGATGTCGGCGTAGGCCAGACCGCCTGTCGCGTAGAACAGGTAGTTGCCATGCGCGAGGCCGATGCGCCCGCGCAGCGAACCGGCATAGTTGTAGTCTGCGCTGGCGGTATTGCCGTTGTAGAAGATGCCCTGGACGTTCGTGAGCTCGAAATCGCTCTCGTAGCCGAACACCAGCCGGCCACGCTGGAAATTGTATCCGGAGTGGAAGCCAAGGAGCAGGCCGTCGCTGGAATAGGGGGCGACATAGTTGAGGACGCCGGTGGAGAGGCTCGTTTCATTGAACGCTGCGTTCCCGTCCCGGCCATATCCCACCTGCAGGCCCGCGTACCATCCGGCCCAGTTGTGATCGCCCGTCTGCCCCATGTGATCGCCGCCGGCTTGCGCCGATGTCGCAAGAAGCAGCGCCGCAATGGCCCCGAGAACCTGCCGCATGTGTGTCCCCCGCAGTGGCAAACGGGGCAGACCATACAGCTGCTGCTGATTCGGTCGCGTATCAGAAACGCCACAACTAGTGACGCATACAGACAATTCGATCCCAGAACAGAAGGACGAGGGCGTCGCCTAAGGCGGCCAGCAACAGCACGCTGCCGACGACACGGCAGGTATCGGCAGGCAGGCCAAATTTCGACCCAAAGAAGAGAACCGCAAGTCCAAGCGCGCCGAAGAGAACGGCCAGTATCGCAACGACCCGCCGCATCCCTGCTTCGCGGCGAAGCCCGGACGCATCGTCACGCATCGGCCGCTCGCCGCTTGAGTTCATCCAGCAGCTTTGCGCGATCGGGCTGGAAGTCGTGTTGCAGCCACCACGCTTCCATTTCCTCCAGCAGCCGACCAACCTTCGGCCCCGATGGAAAACCGAGGGCGAGAATGTCCTGGCCGGTCAATGGAAACACGGGAACGGGCCACCTGTCCGGCAGGCCCGAAAGGCGCAACCAGTCGTGCGAAGATACGGGCGCCGCCGAACGCGCCCAGGCCAATCGGACCGCCTCTGCATAGTGGTCGCCCAATCTGTAGAGACGTCGCTGTGCGTCCCGCGGCTCCATGTCCGGATGCACGTCGCGCACGTCCTCGGACACCGCACGGTGCAGGACCGCGGTTTCTGCATGCGACAGCCGCAGTCGCGCCTGCAGACGCGGGGCGTCCTCGTCAACGGACATGCCAATCGCCGCCAGGCGGAGCGCCGCGCTGGCGGGCACGCCAAGAGCCGCTTCGACAGCCGCGAGATGGGCGCCATGCCGAACGCGCGCTGCAACGCCGAGAATGCCCGTCAGCAGCCCGTTCGACTGCATTGTCTCCAGCACCGGGCCCATGGCGGGCGCAACGAGGAGACGCTTCAATTCCGACCAGACGCGTTCCGCCGAGAGCCCGCCGAGGCCTTCCCGCTCCGCAACGCAGGCACCGAGCGGCTCCGCCTCGAGAACACCGTCGGCAACCTGGGCGCCGAAACGAAAAAAGCGCAGGATGCGCAGATAGTCCTCGCGGATGCGCTCCCGGGCGTCACCGACGAACCGAACACGGCGCGCCGCGAGATCGCCATAGCCCCCCAACGGATCGTAGACCGTTCCATCCGCGCCGCAGTAGAGCGCATTGAACGTGAAGTCCCGCCGCTGCGCGTCGGCCGCCCAGTCGTCGGTGAATGCTACCGTGGCATGGCGGCCAAAGGTCTCGACATCCGTGCGCAGCGTCGTGACCTCGTAGGGACGCCCGCCCGAGATCACCGTGACCGTGCCGTGCTTGAGCCCGGTCGGAATTGCCTGCAGCCCGGCCCGCGTCACCGCCGCCATCACCGCATCGGGACGCGCGGGCGTCGCCAGATCGACTTCCCGAACCGGCTTTCCCATCAACGCGTCGCGCACGGCGCCGCCGACCGCCCGCGCTTCGCTGCCGGCCGCGGCGAGCGCTGCAAACACGGCCTGCGTCTCGCTGCATCGCAGCCATTCGGCCTGCCCGATATCCAGCGACCGGCCCGTGGATGTACCCTTTGTCATGGCTACTTGATATGGCCCGGTTCGATGTGGCCATCTTTGAATATGGCCGGCTCATAGGCCTCGCCCGGGCGACCGCCGGATGACGAGCCGAACGTCATCAACGTCACCACGACAAGCACCGCGCCGGCGACGAACAACCACACGAGCGGCGCATCGTTGAGGACGGCGTTGGCTTTCTGGGGCGCACGGCCTGCGAGATAGACGTAGGCAACGTAGAGCGCCGTCGGCAACAGGAACAGCAGCGCATTCTCGATTACAATCCGCAGCATCAGGCGAACAGCCTCTCGTGCAGGTTCTTGATCATGCCGGCCGTCGCACCCCAGATGTAGCGTTCCCCATAGGGCATCGCGTAGTAGGCACGCATGCGTCCCCGCCATTCGCGCTGGTGCTGCTGGTGGTTGGCCTCGTCCATGAGAAAGCCGAGCGGCACCTCGAAAACGTCGTCAACCTCGGCCCTGTCGAGCCGAATATGAAAACGGGGCTGAACCAGAGCCACCACCGGAGCGATCTCGAAGCCGGTGCCGGTCCGGTAGCTGTCGAGGAACCCCAGGGGCTCGACGAGGTCCGGGAAAAGACCGATTTCCTCCTGCGCCTCGCGCAGCGCGGTCGTGATGGGCGACGTCTCGCCCGGTTCCATCTTGCCGCCGGGGAACGCAATCTGCCCGGCATGGGAGCGCAGCACCGCCGCCCGCTGCGTCAGCAGGACGGTAAGCACCGGACGGGTGACGATCCCGATCAGCACGGCGGCTGGACGAGGCGCTTCCATCGCATCCAGGTCGGCCTTGAGGTCGGGATTGAGGTCCCAATCTCCACGCCCGATGGCCCGGCCGGAACGCGGGTCGAAAATCGCCTCCGAAGGCTCGGCATGCAGCCGCTGCCGGGCGAGCGCGCGCAACCGCTCCGCCGTCATGTCGCCGCCGACCATATCCGCCCTCACATCCATGCTGCGTACCATATCACCGGCCGGGCAGCCGGCGCCAACGCGGGCCGTTCACGCCTCACGGCGAGGCCGCCAGGGTAAATCGGACACCCGCGCTCCACAGGCCCAGCGGCGCATCCGCGCCAGCCCCCTCGGGTGCCGCCAGCTCGACCAGATCGTAGTAAAGGGCGCGCGTCACGAGAGCCTCGAGCCGGCCGCGGACATGCAGATAGGGCTTTAAACCACCGCCACGCGCCTCATGCACGAAACGCAGAGGATGCTCAGGGCCGCATGTGACGATGTCGTCAACGTTGGTGCGGAAGATCAGGGTCTGCTCCGGCCCCTTCCCGCGTACCTCCATCTCCACGGCGAGGAACGGCGCATCATCGACGGCGACATCGACCTTCTCGACCGGCGTGACGAGATAGTGCCGGCCGTCGGCATCCTTGCGCAGGACACTCGCAAACAGCTTGACGAGCGCGAGCCGGCCGATCGGCGAGCCCTGATAGAACCAGACCCCGTCGCCCCTGATGCGCATGCCGATATCGCCGCAATAGGGGGGATTCCATGCCTCGACGGGCGGCGGTCCTTTGCCGGACTGCGCCTTGAGCAGGGCCTCCAGGCCCGAAATGCGGGCGCCACCCACATCAGGCATGGGTCACTCCGGAAAACGAGCGAGCGACTGACTGCCCGCCTCGGCCTTGGTGCGCGCGACATTCATCATCATGGCCAGGAAGCTGTAGTAGCCGTTGATGCCGACGAGATCGATGATGCCCTTCTCGCCGAAGTGCTCCAGCGCCCGGGCATAGGTCGCGTCGCTGACGCGGCGGTAGCGATGGAGCTCGATGGCGAAGTCGTAAGCGGCAGCCTCGTCCGCCTGCATTTTGTCCGGGCGCCGTGCGTCGGCTATGGCGTCGGCCGTCTCCTTCGGCAGTCCCGCTTCCAGCGCGAACGGATAGTGGTAGGACCACTCGTACTGCTGCGTCCATTCGCGCGCCGTCACAAGAATGACCATCTCGCTGATGCGCTTGGGAAGGACATTGCGGAAGCGCAGGTAGTCCCCCATCGCCTTGGCGCGCAGCATGACCTCCGGCGAGCGCAGCATGACGGCAAAAGGGCCGCTGATGGCATAGCCCCGTCCGGAGGCGAATTCTGCCGCTGCCGCCTTCTGCTCGGCCGTTTGTTCCTTCTCTGCCAGGGGCGGCAGGCGGTCCTCGATCACCATCTGTTGTTTCCTCGTTACCTGCTATGGCCAAACACCGGCGCCATCGACACCGCCAGCCTGCAAATACAGCCAAATCCTCTCACTCTGCCAACGACGTTCATATTGTGACCATCTTTGGCGACACTGTTTCCTCCCAGGTCCCGGCAAGCGTATAGTCCAACCATGAGCACATTGACACAGACTGACGAAACGATCGTCCCCCGCGCCGAAGCGGCCGGCGAACGAATTCAGCGCATCATGAAGGCGGCAGGAACCGTCATCTTCGGTCAGGATGAGGTCATCGAGCGAACACTCGTGACCCTGCTCGCGGGCGGCCATGCGCTGCTCATCGGCGTTCCGGGACTGGCGAAGACCCTGCTGGTCGATACCCTCGGCAAGGTTCTGGGCCTCGATGCCAAGCGCATCCAGTTCACGCCCGACCTTATGCCCTCCGACATCATCGGATCGGAGGTGCTCGAGGATGGTGGGGTCGGCGGCAAACGCAGCTTCCGTTTCATCAAGGGCCCGATCTTTGCGCAGCTGCTGATGGCAGACGAGATCAACCGCGCCAGCCCGAAGACGCAGTCGGCGCTTCTGCAGGCAATGCAGGAGCATCATGCCACCGTAGCCGGACAGCGCCACGACGTGCCGAACCCGTTCCACGTGCTCGCGACACAGAACCCGCTCGAGCAGGAAGGCACCTATCCGTTGCCCGAAGCGCAGCTCGACCGCTTCCTGCTGCAGGTTGACGTCGGCTATCCGGACCAGGGCGCAGAGCGCCGCATGCTGTTCGCGACGACGGGGACCGACGAGGCGCGCATCGAGCCGATCATCTCGGCCTCCGATCTCATGGCGATGCAGCGGCTCGTGCGGCAGCTGCCGGTCCCCGACAAGGTCGTCGAAGCGATCCTGAAGCTCGTCCGGTCCGCGCGGCCGGGCACCGGTGCCGGACCGGAGATCGACCGCCTGATCGCATGGGGGCCCGGCCCCCGCGCAAGCCAGGCGCTCATGCTGGCGGTGCGCGCCAAGGCGTTGATCGACGGCCGGCTGGCACCGTCCGTCGACGACGTGGTCTCGCTCGGCGAGGCCGTGCTCAAGCACCGCATGGCGCTGTCGTTCGCGGCGCGCGCGGAGGGCGAAACGATCAGCGGAGTGATCGGTCGACTGACGTCGGCATTGGAGTAGCAGCGGGTGGCGGGCGAGGCCGCAGTACCGAAGGCCGGAAGCGAGACCGGGCGGATCTTCTCCCTGGAAGGCCAGGCGCATGCCCTTGCCGATCGCCTGCCCGATCTCGTGCTCGAGGCCCAGCGCGTGGCCAACACCGTTGCCCAGGGCATGCACGGACGCCGGCGCGCCGGCCCGGGCGAGACGTTCTGGCAATTCCGCCAGTTTCAATCGAGCGACGCGGCAACCGTCATCGACTGGCGGCGATCGGCGAGCTCGGATCATCTCTATGTTCGTGAACGCGAATGGGAGGCGGCGCACACGGTCTGGCTCTGGCCCGACCTTTCCTCCTCGATGATCTTTCACAGCACCCTGTCCACAACCACCAAGCGCGATCGCGCGCTGCTCCTCATGCTGGCGCTTGCGGAAATGCTCGTACGCGGCGGCGAGCGCGTCGGCCTGCTGGGCCTGACGCAACCGTCGGCGAGCCGCAAGGCCACCGCGGTGCTGGCCGAGACGCTCGCTGCGCATGCGGATGACCCGGCCGTCCTGGCGAGCCAGCCGCCGCGTGCGCGGCTCAGCCGCTTCTCTACCGCCATTCTTATCGGTGATTTTCTCGACCCGCCCGAGACCACGATCGGGCGGCTGAACGAGATCGCCGCGCACGGCCTGACAGGCCACCTGGTGCAGGTTCTCGATCCCGCCGAGGAGAGCCTGCCCTATCACGGGCGCACCGAATTCGTCGGCGTGGAAGGACGCGAGCGCTGGATCGCGGACCGCGCGGAGACGCTGCGCGAGGCCTACCAGCAACGTTTCGCCGCTCACCGCGCCGCGCTCCAGACCGCGTGCGGCCGGCTGGGCTGGTCGTTCCTCGTGCATCACACCGACCGATCGCCCACCGAACCGCTGCTGACGTTGCTCATGCGCCTGCAGGGCGGCGCCGCCGACTATCGCTGGGTCACCACCCCGGCCGCACGCGCGGGAGCCGGGCGATGAGCATCGGCCCGCTGGCGTTCCTCAATCCCCTATTGCTGGCGGGCCTTGTCGCCCTGCCGCTGATCTGGTGGCTTCTGCGCGCCGTGCCGCCGCGACCGCATCGCGTGGCGTTCCCACCGACGCGCATCCTTGTCGGCCTGGAAGCCGCCGAGAAGACACCGGCAAAAACGCCCTGGTGGCTCACCCTCATCAGAATGCTGGCGGCTGCGTTCATCATCCTCGCGCTGGCCGAGCCGGTTCTCAATCCAAACCGCGAGACAGCGCTTGGCGGGCAGGGACCGGTGGTTCTGGCGGTCGACAACGGATGGGCTTCGGGTCCACGCTGGTCGGAGCGCACATTCCTTCTGGAGCGGTTGATCGAAGAGGCCGAGTCGAAGAACCGACCGGTCATCATCGCGCCGACCGCCAACGCGCAGAAGACGCCGATCTTCAAGATCGAGGCACCATCCGCTGCCCGCTCGACGGTCGCCGCGATTCATCCCGAGCCGTTCGCGCCCGATCGCGCCACTGCCGCTGCCGCCCTTGAAACCGCGCTTCGCGGCGCGAACGGAGCCGCGGTCGTGTGGCTGACGGATGGCATCGACCATGACGGACAGGCGCGGGCGTTCGCTGACAGGCTCGCCGGGCTCGCCAGCGGCGGCAGCTTCTCCATGATCGCAACCGGAAACGGGCAGGAAGCGCTC
>JBFWWW010000102.1:0-13514 GCA_050245975.1 Hyphomicrobiaceae bacterium
CCTGTCCGATGAAGAGCTTGGTCTGGTTCGACGGCAGGAGCAGCACGCGCACCCGGCGTCCGGGTGGAACCTGCAGGTCCCCATCCGGCAGCCGCGAGCCCACCGCGTAGGTATCGACGTCCGATTCGATCACCTGCATTTCCGCCCGGGCCTCCACGGCCGCGAGCCCCGCGGCCAGCAGGGCGGCGATTGCGATTGCACGTGCCGGATGTCCCATCAGTGCGCCTCCTTGGATGACGCAGGCTCATGCCCGCCACGACTCGCGTGCCCGACGGTCACGCCGCAAAGCCATGTGAGCAGAACGCCAGTATACGGAAAGATCCGGCTGGCGAACACAAAGAGCAAGCTGCCCAGCACGAGAAGGCTAACGACCACCGCCAGCTCGATCAGCATGTGGTTGGGCGGCCCCGTCCGGCCGATATGAAAGCCGAACGCCGCGGCCACGAGCAGGAACAGCAGCCGCATCGGCCAGCCGAACTCGTCGAGCGACCGTCCGTCGAGGTACTGCGCGAGGATCTGGGCGTGGATGGCAAGGCCCGGATAGCGCGTGTCGTGCAGCACCGACATCGGCGTCAGGTGCCGGTCGCGATCGGCGAAGCTGCCGCCGATCAGCACGATGCGGTCCTTGAACAGCGCTGCGAGCGGCATGGCCGCACCGTTCGGGCCGATGATCAGCTCGGCCGGCAGCGTCGGAAAGGCTTCCGTCCCGTCGGCCGGCGGCTGCCGCCACGCGATGTAGTGCCCGTCGTGGCCGGGATGCACGTGCGCGGCCTCCGCCAGCAGCTCGGTGAAGCTCTTGCGGTCGGGATGCGAGGGCCCCGGCTTGCCCAGATAGCGGATGACGTGCTCGCTCACGGTGAAGGTGCCGTGATGCTCGTCGAAATAGAGATGGCCGACCGGCTTGCCGGTGGCGGCGAGATAGGTCTCCTGGAAGTCGACGTCGCCGCCCGGCGTGCGCTCGTCGATGGCCCCCAGCACGATCGGCACCTCGAGGTCGCGCAGGACGCGCGCAAGCGTGGCGTCTTTGCCCGGCTCCGTCTTGCGGTCGAGGACGAAGTCGAGACCGATGGCCTTGGGCTCGGCGGAGGCGATCCGCTCGACGAGGGCCGCAAGCACGCCGCGATCCACGGGCGACAGGTACGGCTTGTCCGCCAGCGTCTTCTCGCTGACGTAGACCAGCACGATGCGGTTGTCCTGCGTGGCCGGTCGCGGCGAGAGAAAGCGGGTCTGCAGGTCTCCCGACCAGTGCTGCGGCCCATGCGGGAGGTGCAGCAGCAGCGTCAGCATGAGGAACGCGACGGCGATGGCGGCGACATAGATCAGCGCGCGCCAGTCCGCGCCCTTTTGCCAAAGGCGGGAGACCGGTTCGGGAAGCCTGTCCGTGATGCGATCCACCCACCCGTCGCTCATGGCGGCAGGAAACCAGATCGCCCGGCGGTTGGCAATTCGTCAGCGGACGCCCGTTTCGCCGGCTTCCCCCCGGCCGGCCGGCATGCGATGAAGACCGGTCACAGGGGGTGTATCCACATGCTGAAGATCTATGGCGTTTACCGTTCGCGCGTCTCGCGCAACGTCTGGCTGGCGCTGGAGCTGGGGGTGCCGTTCGAGCATGTTCCCGTCACACAGTACTACCGCCTGCCCAGCCCCGATGCGGCGGCGACGACGCTCAACACCCGCTCGCCGGAGTTCCTGAAGGTCAACCCGAACGCCCAGATCCCGTCGATCGACGATGATGGTCTCGTCCTGCACGAGTCGCTCGCCATCAACCTCTACCTGGCCAAGAAGCACGGCGGCCCGCTCGCCCCCGCCGGCCTCGCCGAGGACGGCCTGATGACCATGTGGGCGCTCTGGTCCGTCAACAAGGTCGAGCCGCACGCGTTGCAGATCCTCTACAACCGTCTCGACAGGCCGCCGGAGCAGCGCGACGAGACGCTCGCCGCCGCCAGCGTCGAGACCCTGCGCACGCCCTTCGCCGTGCTCGACGCGCATCTCGCCGCGACCGACTACCTCGTCGGCAACCGCTTCACCGTCGCCGACATCAACGCGGCGGAAATCTTCCGCTACGCCCAGCCGGCGCCCGAGCTGTTCGCGGCCGCGCCCCGCGTCAAGGCCTGGCTCACCCGCTGCCAGGACCGTCCCGCCTTCAAGGAGATGATGGCGCTGCGGCAGGCCGATCCGCGCTAGAGGGTTTCAGGTTCAGGCCGGCTCGCGAGTCGCTGGGTCCCGGCTCTCGCTGCGCTCGGCCGGGATGACAGTGGAGGGCGCTCGGATGACACGGTGGGAGACTTTCGCTCTCTCCCTGTCATCCCGGAGGCCGCGCAGCGGCCATCCGGGACCCAGCTCACGAGCGAGCGCGTGCCGTTTGGCTCCTGGGTCCCCGCTCTCCGCTGCGCTTCGGCGGGGATGACAGTGGGGGCGTTTCCACCCAAGCCGGAAAGCCTAGAGGCGCCGCGCGCGGCCGCTAGCGGATGCCGGCGCGCATGAAGCTCTGCACGAACTGGCGCTGGAACAGCAGGAAGCCGACCAGCAGCGGCGCCGAGCTCATCAGCGTCGCCGCGCAGATGATCGACCAGTCGATGCCCTGGTCGGTGGAGGAGAACACCTGCAGCCCCACCGTCAGCGGGCGCGCCTCCACCGAGCTCGTGACGATCAGCGGCCACAGGAAGTTGTTCCAGTGGTAGCTCACCGACACCAGCCCGTAGGCGAGGTAGATGGGCTTGGCCAGCGGCACGTAGACCTTGAGCAGGATCTGCACCGGCCCCGCGCCTTCCACGCGCGCCGCGTCGTCGAGCTCCTTGGGCACCGTCTTGAATGTCTGGCGCAGCAGGAAGATGCCGAAGGCGGACGCGATGTACGGCAGGGCGATGGCCGGGATGGAATCCAGGATGCGGAGCGCGTTCATCGTCCGGTAGTTCTCGACGATCAGCACATCCGGCATGATCATCAGCTGGGCCAGCACCAGCGCGAAGGCGACGCCGCTGCCGGGAAAGTCGCTGCGGGCGAAGGCATAGGCGGCCAGCGTGCACAGCACGAGCTGGCAGGCGAGCACCAGCGTCACCAGCAGGAACGTGTTGAGGAAGTAGCGCGCGAACGGCGCCGCGCCCCAGGCGCGCACGAAGTTGTCGAGCGTCAGCGGCGCATCGAGCGTGAAGCGGGCCGAGAACTCGGACGGGTGGAACGCGGTCCACACCGCGTAGGCGAGCGGCAGGATCCACAGCGCGGCCAGCAGCCAGGCGGCCACCGTCTCGACGAGCCATCCCGCTCCCCGCGGGGCGTAGGGTCCGTTGTCGGCGCTCTGCATCACCGGTAGTGCACCCTGCGCTCGAGGAAGAGGTATTGCGCCAGCGCCGCCAGCGCCAGGCCGACGAGGAGCACCACGGTCATCGCCGACGCGGCGCCCGTATCCCAGAAGCCGAAGCCCAGCTCGTAGATGCGGAACAGCAGCAGCGACGTCGCGTTGTCGGGCCCGCCGCGCGTCATCACGAAGAGGTGGTCGACCGTGCGGAAGGCGTTGATGACGGCGTTGATGAGCACGAACAGCGTCGTCGGCATCAGCAGCGGGAACTGGATGCGGCGGAAGAAATAGAACCGCGACGCGCCTTCGAGCGCGGCGGCTTCCCCGAGGCTCGGCGGGATCTGCTGCAGCGCCGCGAGATAGAAGATCATGAAGAAGCCGGCTTCCTTCCAGATGGCGACGATCGTCACGCAGGCGAGCGCGGTGTCGCGCGAGCCGAGCCAGTTGCGCGCCGACGGCCCGCCGAACAGGTCGAGCACCTGCGCCAGCAGTCCGTACTGCGGCGTGTAGAAGAACAGCCAGATGTTGGCGACGGCGATCATCGGCAGCACCGTCGGCGTGAAATAGGCCATGCGCACCAGCGTGCGGCCGGCGATGCGGTCGTTGACCCACAGCGCCATCAGCATCGCCAGCCCGATGGACAGCGGGATGGTGCCGAGCGCGAACCACAGGTTGTTCGTCAGCGCCTGCCAGAAGATCGGGTCGGCGGCGATCTGCTGGTAGTTCTCGACGCCGATGAACTTCGACCCGAAGCGCCCGCGCGGCGTCGAATAGAAGCTGTCGATGAGTGTCGCCACCGCCGGCCAGTGCGTGAACAGCGCCAGCAGCGCCATCGCGGGCAGCAGCAGCAGCCAGCCGTGGATCGCAGCTTTCGTGCGCGTCATGTGCAGCCCCGCGGGCGGAGGGGCCGGAGCATCCGCCCGGCCCCCGCGCGATCAGCGATAGCGCGAGAGGATGCGCTCGGCTTCCGCCTGCGAGTCCTTCATTGCCGCGCCGGGCTCCTTGGAGCCGGTGAGCGCGGCCTGCAGCCCGTCGTTGAGCGCCTTGGTGACGCGCTGGTTCTCGTGCGTCGACAGCTCGGCCACCGCGAACTCGAGCTGGTCGCGGGCCACGGCCGCCGGCGGGAACTCGGCGACGTATGACTTCAGCGCCGGCGTGTCGAAGGAATCCTTGCGCACCGCGACATAGCCCGTGTCGACGCACCACTGCGCCGCGCGCTCGGGCGTGGTGATCCAGCGGATGAACTTGAACGCGGCTTCCTGCTGCGCGCGCGGCGCCTTCTTGGAGATGTAGAAGTTGCCGCCGCCCGTCGGGCTGCCGCGGCGCTTGCCCGCCGGCAGCATGCCGACGCCGAACGGAAACTTGGCGTTCTTGCGCACGTTGGTCAGGTTGCCGGTCGTGGTCCACATCATGGCGGTCTTCTTCTCGAAGAAGTCCTTCGGCGTCGTGCCCCACTCGACGATGCCCGGCGGGTGCACCTTGTACTTGCGCGACAGGTCGACCCAGTAGGTCAGCGCCTCGACCACCTCGGGCTTGTCGTAGAAGGTGCGGTTGCCCTCCTCGTTCATCAGCACCGCGCCGGCCTGCGTCGTGAAGCCCTGGAACAGCCAGTAGGGGAAGCCCGACGACGGCACCTGCATGCCCCACTGCGAGCCATCCGCCTTGGTGAGCTTCTTGGCGAACGCCACCTGCTCGTCCCAGTTTGCGGGCGCCTTCTCGGGATCGAGGCCCGCCTCCTTGAACAGGTCCTTGTTCCAGTAGAGCACCACCGTCGAGCGCTGGAACGGCGCGCCCCAGGTCTTGCCGCCGGTCTGGCTGTTGAGCATGAAGGCCGGGAAGAAGCTCTTCAGCCACGCCTTGTCGTCGTCCGTCTTGACGAAATCGTCGATGGGGACGATGGCGTCCTCGTCGATGAGCGTGAACATGTCGGTGGACAGCAGCACCGACGTGGTCGGCGGGTTGCCGCTCTTGTGCGCGGTCAGCGCCTTGACGATGGTTTCCTGATAGGTGCCGGCATAGATCGGCTTCACCGTGATGCCGGGATTGTCCTTCTGGAAGTCGGCGGCATAGCCGTCGATGATCTTGGTGATGGGTCCGCCCACCGCCACCGGATAATAGAAGGAGATCTCCGTGCCGCTCTGCGCGAGCGCCGGCTTGGCAATGACGGAGCTCGCCGCTGCCGCGGCGGCCGTGCCCTTGAGAAAATCGCGTCGTTTCATTTCCGTCTCCCTTCAGGTTTTGTTTCCGGCAGGCCTAGGCGAGCCTTTGCCCGGATGTTGCATCGAACCAGTGCGTTGCGCCAGCATCCCAGGCGATGGCGATCTCTTCGCCGGCCTTGACGCCGGTCTTGCCCGGCAGGCGGACGGTGAACGGCGCATCGCCGACGCGCGTGTCGATCAGCGAATCCGCGCCCAGGTATTCGACCGCCCCGACGCGCGCCGGCACGCCGGCCGGGTCGAGGCGCGCGGCCTCGGCGCGCACGCCGGCGGCGAGCCCCGACGGACCGCGGCCGCCGGGTGCGGCCGCCTTGAGCACGTCCCACAACGGCCCGAGCCTGTCGGCCGGCACCACGTTCATCGGCGGCGTGCCGATGAAGCGGGCGGTGAAGATGGTCGCGGGCCTCTCGTAGAGCTCGGCCGGCGTGCCGTCCTGCTCGACGCGGCCTTGACGCATGAGCACGACCTGGTCGGCCATCGTCATGGCTTCGAGCTGGTCGTGCGTGACATAGAGCATCGTCATGCCGAGCCGCTGCTGCAGCGCGCGGATCTCGCGCCGCATCTCGACGCGCAGCTGCGCATCGAGATTGGAGAGCGGCTCGTCCATCAGGCAGACGGGCGCCTCCGCGACGATGGCGCGGCCCAGCGCCACGCGCTGCTGCTGGCCGCCCGACAGCTGCGACGGCTTGCGGTCGAGCAGCTGCGACAGCCCGAGCTGGTCGGCCGCGCGCCGCAGGCGCTCGGTTCGTTCCCCCTGGGGCACGTTGCGGACCTTCAATCCGAAGATGATGTTTTCCGCCACCGAGAGGTGGGGAAAGAGAGCGTAGGACTGGAACACCATGGCGACGTTGCGCTTCGCAGGTGACAGCCCCGTGACATCCTGCCCGCCGATGGCGATGGTCCCGGAGGTGGCCGTCTCCAGCCCCGCCACCAGGCGCAGCGTCGTGGACTTGCCGCAGCCCGACGGACCGAGCAGCGCGGCCAGGTGGCCCGTGCGCAGGTGAAAGCTCACGCGGTCGACGGCCGGGTCCGCGCTCCAGGCCTTCGTCACCTCGGTCAGCTGCACGTCGGCCAAACACGCCTCCCTTCGCGCGCCGGATAGCCTCCGGTCTGTCTCACGTCGCGGATATGGCACATCCTGCCGACGCGCAAGCCTTTCCGCCCACGACTATAGAAGACCTGCGACAAAAGCCGCCAGGGCGGCGGCCCGGCGCCATTGTCCGTTGCACCCGCAAACCAGTTGTGACCTAGTGGCACGCACAGGCTGGGGACTGACCGATGCTTTGGCGCCGTTGGATCGGCATGTTGGCGGTGTTGGGCGTGCTGCTGCACGCCGGCGCGCTGGTGCGCCACAACGCCACCATGCTCGGCGCCACGGCGCAGGCAAACGCGCTGCTCGCCGACCTCGCCGTCATCTGCCACGGCACCGGCACGCAGGACCTCGCCAAGACGGCGAGCCTGCCTGACGCGCCTCCCGCCGACCCGCAATCGAGCTGTCCTCTCTGCTCCGGGTTGACGCCCGCGTTCGCGCTGGCGTCCCCGCTTCCGACCCCGATCCCAACGCTCCGCGTTGCCGACCCGGCCGTATTTCAGGCGCCTGGCCATCGCGTGACGGCGGGTGTCAGGACCAGCCCGCCTCCTGCCCGCGGTCCTCCCGCGCTCGCCTGATTTGCGAGTCGCCCGGCGGCTTTGGCCGCCATGATCCTTCTTTGCAGGATGTTCAACATGTCTCCGAAATCGCCGCGCGACGCGCGGCCGTTGCCAGGCGTCAGTCGCCCTGGCAGCACTGCCCTTGCCGTCGCGATCCTGTCCCTGGTTGCCGGTTCCAACGGCGTCTACGCTCAGTCAGGCGGCACGCAGTTGCCTCCGGTTATCATCCAGTCGCCCAGTCCGCCGACACCGTCGTCGCCTGCCGCGCAGGCAGCGTCCGCATCGGCCGGCACTCTGGATGATGTCGATCCGACCGCCGGCGTCACGCTGACTGTGCCGACAACGGCCGAGGCGCAGGCTCTTCTTGCGCGCGTCCCCGGCTCCGTCGTTGTGGTTCCCGATACCGCTTACCGGACGACTCCCGCCGCCAACATCAAGGACGTACTCGACTACGTCCCCGGCGTTTTTGCGCAGCCGAAATGGGGCGAGGACACGCGCCTCTCCATCCGCGGCTCCGGCCTGTCGCGCAATTTTCATCTGCGCAGCACCGAGCTGTTCATGGACGGGATTCCCATCAACACCGCCGACGGCTACGGCGACTTCCAGGAGATCGATCCTTCCGCGTACCGCTACGTGGAGGTCTACAAGGGCGCGAATGCCCTCAGGTATGGCGTCAACGCGCTCGGCGGGGCGATCAACTTCGTCACGCCGACCGGACGGGACGCGGCCCCGGTCGGCGCCGGCATCGACATCGGCAGCTTCGGCTCCAAGCGCCTGCAGGCCAGCTCCGGCGGCGCGAGCGGCCCGTTCGACTATTTCGTCACCGGCTCGTGGAAGGAGCAGGACGGGTTCCGCGACCACAGCGCCGGCCAGTCGACGCGCGGCAGCGCCAACGTCGGCTACCGGATCTCGCCCGACGTCGAAACGCGCTTCTATTTCAACGCCAGCGAGATCCGCCAGCAGATCCCCGGCAGCGTCACCCGCGACCAGGCGCTGACATCGCCCAGGACCGCGTTTGCGCTCAACGTGGCCAACGACTGGCAGCGCAACATCGACTCCTGGCGGATTGCAAACAAGACGACGGTCCGCATCGCACCGACGACCAGGGTCGAGATCGGCGCCTTCGCCGTCGACCGTCACCTGATGCACCCGATCTTCCAGTGGCTGGACTACCGCTACGAGGATTACGGCGGCTTCCTGCGCCTGACGGACGAGCGTCTGCTCGGCGGCTTCAAGAACCGTTTCATCCTCGGCGCCAACCTGCACGACGGCAGCATCGACAACAGGCAGTTCGCCAACACGCCGGGCGCCGTGAAGGGCGCGCTGCTGTCGAGCTCCATCGACAGAAGCGCCAACCTCTCGGCCTACGCGGAGAACTCGTTCTTCTTCCTGCCGGCGGTGGCGCTCGTCGCGGGATCGCAGGTTCTCCACGCCACCCGCGACCGCACCGACCGGTTCCTGGCCGACGGCGATCAGTCGGGCAGGCGCGCCTTCGATATCTGGAGCCCGAAGGCCGGGCTGCTCTGGAATGTCGATCCGACGTGGCAGGTCTATGCCAACGTCTCCCGCAGCGCCGAGGTCCCGAGCTTCGGCGAGAACACGTTCGCATCCATCGCCTTCTCCACCATCAGGGCCCAGACGGCGACGACGTGGGAAATCGGCACGCGGGGCCGGCGGCCGGACGTCACGTGGGATCTGGCCGCCTACCGCGCCCGGATCGACAACGAGCTGCAGTGTCTTTTCAGCTCGTTCGGCAACTGCACGGTCGTCAATGCCGACCACACGATGCACCAGGGCATCGAAGCCGGTTTCGGCGCGGCCGTCCTGAAGGGCCTGTTCGCATCCGGCGCCGATCCGGACAGGCTCTGGCTCAACGTCGCCTATACGCTCAGCGACTTCCGCTTCGACGACGACGCGAGGTTCGGCGACAACGTCCTCCCCGGCGCGCCGCGGCATTTCCTGCGCGCCGAGCTGCTCTACAAGCACCCGGGCGGCATCTACTTCGGCCCCAACATCGAATGGGTGCCCGAGGCCTATTACGTCGACAGCGCCAACACGCTGAAGACCGAGCCCTATGCGATCTGGGGGCTCAAGGCCGGCTTCGACGACGGCGGACCGGTCTCGGCCTACGTCGAGGCGCGCAACCTCGCCGACACGGCCTACATCGCCAGCGCCAGCATCATCGACGTCGCGGCAGCGACCTCGCCGCTCTTCGAGCCGGGCACCGGCCGCGCCGTCTACGCCGGCATGAAATTCCGTTGGTAAGGAGGAACGAGATGACACAGCACCGCAACCCGCCTCGCAAGGGGCCCGTCAGGAGGACCACCACCATGCACGCGCTATCCGCCGTCACCGCACTCATTGCCGCAAGCGTCGTCGCCGGGCCTGCGAGCGCCCATGCGACGCTCGAATCCCCGCGCGCCGTCATCGGCGCCGGCTACAAGGGCGTCGTCCGCATCAGTCACGGTTGCGACGGCACGGCGACCACCAAGGTCCGCGTCGTCATCCCCGAGGGCATCATCGCGGTGAAGCCGATGCCCAAGCCCGGCTGGACGCTGGCGGTGGTGAAAGGGCCCTATGCCCACGCCTACAGGTTCATGCACGGGGCCGACCTCGCGGCCGGCACGAAAGAGGTCACCTGGAGCGGCGGCGCGCTGGCGGACGACAACTACGACGAGTTCACGTTCGCCGGCTTCGTCGCCGACAGCCTGACGCCGGGAACGATGGCCTATTTTCCCGTCTACCAGGACTGCGAGAAGGGTGCCTATGCGTGGGTCGACATCCCCGCGCCCGGTCAGGACCCGCATGCGCTCAAAGCGCCCGCTCCCGGCGTGATGCTCGTCCAGGCCGCCGACAAGCCCATGGCGATGTCCATGGGCAAGACCTTCAAGGCCGGCGCCATCACGGTCGAGGCGCCCTGGGCGCGCGCGACGCCGGGTGGCGCCCGCGTCGCCGGCGGCTTCATGAAGATCACCAACACGGGGTCTGAGCCCGACCGGCTGACCGGCGGCACGCTGCCCATCGCCGGCGCCGTCGAGGTGCACGAGATGACGATGGACAACAACATCATGAAAATGCGGCGGCTCGACAAGGGGCTGGAGATCAAGCCCGGACAGACCGTCGAGCTGAAGCCCGGCGGCTACCACATCATGTTCACGGGCCTGACGGGCGGCCTGCAGGCCGGGCAGACCGTCAAGGGCACGCTCGTTTTTGAGAAGGCGGGCACGGTCGACGTCGAGTACACGGTCGCGCCCGTCGGCGCGCAGGCGCCTGCGGGCGGCGGGCACATGCACCACTAGCATCCGGCGCGCCCGGGTGCGGGGAGCATCCGGGCGCTGCGACGACCCGCGTTTTTCACAGTCGAGCCGTCATCCTTGTGTTGTACGCTGCAGGCGCAGACACGGGGAGGCGCAGTGAGCTCGCAACGCATGCCGCCGCACGTGGCAATCGAAACGGTGGCGACCGAGGCCAATTTCGATCCCGCATCCTATCTGCGGGCCAACCCCGACGTTGCCGCCGCCGTCGCGCGCGGCAGCATCGAGAGCGCGGCGCACCACTTCACGCTCTTCGGCCGCGACGAGGGGCGCCGCCTGCGCGATCCGTCTGGCATCGCACCGCTACGCGCGGCCAAGCTCGAACGCCTGCGCCCGCACCTGCGCACCGACATGCCGTCGCGGGATCACAACGGCCGGCTCGACTACCTGTCCGACGACCTGCGTCGCGAGACCGGCATTGCCGACACCGCCAACGTCTCCTCGAACAACTACGACGCCTATGCGCAGGCGCTCATCAGCAAGCACGCGGACGGCCTGATCCTCGATGCCGGCGCCGGGCAGCGGCGCATCTACTACGGCAACGTCGTCAACTTCGAGATCGTGCCCTACGACAGCACCGACATCGTCGGCGTGGGCGAATCCCTCCCCTTCCTGGACGGGACGTTCGACGCCGTGTTCTCCATCGCCGTTCTCGAGCACGTTCGCGATCCCTTCCGCTGTGCCCGGGAGCTCATCCGCGTTCTGAAGCCGGGAGGCGACCTGCTGTGCAGCGTGCCGTTCCTGCAGCCCCTGCACGGCTATCCCCATCACTACTACAACATGTCGCATCAGGGCCTGCGCGCGCTGTTCGAGCGCGATCTCGTCATCAGCGACCACCTGGTGATCGATTCCATCCTGCCCGTCTGGTCGCTCACCTGGTTCGTGCAGAGCTGGGCGAGCGGCCTGCGCGGCCGGACCAGGGAGGACTTCCTCGACATGCCGCTGCGCGATCTCCTGGCGGACCCGCGCGCGCTCCTCGAGCGTCCCTGGGTTCGCCAGCTGCCGGTGGAAAAGAATTTCGAGCTTGCCAGCGCGACACTACTGCTCGCACGCAAACCGGCGTAATGGATCGCCCATCGGATCGAGCCCGATACGAAACGCCGGCCCGCAGTCGGATGCACACCGTTCGCCTGCGGGCATGACCTGACGAGCCGGATGTGAGCGACATCGATCAGCAAAGCCAGGCCCCCGACAAGGCGCCCGATAAGGCCTCCGACCAGGCCACCGCCCGTTTCGTGCGCTCGGCGGCCCTCATGGTGGCCTCGAGCGCGCTGCTGGCCGGCGTCAGCCTGCTCGCCAAGGCGCTCGGCCGCGGCGTCGGCGGCACGCCGCTCAACCCCATGCAGATCACCGCCGGGCGCTTCTTCTTCGCCTTTGCCGTCATCGTGCTGGCGGCGCTGAGGTTCAGGCCCGATTTCCATGAGCCGGCCTGGGGCCGGCACGTCTGGCGGACGGTGCTGGGCTGGCTCGCCGCCACCTGCACCTTTGCCGCCGCCGCCCGCATGCAGCTTGCCGAGGCGACCGCCATTTCCTTCCTGAGCCCCGTGGCGACGATGGCCCTTGCCATCCCGTTCCTCAGGGAGCGTGTCGGCCCCGTGCGCTGGCTTGCCGCCGCCATCTGCGTCGCCGGCGCCTTCATTCTCATCCGGCCGGGTTCGGCCGCCTTCCAGCCCGTGGCGCTCATCGCTCTGGCGAGCGCGCTGCTGCTCGGCATGGAATCGATCCTCATCAAGAAGCTCATCACCTCCGAGCCGCCGATGCGCGTGCTGCTCATCAACAACGGCATCGGCGTCGTGATCTCGATCGCGGTCGCGCTCGTGGTGTGGCAGCCGATGACGGGCGCGCAATGGGCGATGCTCGCCACCCTCGGCATTGCGATGGTGTGCGCGCAATTCCTCCTGCTGCTGGCGATGCGCGGCGCGGACGCCGCCTATGTGGCGCCCTTCATCTACGCAGCGCTGATCTTCGCCGCGCTCTACGACGTGCTGCTGTTCGGCGACTGGCCCGACGCCATCAGCCGCGTCGGCATGGGCGTGATCGTATTGGGCGGCGTGCTGATGGCGTTGCGCGGCGGTCCGCAGCGAAACTGAATCGCGTAACGCAAAGCGGACCTTTCTGCGGCACCTCTGCAACAGGTCGCGTGGCGCATGCCGAAATATTGCGGCGTACCCGCCACTGTTTACCATTTCGGTTCGCGCAAATTGACGCAAATGCCGTGCATCTCCCTTTTTTGGCCGTATTGGTGCTGCCGAAACGGCGACATCAAAAACGGGTGGCAAGGGAACCTCATATGAGAGTGAGTTTAGTCGCCGTCTTAACGGCGGTCCTCGTGCTTGTGGCCGGTGCTTCGGCCGAGGCACGCCCCAACAAACGTGACCATCGCGAAGGCGTCAGTCAGTCTTCGCACCGGTCCGCGCACCGGACGCACCACGCGCGCAAGGCTTACAAGAGCCGCACCCGCGTGGCGCAGCGCGACGATGACGACGACGATTGGGTCGACCGGCCGCAGCGCCGTGCACCCAGCAAGCGCGCGCATCGGACCTATGCCGATACGACTGCGGAGCAGGACGGCGACATGGTGTGGGAAGGTGCCGCGCCGCGCCGCGTCACACGCCACAAGACCGGCCGCAACGGGCGGTCGGTGGCGACCCGCACCTACGAGACCACGAGCTTCTCCATGCGCCGCACGGGCCTCGGCCCGCGCCCGCGCGCCTGGTGCGGCTGGTGGATGCGCTCGCAGCGTGGCGGCGGACCGGAGTTCAACGTCGCCTGGAACTGGCGCAGATACGGTCGCCCTGCGGAGCCGCAGGTCGGCGCCGTGGTGATCTGGCGTCATCATGTCGGCGAGATCACCGGCCGCGCGTCGAACGGCATGTGGATCGTGCGTTCCGGCAACGACGGCGGACGCGTGCGCGAGCGCGCGCGCTCCGTCTCGGGAGCGCTGTTCCGCATCTGACGCACTCGTAACGGACTTGGGATGTGTCCCACTCGAACGCCGTCTGGCATCCCGGGCGGCGTTCGTGTTTTCGAGCGCGCCGC
>JBFWWW010000103.1:0-13470 GCA_050245975.1 Hyphomicrobiaceae bacterium
GTCCCCGTCGCCTTCGGTCTCATGCGCGGCTATGATAACCGCGCAGAGGCGCCGGAGGATCGCATGACGGACAAGCTGCATTTCAAGTCGGCCATCGAGCTTGCGAAACTTGTGCGCGAGAAGAAAGTCAGCGCGCGCGAGCTGCTGGAGCATTTTTTCAAGCGAGTCGACCAGCATAACCCGAAGATCAACGCCATCATCTGGCAGGACCGCGACAGGGCACGCAAGCGCGCCGACGCGGCCGACGCAGCGCTCGCCCGTGGCGATGTCTGGGGGCCGCTGCACGGCGTCCCCATGACGATCAAGGAGAGCTATCAGGTTGCCGGCTCACCGACGACCTGGGGGCTGATGGAGTACAAGGACAAGCCGACGCCTGGAAATGCGCTCGCGGTGGATCGGTTGGAGCGCGCCGGCGTCGTGCTGTTCGGAAAAACGAACGTGCCGGTCATGCTCGCCGACTGGCAGAGCTACAATCCGGTATACGGCACCACAAACAACCCGTGGGACGTGACGCGCGGTCCCGGCGGCTCGTCGGGCGGTTCGGCCGCCGCGCTGGCGGCCGGACTGACGGGCATCGAGGCCGGCAGCGATATCGGCTCATCGATTCGCGATCCCTCGCATTATTGTGGGGTTTTCGGCCTGAAGCCGACCTACGGCATCATTCCCCCGCGCGGCCAGGCGTTGCCGGGCGTCGTGGCGGCTACCGACATTTCCGTGATCGGCCCGATGACACGCGGTGCGGAGGATCTCGACGTCGCGCTCGATGCCATGGCCGGTCCCGATCTCCTGGATGACACGGTCTGGAAGCTGGAGTTGCCGCAATGCCCGGCGAGATCGCTGAAGGACCTGCGCATCGCCGTCAAGATGAGCGACCCCAACTCCGAGGTCGACAGCGCTTATGCGGACAAGCTGCAGGCCTTTGTCGATCGCCTTGCCAAGGCAGGCGCCAAGGTGACCGAGACCGAGCCTGACGTGGACACGCGCCGCCTGCATGATGTTTATGTCTGGCTGTTGCGTGCGGCGACGTCCGCGCGCACGCCCGACAGCGATATCGAGCGCTGGCAACAGGCTTTGAACAGCCCCGATGACGGCAAGACGGACCGCACTTACCTGAAGCAGATGCTGCACGGCGCAACGCTCCCGCACAAGGCGTGGCTCATTCTCAACAACGAGCGGCACGCCTTGCGATTCAAGTTCGCCGAGTTCTTCAAGGATTGGGACATCCTTCTGTGCCCGGTTGCGGCATCGGCCGCGTTCCCGCACGACCAGAAGAACGAACGCTGGCAGCGCACCATCCCAGTGAACAACAAGCGCGTGCCGACGACGGACCAGCTCTTCTGGGCAGGTTACTCCGGTGTCGTCCTCCTGCCGTCGTCGGTGGGTCCGATCGGCCTGACGGCGCAGGGATTGCCGGTTGGCTATCAGGCCATCACCGCCCACGGCCGAGACAAGACGGCGACGGCCTTTGCCCGGTTCGTTGAGCGGGAAATTTGCGGCTTCACGCCGCCGCCGGGCTTCGAATGAGGCCGCCGGTCTAGAAGCGCTCGACCCAGGGGCGCATCTCGACCTCGAGGCTCCACGCGCTGCGGGGCTGATCCAGTACGGCCATGTAGGTTGCCGCGATGGCATCGGGATCGAGCAGGCTGTCCGGCGTATCGCCGGGGCCTTCGACCCGGTTGCTGGACGCGCTGCGCACGCCCCCGTCGATGACAAAGTGCGCGACATGGATGCCCTTGGGGCCGAGCTCGCGCGCCATGGCTTGCGCGAGGCCGCGCAGCGCGAACTTGCCCATGGCGAACGGTGCCGACTGCGCATAACCCTTCACGCTCGCGGACGCGCCGGTGAAGAAGATGGCGCCGCGTCCGACGGCGACCATGCGCCGGGCTGCGGCCTGTCCCACCAGAAAGCCGCCGTAGGCCGTAACGCTCAGGGTCTTCGCGACCTCTCCGGGGTCCAGTTCCAGAAACGGCCCGCGCACGCGATAGCTGGCGTTGTAGAGCACCAGATCGAGCGCGCCGAGCTTGTCGTCCACCTCGGAGAACAGGCGGCTCACGTCGTCGGGATCGGATGCATCGCAGGCGATCACCATGGCGTCGATTTCACGCGCCAGAGCGGCGACCTTCTCGGGTCGCCGGCCCGAGAGCGCGACGCGATAGCCGGCAGCGGCAACGCGGCGCGCAAAAGCGGCGCTGATACCCGAGCCGGCGCCGACAATAAGAGCTGATTTCGCCATATCGAAGCTCCGTTGAAGCAAGAGCGGACTGGCGCCCAGAGTAGCGCCGCCGTGTCGCGTGCGCGAATGACGGATACGCGATCAGTCCCGCGCGCGCGGATGGGCGGCGTCATAGACCTTGAGCAGCCGCTCGCGGTCCACTTCCGTATAGATCTGCGTCGTGGAAAGGCTGCTGTGACCCAGCAACTCCTGGATCTGGCGCAAATCTGCGCCAGCGGACAACAGATGCGTGGCAAAGGAATGACGCAGGGCATGGGGCGTTGCGGTCGCCGGCAGATTGAGCGCGCCGCGCAGGCGTTCCATCGCGAGCTGGATGATGCGCGGGCTGAGCGGCCCGCCTTTGGCGCCGAGGAACAGCGGGCCTTCGCTTGAGAGTGGATAGGGGCACAGACGCATGTAGCGCGCTATGGCTTGCTGAATAACCGGCAGGATCGGCACAAGACGCTCCTTGCCGCCCTTTCCGCTCACGACCAGGGTGTCGCGGCCCGGCAGCGGGGCATCCGCGACAGTGAGCGAGAGCGCCTCAGAGATGCGCAGTCCGGCGCCGTAGAGCAGCAGAAGAACGGCCGTATCGCGCGCGCCGATCCAGTCGGATGCCGCGGCGGGTTCTCCGAGCGTCACATGCGCGGCGCTGTCTACGGTCAGCGGCTTGGGAACGGCATGGCCGATTTTCGGCAGCGCGACCTGCAGGATGGCCCGGTTGTTGATCGTTTCCGCCGATTCGAGCCAGCGGAAGAAGGCGCGCAGGGCTGCCATCGTCCGCGCCAGAGAGCGACTTTCAAGACCGGATTTGCGGCGCGCGGCCATGAAGGCCCGGAAGGCGCGGGCGTCGAGCTGGCCGAGGTCGCTCACTGCCGGGACGTGTCCCACGCGCGCCTTCATCCAGATCAGGAACTGCCGCAGATCGCGCGCGTAGGCCTCGATCGTGTTGGCGGCCGCAGCACGCTCGAGCGCCAAGTGGTCGAGCCACTGCAGGGCAGCGCCGCGCAGATCGTCGGCGACCAGCAAGGTCGAAAGTTCGGATCGGATGTCATCGAGGGGTGTGCCGGACATCGGAAGCCTGCTGTCGAGTCCTGCCGACCATTCACCCGGAGGGTTAACGGAATGTAAACCGTGAGTTAGCTTGAGCAAAGAAGACCAACGCATGGGGAAACGCCGGTGTCTGACAGCGTGACGTGTGATGTCCTGGTCGCCGGGTCCGGGGCAGGTGGATTTGCGGCTGCGCTCAGCGCGCGCCACTGCGGCCTCGATGTCCTGATGGTCGAGAAGGCGTCGCAGTTCGGCGGCACGACCGCATATTCTGCGGGCGTTGTCTGGATCCCCGGCAATGCCCACGCCCATCGTGCCGGCATGGCCGACGACCGGCCCGAGGCCCTGACCTATCTCGAGCACATCGTCGGCAATCGGCTGGATCATGCCCGTGCCAAGGCCTTCGTCGATCGCGCCGCCGAAATGCTGGACTTCATCGAAGCCCACACACACGCGCGTTACGCGTTGGCGCCGACATGGGCGGACTACGAGCCGGACCTTCCCGGCGGATCGCAGGGCGGCCGCTCGCTGGTTCCGGAGCCGTTCGACGGGCGCCGGCTCGGTCCGCGATTTGCCGATCTGCGCTCTCCCATTTCCAGCATGATGCTGCTTGGCGGCATGATGGTCGGGCGCAACGACATCCCCCACCTTTTCGCGATGACAAAATCGCCAACATCAGCGCTGCATGTGGCAGGCATGGTGGCGCGCTATGCACGCGACCGTATCGGTCATGGCCGCGGCACGCGCTTGACCAACGGCAATGGACTGATCGCGGCGCTGGCGCTCACGGCGCAGGAGCGCGGCATTCCGCTGTGGCTCTCCGCGCCGGTGGTGCGTTTGCAGACGGAGGCCGGCCGCATCACGGGTGCGGTTGTGCAGCGCGAAGGCCGTGATGTGACCGTGACGGCGCGCAAGGGCGTGGTGCTGGCGTGCGGCGGCTTTCCCGGCAGCGAGGCGCTCACGGCGAAATACTACCCTCATGTCGCGGCCGGCAAGGGGCATCGCTCGCTGCCGCCGGAAACGAATTCAGGCGACGGGGCTCGTCTCGGCGAGAGCGTCGGCGCAGTGTTCCAGGCGGATGTGCACCAGCCGGCCGCCTGGACGCCTGTTTCGCTGCTGCCGCAGCCGGATGGCTCGACCGTCCCGTTTCCGCATTTCATCGACCGCGGAAAGCCAGGTGTCATTGCGGTTGACCGGCGGGGGCAGCGCTTCGCCAACGAGGCGAAGTCCTATCACTACTTCGTGCCGCTGATGATCGAGGCGTGCCGGAACGACGAGCGGGCGGAGTGCTGGCTGATTGCGGACAGCCGGGCCGTGCGCCGATTTGGCCTTGGTGCGGCGCCGCCGCTTCCCGGACGCCTCTCTCCCTACCTGAGATCGGGATACCTCGCGCGAGGTGAGACGCTGGAGGCTCTCGCGCGGCAGATCGGCATCGATGCAGCGGGCCTCGCCGACACCGTGACCACCTTCAACCGCAACGCTGAGCGCGGCGAGGATCCGCAATTCCGCAAAGGCAGCGACGCTTATCAGCGCTTCAACGGCGCGGCAGGCCATAAGCCCAATCCGTGCCTGGCTCCGCTCGACGAGCCGCCGTTTTATGCGGTGCGGTTGATTCCCGGAGAACTCGGCACGTTTGCCGGCCTCAAGACCGACGCGCAAGGGCGCGCGCTGGATAAGGAAGGCCGACCCATCGCCGGCCTGTTTGCCGTCGGCAACGACGCCGCGAGCGTCATGGGCGGCACCTATCCCGGTGCGGGCATCACAATTGGCCCGGCGATGACGTTCGGATACATCGCCGGGCGCACTCTGGCGGGACGCGACTGACGATCAGACGCGACTGCGGCCGTCGATGGACCATGGTCCAGGGCCATTGGCGACCAGCATGAGAAAACCGCCGGCGATGGCGATATTTTTCATGAACTGGATCATCTGGCCACTGTTGCCGGGTTCATAATGAAACAAGATGCCTGCCAAAAGCGTGAAGCCGGCGATCAGAAAGGCTGCGATTCGGGTCTGCCAGCCGATCACGATCAGAAGCCCGAGGCCAAGCTCGGTTGCTATGACGAGGGGCAACAGAGATCCCGGCACACCCATTTTTTCCATGTAGGCTTGTGTGCTGGCGTACCGGCCGATCTTTCCCCACCCGGATTGCACGAAAATGGCGGACAGCAAGAAGCGGCCCGCGAGACCGAAGAAAGCGTTCGAAGTGCTAGAGTTCATAGCTTTTGTTGTCTTCGCGTTGTTGTACAGGTTGCATGACAGCACCGAAGCGCTGTGCCGCGAGACTTAAACTCGCCTCACGCGCGTGTCAGTTAACAGGCTGTTTATCTGCGCGCGCCAACGGCTTAATGGCTTAGGCAATCTTTTGGCCGGTCTTTTTCCAGTCGGCGAGGAACTGGGCGAGCCCTTTGTCCGTCAGGGGATGCTGCACCAGGGCCTTCAAGACGGCCGGAGGCAATGTCGCAACGTCCGATCCTGCCATGGCAGCGTCCTTGACGTGGTTCACACTGCGGATGGACGCGGCCAGGATTTCGGTATTGAGAGCGGGATAGTTGTCGAAAATGACGCGGATTTCGCGAATCAAGGCCATCCCGTCGGCGCCGATGTCGTCGAGCCGGCCGATGAACGGCGACACGAACGTGGCGCCCGCTTTGGCGGCCAGGAGAGCCTGGTTTGCCGTGAAACACAGGGTGACGTTGACCATCGTGCCTTCGGACGTCAGGGCCTTGCAGGCCTTGAGACCATCCCACGTGAGCGGAACTTTCACGGCAACGTTGCTCGCGATCTTCGCCAGTGCACGCCCTTCGCGAAGCATACCCTCGACATCGGTCGCGGCAACTTCGGCAGATACGGGTCCGCTCACGATCTCGCAGATCTTGGCGATCATGGCCTTGAAGTCGCCGCCTGCCTTGGCCACCAACGACGGGTTCGTGGTGACGCCATCAAGCAGGCCGGTCGCCGCCAAGTCTTTGATTTCATTTGTGTCGGCGGTGTCGACAAAGAATTTCATGGTGAGCCTCCGGCTCTGTCGGCTCGCCTCGCTGCGGGCCCTGGGCTATGGAACATGGGACTTCATCTAGTCGAAGAGGGCCGCTTTTGGAAAGCCTGCTTGCGCGCATGGGCCAGCCGCCGGCAAAGGCCGCGACGCCATCGGTGCGGGTGCCTGTGCTGCTGCCGGTCGCTCTCGACCAGACCTATGACTATGCCGTGCCGGATGACGTCTCTGTCGAACCCGGCGCCTTCGTTCTGGTTCCCTTCGGGCCGCAGACCCGGATCGGTATCGTCTGGGACGTGCCCGTTGGCCCGGAGGCGCCGCTAGCCGAAAAGAAGCTCAAGGCCATCACCGAGCGGCTCGACGTGCCGCCGCTTCCGGTCTCTTCGCTGCGGTTCGCCGAATGGCTGGCGCGATACACGCTCGCGCCCTTGGGCATGGTGGCGCGGATGATGATGGGCGCATCGTCGATCTTCGACCCGCCCAAACCGCGGTCCGGTGTCCGCCGCCCCGATAGCGGGCCGGTTCAGATACGCATGACGCCGGCGCGCCAGCGCGTGCTGGAGGTCGCCGCGGACGGTCTGGTCCGGGCCAAGAGCGCTCTGGCGGCGGAGGCGGGCTGCTCGACCGGTGTGATCGACGGGCTCGTGGGGGCCGGTTGCCTCGTCGAGGTGGCTATTCCGGAGAAAAAATACCCCGCGCCCGATGCGCGCCACGCCACCGTTGCGTTCAGCGGCGAGCAGGAGGTGGCGGTCCATGCCCTGCGGTCGGCGATCGACGCCGATAATTTCTCCGTTTCGCTTCTCGACGGCGTCACGGGCTCGGGCAAAACGGAGGTTTATTACGAGGCCGTGGCTCGAGTCCTGGAGCGTGGGCGCCAGGCACTTATTCTCCTTCCCGAGATTGCGCTGACCAGCCAGTTCATGGCGCGGTTCCGCGAGCGGTTCGGGTGTCAGCCGGCCGAATGGCACTCGGCTCTCCCCGCGCCGGAACGGGGCCGCGTGTGGCGGGCCGCCGCAACAGGCGAGGCCCGCGTTGTCGTCGGCGCCAGGTCTGCACTTTTTCTCCCGTTCGAGAATCTGGGCCTGATCGTGGTCGACGAAGAACACGATGCGGGGTTCAAGCAGGAAGACCGCGTCCATTACCAGGGCCGTGATATGGCCGTGGTCCGTGGCAGCCTTGGCGGCTTTCCGGTGGTATTGGCTTCGGCGACGCCATCCATCGAGAGCCACGTCAACGCGCGAACAGGGCGTTACCGGCATCTCAGTATCCCGGGGCGCTATTCGGGAATCGAGTTGCCGCAGGTGACGGCCATCGATCTGCGCAAGGAGCCGCCGGAGAAGGGGCGCTGGCTGGCGCCACCCCTGGTCGATGCCTTGACGAGTACACTGGCCGCCGGGCAGCAGTCGCTTCTGTTCCTCAACCGGCGAGGCTATGCCCCCCTGACACTGTGCCGCGCCTGTGGCCACCGGTTCGAGTGCCCCCAGTGCACGGCCTGGCTGGTCGAGCACCGCTTCCGCGGGCGGCTCAACTGCCATCACTGCGGATTTTCTCTCCCTTTGCCCGAAACTTGCCTCAAGTGCGGCGCGGTCGACTCGCTCGCGGCTTGCGGTCCCGGAGTGGAGCGTATTGCGGAGGAAATATCCGAGCGATTTCCCTCCGCGCGGCTCGCGCTGCTGTCGTCGGACCTTATCCCCGGCCTCATCGAGATGCGGCAGGTCATTTCCCGGATCGAGCAAGGCGAGGCCGATATCATCATCGGCACGCAGATCGTCGCCAAAGGTCATCATTTTCCCGGTTTGGCGCTCGTTGGCGTCGTGGATGGAGACCTGGGGTTGGCGCATGGCGCCGATCCCCGGGCCGGCGAACGGACGTTCCAGCTCCTGCATCAGGTGACCGGTCGCGCCGGCCGCACATTTGCGCAGGGTGTCGGCCTTGTGCAGACCTACATGCCGGACAATCCCGTCATGCAGGCCATCATTTCCGGCGACCGCGAATCATTCCTGGCGCGCGAGATCGAGATCCGCAGAGCAGGCCAATTGCCGCCGTTCGGCCGGTTGGCCGCCATTATCATTTCGGCGCGCGACAAGGATGTCGCCGCCCGGGTGGCCCGCGATGTTGCGCAGCGCGCGCCGGCTGCGGAGCGGATACAGGTGCTGGGGCCCGCCGAGGCACCGATTGCCATCATCCGCGGCCGGCACCGGTGGCGTCTCCTGGTGAAGGCGCCGCGCGAACTCGATATCCAGACCTATCTGCGCGCCTGGCAGGCGGCGCTTCCGCCGTTCAAGGGCGATGTACGCATCATGGTCGACATCGACCCCTACAGCTTCCTATAAGCAAGACGCCCAGGCTGCACGTCCCGTGCCGAGCCCGGTGGCCACACAGAGGCCCGCGCAAAGGCCCATGTCCAATCCCGCAATCGTCGCCCACCCGGCCGCTCGGGACTATGTGATGCTCGTTGTCCTGGCGGCGATCTGGGGCGCGAGCTTCATGTTCCAGAAGATTGTGCTCGTCACCATGCCGGCCTTCGCCATGACCATCGTCAGGTTGTCCCTGGCGGCGGTCTTGATGTGGGGGCTGTCCCGTGTGATGGGGCAGAGGATGCCAAAGGGGCGCCGGACCTGGGCGCTCATCGTCCTGGCGTCGTTTCTGGGCAATGCGGTTCCGTTCACGCTCGTGAGCTGGGGGCAGGAGCGCGTCGATGCCGGCGTCGCGGCCGTTCTCATGGGCGTCATGCCGCTGGCGACGCTGCTTGCGGCCCATGTTTTCACGCATGACGAGAAGCTGGGCGCGCGCAAGCTGGCGGGCATCGGGCTTGGATTGCTGGGCCTCGTCATCCTGATCGGTCCGGCAAAGCTGATCGCGCTTGGTGATGAGAGCGTCCGCCAGCTCTCGATTGCGACAGCCGCAACGTCCTTCGGAATAGCCTCTGTGGTGACGCGCCGGCTGATGGGTGAGCAGCCCCTGGGCCTCGCCGCCGCCATGCTGATCGTTGCGGCGGTTCTCGTGCTCCCGCTTTACGCGTTTTTGGACGGCCCCGGCGACCTCAAGCCCTCCCCGACCGCCATGGCCGCGATCGCGGTTCTGGCGATCTTCCAGACCGGCCTCGGAACCCTGATGATGTTCTCCCTGGTGGCCCGCCAGGGCGCGTCGTTCTTCTCGCAGATCAATTTCCTCGTCCCCGTGTCCGGCGTTCTTTGGGGTGCGCTGCTGTTATCTGAACATGTTTCGCTCAAGGAGTTTGCGGCACTTGCCGTCATACTTGCCGGCATTGCGGTGGCCCGCATGCGCGTCGCTCCTGTGCCGGGGCCGGCGACCTCGCCCCGGTCACAAACGGACGGGTGAACCCGCAACCCCTGTAAAATGCGGCATTGCGCGCGCATGCCCCCTGTTGATGCGCCGCCCATCGCATGCTAGACGAACCGCGGTTCCAGAAGGTCGGCGGGGGTCGCCTGCGCGGCCCCATGAGCCGGTTTTTCCGCGCATTCGCGAGCTGCAGGGCAGGGGTGCAGGCTGCGGCTTGAGGCTCCTTACGGGCGAGAGCATTTCACGTGGCAACCGATGATCCGATGATGGCGAGCGTGGCCGGTCGCTATGCGTCCGCGCTGTTCGACCTCGCAAAGGAGCAGGGCAAGCTGACGGAGGTCGAGGCCGACCTCCTGGCTGTCCAGAAGATGATCGACGAGAGCGAGGACCTGCGGCGTCTGGTACGCAGCCCGGTCTTCTCCGCCGAGGAGCAGATCAAGGGGCTTGCAGCCGTTCTCGGCAAGGCCGGGGTTTCGCAGCTCACCCAGAATTTCTTCAAGCTGACGGCGCGCAACCGGCGCCTCTTCGCCGTGTCCGACATGGGCAAGGCGTTCATCGCCCTGGTGGCGCGCGAGCGCGGCGAGGTCACCGCCGAGGTGACGTCGGCGCATGCGCTGACGGACGCCCAGGTGCAGGTTCTCAAGGATACGCTGCGGTCGTCGGCCGGCAAGAACGTCCGGCTGCAGACGCGCGTCGACGGATCGCTGCTCGGCGGCCTGATCGTCAAGATCGGCAGCCGCATGATCGACAGTTCGCTTCGCACCAAGCTCAATAGTCTCAAGGTTGCCATGAAAGGTATCGGCTGATGGATATCCGCGCCGCAGAGATCTCCTCGATCCTGAGGGACCAGATCAAGAATTTCGGCAAGGAGGCGGAAGTCTCCGAAATCGGCCAGGTGCTGTCGGTGGGTGACGGCATCGCGCGCGTCTACGGCCTCGACAAGGTGCAGGCCGGCGAGATGGTCGAGTTTCCCGGTGGCATCCGCGGCATGGCGCTGAACCTCGAGGCCGACAACGTCGGCGTCGTGATCTTCGGTGATGACCGCACCATCAAGGAAGGCGACACCGTCAAGCGCACCGGCGCCATCGTCGAGGTGCCGATCGGCAAGGGTCTGCTCGGTCGCGTTGTCGACGGTCTCGGCAATCCGATCGACGGCAAGGGTCCGATCAAATCCGACAAGCGCATGCGCGTCGACGTGAAGGCACCGGGCATCCTGCCGCGCAAGTCCGTGCACGAGCCGATGGCGACCGGCCTCAAGGCTGTGGACGCTCTGATCCCGGTGGGCCGCGGTCAGCGCGAGCTCATCATCGGCGACCGCCAGACGGGCAAGACCGCCATCATCCTCGACACGTTCCTCAACCAGAAGCCGATCAACGCCGGCAACGACGAGAAGGCGAAGCTCTACTGCGTCTATGTCGCTGTCGGTCAGAAGCGCTCGACGGTTGCTCAGTTCGTCAAGGTGCTGGAGGAGCGCGGCGCGCTCGAATACTCGGTGGTTGTCGCCGCCACGGCGTCCGACCCGGCGCCGATGCAGTATCTCGCGCCCTTCACGGGCTGCACCATCGGCGAGTTCTTCCGCGACAACGGCATGCACGCCGTAATCGCCTATGACGACCTCTCCAAGCAGGCCGTCGCCTACCGCCAGATGTCGCTGCTGCTCCGCCGCCCGCCCGGCCGTGAAGCCTACCCCGGCGACGTGTTCTACCTGCATTCGCGTCTTCTTGAGCGCGCGGCCAAGATGGGCGACGCCCATGGTGCCGGCTCGCTGACGGCCCTGCCCGTCATCGAGACGCAGGCCAACGACGTGTCGGCCTACATCCCGACGAACGTGATCTCGATCACCGACGGCCAGATCTTCCTCGAGACGGACCTTTTCTATCAGGGCATCCGCCCCGCGGTGAACGTCGGCCTGTCGGTGTCGCGCGTGGGCTCGTCGGCGCAGACGAAGGCGATGAAGCAGGTTGCCGGCCGCATCAAGGGCGAGCTGGCGCAATACCGCGAGATGGCCGCGTTCGCCCAGTTCGGTTCCGACCTCGACGCGGCGACGCAGAAGATGCTGGCGCGCGGTTCGCGCCTGACGGAGCTCCTCAAGCAGCCGCAGTTCTCGCCGCTCAAGATGGAAGAGCAGGTGGTGGTGATCTTCGCCGGCACGCGTGGCTATCTCGACCCGATCCCGGTCTCGGCGGTGGGCAAGTTCGAGCAGGAGCTGCTTCGCACGCTGCGCGACCAGCACAAGGACATCCTGGACACGATCGGACGCGAGAAGGCCCTGTCGCCGGAGACGGAGACGAAGCTCGTCGCAGCCATCGACAAGTTCGCCAAGGCCTTCGCGGCGTAAGACAATGCTGCCCGGGCGGCGATCGCCCGGGTTTGTTTCGCCGGACATCGCACAATCGGGAATACGGCCAGATGCCGAGTTTGAAGGACCTGCGCAACCGGATCGCCTCTGTGAAGGCGACGCGCAAGATCACCAAGGCGATGCAGATGGTCGCCGCGGCGAAGCTGCGCCGCGCGCAGGAAGCTGCCGCCGCCGCCCGGCCCTATGCCGCGCGCATGGATCGCGTGCTGGCCAATCTCAACCGCCGGGTGGCCAGCAAGGAGGGCGCTTCTCCGCTCCTGGTGGGCACCGGCAAGGATCAGGTGCACCTGCTCGTCGTGATGACGGGCGAGCGCGGTCTGTGCGGTGGTTTCAACACCAATATCGCAAAGCTCGCACGTCAGGATGCCATCCGTCTGATGGCCTCGGGCAAGAGCGTCAAGATCATGACGGTTGGCCGCAAGGGCGCCGACAATCTGCGCCGCGACCTCGGCCGCCAGATCGTCGACCGCACCGATTTCCGTGCCGTGCGCCAGCTCGCGTTCGAGCACGCGGAAGGCGTCGCCGAGAAGATCCTCGCGATGTTCGAGGCCGGCGAGTTCGACGTCTGCACCCTCTATTTCTCGGAGTTCAAGTCGGTCATCGCCCAGAAGCCGACCGCGCTGCAGCTCATTCCGGCCAAATTGCCGGAAGAGGCCGCCAATGCGCCGAAGGCCAAGGACGAGGCCGTTTACGAGTACGAGCCCGAAGAAAAGGAAATCCTGACCTATCTGCTGTCGCGCAACATCGCGACGCAGATCTTCCGGGGTCTGCTGGAAAACTCGGCGTCCTTCTACGGCGCGCAGATGTCGGCGATGGACAGCGCGACGCGCAATGCCGGTGATATGATCGACAAGCTGACGCTGCGCTACAACCGCCAGCGCCAGGCCAACATCACCAAAGAGCTCATCGAGATCATTTCGGGTGCCGAAGCGCTCTAGTACGAGGAGTTCGCCATGAGCTACGTCACATCAGCAACGACGAAGGGCGGCCGCAACGGGCGTGCAATGCTCGACGACGGTGGCCTGGCGCTGGCCATGGCGCTGCCCAAGGAGCTCGGCGGTGCAGGCGACGGCCACAATCCCGAGCAGCTGTTTGCCCTCGGCTACTCCGCCTGCTACGGCCAGGCCATTCTGGCCCTTGCCAAGAAGCACGGCGTTGACGGCCAGGCGGCGAAAGTGACGTGCAAGGTCACGCTCGACAAGTCGGACAGCGGTTTCGCGCTGTCGGCCGAACTGACCGTTTCCATTCCCGGCGCCGACAAGGCCAAGGTGCAAGCCCTGGTCGAAGACGCCCACCAGATTTGCCCCTATTCCAAGGCGACGCGCGGCAACATTCCCGTCAAGCTGACGGTCGCCTGAAGACACGCGAGGAGAACGAGACTATGGCTTCGAACAAGGTCGGCCGGATCCGGCAGGTGATGGGCGCGGTCGTCGACGTCCAGTTTGAGGAGCATCTTCCCCAGATCCTCAATGCGCTCGAGACGACGAACCAGGGCAGCCGCCTTGTGCTCGAGGTCGCGCAGCATCTGGGCGAGAACACCGTCCGCACCAT
>JBFWWW010000104.1:0-13443 GCA_050245975.1 Hyphomicrobiaceae bacterium
CCTATCGCCTCGGGGCGTCGCTCGATGCCACCGCCGGCGGCCGCCAGACGCTCGCCACGCTCGCCGTCCAGCACGGCACGAGCCTCGACGAGAACCTGACGGAGTATTCCACATCCTGGCGCACGGTATGGCAGCGCAAGGACTGGTCGCCGTTCGTCAAGATCTCGGCTGCCTACCTCGACTACGCCGATCTTGTCACCGGCTTCCTCGAGACCGGCAACCAGGACGACCGCGATCGCCTGTCCGCCACGGCGGAGGTCGGGTTGCGCCGGACCATCGGCGAGCATCTCGCGCTCGTGGCCGGCGTCGGCATCGACACCAAGCGCTACACGGCACGGCGCGACGACTTCGGTCTGGCGCGCGACAGCATCTCCGGTTTTCCCTTTATCGGCGCCACTTACAAGGCCGGCCCGCTCAGCGCCGAGCTTCTCTACGCGCCGGTCTTGCGCCACTACCGCGACCCCGCGCTGCGGGACTTTCTGGCCCAGACCGTGACGTTGCGCGGCGAGATGGACGTCGCGCGCGGCGTGAAAATCGTCGGCCTGCTGCGCGCTGGCATCGACGAGACCGACTTCTTCACCGCGCGTGCCGCGCTGGAGCAGGCGGCGGCGCTGGGCCTGTCGTTCGACGTCACGGCCGCGACGAAGGTGAGCCTCGACGTCACGCTGACGCGCCGCGATCACCTCGGCATCGATCGCCTCGACCACAAGACGGAGAGCACGCTGCGCACGCGCACGCGCATCGGCGAGGGGCTCTACCTGACCTCGGAGCTGAAGTATCTCGACTTCCACACCACGTTCGGCGGGCTCGATACGGATGCCGCGTCGGTGCTGATCGGCATCGCCCGCGCCTTCAAGTCCTGACGCGGCGCCGCAAACGAAAATGCGGCGAGCAGGGGGCGCTGCTCGCCGCAAGGATCGGCCGGCTGGAGGAACCGTTCAGCGACCGATCGACAGACCGAGGCCCAGTCCGACCCGGACCTTGGTCTTTACCAGTCCCAGCGCCTTGATGCCGACGCCGGTGGCGAGCACGGTGCCGAGACCGAGCTTGCCGCCGCCGCCGTGTCCGCCATGGCCGCCATAGCCGCCGTGGCCACCATGGCCGCACCCGCAGCCGCCGGCATAGGCCGGGGCCGACAGGGAAAGAGCTGTTGCCGCCGCGGCGGCGATCAGGAATTTGCGCATGCTGTCTCCGTTGGGTTGGGTAGGCTGTTCATTGGCTCGAGAAGGCCGCCTGCAGACCCACGGATAATGTTTTATAAATGACCTGAGTGAAACTTAGATATTATTATACTGTAAATATGGGTGCCGTTATATCATTCAACGGATATGGAATGTCCGGCCCGTCCGGGCGTGCCAAACGGCGCCGATCCGTGCGCCTTTCGGCGCGTGCCGTGCTGTTGGATGCGCGTTTTGTGCGTCTTTGGCGGCGCCCCGGTCGCCGGGACGCAATCGAGGCGGAAGGATGGGCCCTCCGCCTCGATTGTACATCGCGAGAAATCGGCGGGGACAGGTTGTCCCCGTCGCGCAGGCTTCAGCGGCCGAGCACCGTCAGGCTGACGCGGGCGACGCCGGCGCCCGTCATGCCGAGCGAGCCCGCCGCGGCCCGCGACAGGTCGATGATGCGCCCGCGCACGAACGGTCCGCGGTCGTTGATGGTGACCGTCACGGAGCGGCCGGTGTCGACGCGGGTGACGCGCACGCGCGTGCCGAAGGGCAGCGTCTTGTGCGCGGCCGTCATGGCGTTGGGGTTGAAGCGGCCGCCGGAGGCGACCCGCTGGCCCTGCCAGTAGTAGGAGGCGACGCCGGTCTGGCCGCCGCTCAGGCTTTCGCTCATCCAGGAGCGCTCGGCCCGGGCGATGCGGTTGCCCCGCTGCGGCCGGTCCTCGTCGCCGAAGTCGCTCGTCTCGCGGACGGCCCGGCGTTCGGCCCGGGTGCCGGGTCCGCCGGAATGCACCATGTCGCGGAACCAGGTTTCCTGGTCGGCCACGCCGGCCGACGCGCTGCCGGGCAGCGCCAGCGCCGACACGCCGAGGCCGAGGGCGATACAAGTCGAGACAGCCAGAGTCCTCATGCTCACATCTCCTTCGTGTTCTCGAGTTCGGCGAAAGGGGGCTGTGGCAGTAAGGACCGGTGGCGCAGCGGCGCCGTCTTGCTTGTCTGTGTCCGGTATCCGCCGAGGCGGCAGGCGCCCGGCTGGACTTGCGAAAGTGTGCCCCGATAGCCGATCGGGCGGGATCCCGTCCCGCCGCCGCGGCGCGAATCACTGTCCGTCGCCGCAGCGGGGGGAAAACATCAGCCGGACCGGGTTCCGTCAACCCAAAATTATGAACGACTTTCAATGAATTGTCGCACGTCTTTGCCATTTGTTAAGCACATGCGCGGTCAACGGATTGGCAAATCGGGATGTGCGGGCGCCGGACGGCCTCCGGGCGCGGGCAAAAAGCCGTTCGGGTGCAGACGGTTGCCTGCGGGGTCCGCCCCCTTTCGCGATCGCCGCGCAGGTGATTTCTAAGCGGCCCGACCTGCTCTAGACCTTAGCCGGTGGGTTTTCTGAGTCCCGGTGCGGGCGCATCCTCCCGCGTGCCCGCGACCTATCGTGGTCTGCCGTCGCCCCACCGAGCCCGGCCGAGGTGCCTTTGAAGTCACCGCCCGTCTACCTGCTGCTGACCGCGACGCTGATCGCCCTGAGCGCGGTCCTGCGCGTCGTCGATCCGGAGCCGGTGGCCCGCTTCCGCCTCGAGGTGTTCGACGTCTACCAGCGCCTGTCGCCGCGCACCTACGACCCCGCCAACCCGGTGCGCATCCTCGACATCGACTCGGAGTCGCTCGCCCGCTTCGGCCAGTGGCCGTGGCCGCGCACGCGGCTCGCCGAGATCGTCGAGCGGCTCAACGCCGGGGGCGCGCGCGCCATCGCCCTCGACATCATCCTGCCCGAGCCCGACCGCCTGTCGCCGACCGAGCTTGCCCGCCTCGTCGCCGGCGAGCCCGGTGCCGCCGATCTCGTCGCCCGCATCGCGCGCCTGCCGAGCAACGACGCGCGGCTTGCCGGCGAGCTGTCGAAGGCGCCCGCCATCCTCGGCTTCATCGCCGCCGCCGGCACCACCGCCTCGCCGGGCGCGGCGCGCGGCAGCCTCGCCTTCGCGGGCGACGACCCCAAGCTCTTCCTGCCCTCCTTTCCCGGCAGCTTCACCAGCCTGCCCATGCTGGCGGCCAGCGCGCCCGGCGCCGGCGCCATGAACTGGCTGCCTGATCCCGACCAGGTGGTGCGCCGCCTGCCGCTGCTGCTCACCGTCGCCGGCACGATCCAGCCGTCGCTGGCGCTGGAGACGCTGCGCATCGCGCAGGGGCAGTCGACCTACGTCGTCAAGGCGTCGGGGGCGAGCGGCACGCTGGCCTTCGGCGAGAAGACCGGCATCGAGAGCGTGCGCGTCGGCTCCGTCATCCTGCCCACCGACGCCTCCGGCCAGATGTGGCTCAACCCCACGCGCGCCGACCGGCGCCGCTACGTGCCGGCCCACCGCCTGCTCGACGGCGCCATCCCGGCGGCCGACATCAAGGACCGCATCTTCGTCATCGGCTCGAGCGCGCCCGGCCTGCTCGACCTGCGCGCCACCGCTCTCGATCCCGTCGTGCCCGGCGTCGAGATCCATGCGCAGGCGCTGGAGCAGATGCTGGGCGGCGCCATGCTGACGCGCCCCGACTACGCCACCGGCGCCGAGCTCGTCTTCCTCGTCGGCATCGGCGCGCTCGTCGCCTGGGCGAGCCGGCGCTCCGGCCCGCTCGCCGGCGCGCTCATCGGCCTCGGCTCCATCCTCGCCGTGACCTGGGCGTCGTGGCTCGCCTTCACGCGCGGCGGCATCCTGCTCGATCCGGTCTATCCCTCGCTGGCGCTGCTCGTCCTCTATTCCGCCGGCACGCTCTACCGCTACTCGCGCTCCGAGCTCGACCGCGGCCGCGTGCGCTCCGCCTTCCAGCACTACATGGCGCCCGCGCTGGTGGAGGAGCTGGCGGGCAACCCCGACAAGCTGCAGCTCGGCGGCGAGATCCGCGAGGTGAGCCTGCTCTTTGCCGACGTGCGCGGCTTCACGACCGTGTCCGAGGGCATGGACGCGGCGGCGCTGATCCGCTTCGTCAACCGGCTCTTCACGCCGCTGTCGGAGATCATCCTCGCCGAGCGCGGCACCATCGACAAGTTCATGGGCGATGCGGTGATGGCGTTCTGGAACGCGCCGCTCGCCGATCCCGACCATGCCCGCAACGCCTGCCACGCCGCGCTCGGCATGATGCGCGCGCTGACGGTCCTCAACGACGCCTGGGCCATCGAGCAGGCGGCGCGCGGGGAGACCGTCCGGCCGGTGCGCATCGGCATCGGCCTCAACACGGGCGCCTGCTGCGTCGGCAACCTCGGCTCGACGCAGCGCTTTGACTACTCGGTGATCGGCGATCCCGTGAACGTCGCCTCGCGGCTCGAGGGCGAGACCAAGGGGCACGGCGTGCCCATCATCTGCGGCCAGGCGACGGCCGAGGCGGCCGGACCGCTGGCCTTCCTCGAGATCGGCGCCGTCACCGTGCGCGGCAAGGCGCGGCCGGAGCGCATCTTCGCGCTGCTGGGCGACGAGCAGGTGGCGACGAGCCAGCGCTTCGTCAGGCTCAAGGCCGCCTATGGCGCGCTCGTCGCGGCCGCCGCCGAGGCCGACACGGCCGCCATGCGCACGCACATCGAGACCTGCCGCAGCGGCTGGCCCGAGCTGGCCCCGCTCTTCGAGGTGCACGCCCGCCGCCTCGAAAAGCTCGCCGGCGCCTGAGCGCTCCGCCCGCCGCCGTCGCCTCGCCCCGCCAACCTGTCATCCCGGAATTTCGCGCGCTCCGCTGTCGCTCCGAATTTCGCGCTCAACCTGTCATCCCGGAGGCCGCGCCCTCTCCCCCTGTCATCCCGGAGGCCGCGCAGCGGCCATCCGGGACCCAGCTCACGAGCGAGCGCGTGCTTTTGGTCTCTGGGTCCCGGCTCTCGCTGCGCTCGGCCGGGATGACAGGGAGGGAAGGGGCGCTCGGCGGTGTTGAGAGGATGTGGGCGTGTGCACGCTCCCCTCCTGTTTCGCGCTCCCCTGTCATCCCGGAGGCCGCGCCCTCTCCCCCTGTCATCCCGGAGGCCGCGCAGCGGCCATCCGGGACCCAGCTCACGAGCAAGCGCGTGCCTTTGGTCTCTGGGTCCCGGCTCTCGCTGCGCTCGGCCGGGATGACAGTGGGAAGGCGAGCGCCTGAGTGGCGCGCGCGCCTACACCAGCGCCGCGATCTCCTGGTTGGCGAAGGCGACGCGGTCGGCGAGCACGCGGATGATGAAGCGGTGGAAGGACGCGCCCAGCTCCGGCTGCTCGGCGACGAGGCGCTCGTAGCTCGCGCGCGTCAGCGTGTAGACCACGGCGTCCGTCTCCGCCGACACGGAGGCCGCGCGCGCCGTGCCGCGGAAGAAGCCCATCTCGCCCACCACGGTATGCCCCATCATGCGCCGGACGCGGCGCGAGCCGCCGGCGATGTCGGTCACCGTGATGGCGATGGTGCCGGCCGCCACGAGGTCGATGGTGTCTGATGGCTCGCCCTGCCGGTAGAGCACCGTGTCGGCCTCGATGCCGGTGCGCACGAAGTAGGTCGCCACCAGCCGTCCGCCCGCGTCGGGGCCGAACTCGGCGGCCAGCCAGCGCTCGAAGGCGTCGGGCAGCGCGGCCTCGGCCGCCAGCGGGCTCGCCTCCAGCACGCGGTCCTCGCACCAGGCGAGCGCCTCGTTGCGGTTGGGGAAGGCGCGGTGGCGCTGGCCCGCGCCCAGCACGCCCGCGTGCTCCAGCGCCGCCAGCATCGTCAGCGACAGCTCGGCGAAGGCGAGCGTCAGCCCGCGCTCCTGGCACAGGTTGCGCAGCTTGACGAGCGACAGGATCGCCGACGTGTCGAGCCCCGAGACGCTGGCGAAGTCGAGCACCACGAAGCGCGCGTCCCGGCCGGTGTCGGTGTCCACCGCGCGGCGGATGCGCTCGAACACCCCGTTCGACGAGCCGAAGAAGATGTAGCCCGACAGCCAGAAGATGTGGATCGAGCCGCCCTCGCGCTCCAGCAGGCGGCGCGCGTCGGGTGCGCGGTCGACGTCGGAGGCGAACTCCGCCCGCGTCAGGTGGCGGCGGATCACGCCGATGCGCGCATAGCTGAGCGCGAACGTCAGGCACGCGCCGATGAAGCCCAGCATGACGCCCTGCAGGTAGCCGAACTGGACGATCGCCACCATGATCGCCAGCGCCAGCGCGCGCTCGGTCCAGGACTGCTGCGCGGGCGGCCTGAGCACCGTCTCGACCAGCACCAGCGCGCCGAGGTAGATCAGCAACCCGGCCAGCACCGGCGCCGGCACCAGGCCCGGCAGGTCGATGCCGGTCAGGACGACGAGCCCGATGGCCACCGCCGAGAACAGGCCCGACAGGCGCGAGCGGCTGCCCGTCTCCTCCAGCAGGCGGCTCGAGTTCATCGACACGCTGCCCGACAGGCCGCCCAGCGGCGCGGCGGCGATGTTGGCGATGCCGTTGATGCGGAATTCGGCGTCGAGGTCGGCGGCCCTGGCGCGCGCCACCTCGAGGCCCGAGACGTCGAGCAGCAGGCCCAGCACCGTCACGCCTGCCACCGACAGCATCTCGACGCCGCCGTGCGCCAGCGCGCCCCAGTCGATGGCGCCGCTCAGCGCCGCGCGCACCGGGACCCAGGCCCTGAGCTCGCTCGATCCGGCCACGTACCAGCCGCTCGTCGCCGTCATCAGCCCCAGGTGCCAGAGCGCCAGCCCCAGCACCAGGGCGAGGCCGAAGAACAGCACCGGCAGCACGAAGGCGCTGCCCGTCGTGTGCCGCAGCCAGAACACGGCGGCCGCGAACGCGAAGCCGATGGCGAGCCGCGGCAGGTCGCCGGCGGTGATCGAGCCCGAAAGATGCAGCAGGTCGAAGTCGCGTCCCGTGACGATCTCGATGGCGCCCGTCACCAGCAGCCATCCCGACGCGGCGAGGAAGCCGGCGATGACGGGGTAGGGGATGAAGCGCACCAGCTGCGCGAGCCGGAAATGACCGAGCGCGAACAGCACGAGCCCGGTCACCAGCGTGGCGAGCGAGATGGCGAGCAGCGCGTGCGTGACGGCCGCCTCCGCGCTGCCGCCCTGCGCCAGGATGGGCGTCGCGACCGCCACCGCCAGCACGCTCATCACGGCGACGGAGGGATTGTCCGGCCCGGCGTTGGCCGGCGGCAATGTCGTTGCCGCGGCGATGACGATGCCGGTCACCGCCGCGCCCACCAGCAGCGCCCACAGCCCCAGCGACAGCCCGCCCTGCAGCTGGCCCTGGAAGATGAGCGCGCTGAAGGAGACGCAGTAGGCGATGGTCACCAGCGCGCCGACGAGGCCGGCGACGAGGTCCGGCGCGAAGGACGAGCGGTAGGCCGCGAGCCAGGTGCGCGTCGCCTGCGCGTGCCGGTGCTCGGCCGCGCGGCGGATCTGCGCGCGCAGCAGCGCGCCCGAGGCCGCGCCCTGCCGTGCCACCTCGGCGCCGATCCGGCGCAGCCCGGTGTCCGGCGCCGGCTCCTTCTGTCCCTTGGACGTCTTGTCCACGCGCTCGATCCGTCCGCTCTTGCGCAAAAACGAACCTGCGACCCCTCCCTTACCAAGGGAGTGCTCGCCGCAGGCGCTGTCAGTCCGGTCTCTCTGTCAGTTTCCGCTCCGATCCTGCCGGGCGGCCATGTCGTCGGTCTCGGCCATGCTTCGCTCCCCCGAGGGTCCCGCCTCGGGATACCAAGAGTCAGGCTTGTTGTCGCCGGCCAGAATGCTACGAGTGGCGGCAGGGAAGCGCTAGCGGCAGGACGGCCATGGCCTCAACCGTCGTCTCCATCGGCGAATGCATGGTCGAGCTGGCCCGCGGCGAGGGGGCCCGCTACGGCCTGTCCTACGGCGGCGACAGTTTCAACACGGCCGTCTATCTCGCCCGCTGCGGGGTGTCCGTCGCCTATGCGACGGCGCTGGGGGACGACCCCTACAGCGCCGGCATCCGCGCGCTCGCCGATGCCGAAGGCGTCGACGGCAGCCTGATCGCCACCGCCGCCGGGCGCATGCCGGGCCTCTATCTGATCGAGACGACGCCCGCGGGCGAGCGCAGCTTCTTCTACTGGCGCGACCGCTCGCCCGCGCGCGAGCTCTTCGAGCTTCCCGCCGCCGCAGCCGTCGGCGATGCGATGCGCGCCGCGCGGCTCATCTATTTTTCCGGCATCACGCTGTCGCTCTATTCAGCGGCCGGGCTCGACCGTTTCGAGGCGGCACTCAGGGCCGCCAAGGCCGCCGGCGTCCAAATCGCGGTCGACGGCAACTACCGGCCGCGCGGCTGGCAGGGCGATGCGGAGCGCGCCCGGCGCACGCTCGCCCGCTTCTTCGCGCTCGCCGACGTGGCGCTCCCCACCTTCGACGACGAGGCGGCCTTGTGGTCGGACCGGACGCCCGGGGACACGATCGCGCGGCTGACGTCGCTGGGCATCGGCGAGATCGTCGTCAAGCGCGGCCCCGACGGCGCGCTGGCGCACGCGGAACGGGGCACGGAAGACGTTCCGTGCCCCGCGATTGTTGCAGCCGTCGACACGACGTCGGCCGGCGATGCCTTCAACGCCGGCTATCTGGCGCAGCGGCTTGCCGGTGCCGCGCCGCGGGAAGCCGCGCTCTCCGGCCACCGTCTCGCCGCCGTCGTCATCGCGCACCGCGGCGCCATCGTGCCCGCAGCCGCCACGGCGGCGGTGCTGGACGGAAAAATCCGCACCTGACGCCGGGCAGCGCCCCCGGTTACATCCAGTAGGGCGGGACGCGATAGTAGTCGTGCACCTTCGTTTCCCAGTCGCGGTTGTCCCAGGAATCGTCGCTGTAGGCGGGTGCGTCGCGCAGCTGGCCTTCCGTCACGTTGGTGCGGAAGCCGCCCAGGCTCTTGTCGTAGTGCAGCGCGCCCCACGGCAGCGGTAGTGGCTGTGGCCGAGGCCGAGGAAGCCGCCGAAGCTCATCACCGCGTAGCTGACGCGGCCGGACGGCTTGTCGATCATCAGGTGGTCGATGGCGCCGATCTCCTTTCCGTCCGGGCTGAACACCGAGGTGCCCTGGACGTTCTCGCTCGAGATCTGCATCGAATCGGTGCGTGTCATGATGGATTGCTCCCGGTTTGGGTGTCGTTGAGTGAGCAACGCTTTGTCACATAGGCCGGTTCCGCGCCGCGCCGCCTCCGGCCGGAGAAGAACCGACCACGGAAGACCGGGCGGGAGAAAAGGAGCCGTGCATGGCCTGCCGTCATGCGATACAAACCGCCGCCGCCCCGGCACACCAGGAACCGATCACGTCACGGACCGCATATGGACCTCTCCCACATCCGCCCCGGCATGACGGGCACATCCTCGCTCGTCGTCGGCCCCGAGCACACCGCGCCGCGCGTCGGCTCGGGCCGCATCGCCGTGCTCGCCACGCCCGTGATGATCAACGTCATCGAGGCCGCGGCGCTGGCGGCCGTCGAGCACCTGCTGCCCGACGCGCACCAGAGCCTCGGCATCCATCTCGACGTGCGCCATTTCGCGGCGACGCCCGTGGGGCTGACGGTGACGGCCACCGCCGAGGTGGTCGCGGTCGAGAAGCGCACCATCACGTTCCGCGTCGAGGCGCGCGACGACCGCGAGGTGATCGGCGACGGCACGCACCAGCGCGTCGTCGTCAACGTCGCCCGCTTCGACGAGCGCGTGCAGAAGAAGATCCGCGCGCTGTCCTGACCGGGCGCGCCGATCAGGACTTGCGCTGGCCGAGCCTGGCGTCCTTCTCTTCCGCGGCCTTGGCGGCCGGCCGCTGCGCGATGCGCGAGAGATAGCCCGCGAACTCCGGCCGCTCCGGCAGCAGCTTGAACAGCGTGCCCCATCTGATCCCCGACCCGATGATGACGTCGGCGGCCGTGAACTGCTTGCCGAGCAGCCACGGGTCGGCCGCCGCCGCGGCCTTGGCCAGCACGTCGACCACCGTGTCGTAGTCGCCGAAGCCCGCGGCCGAGCGCGGCGCGGCTTCCTTGCGCGGATAGGCGCGCTCGAGGATCGCCGGCTCGACGCAGCTCGGGCCGAAGAACAGCCATTTCAGATATTCGCCGCGTCGCGGATCGCCGACGGGGACGTTGAGGCGCGCCTGCGGAAACTCGTCGGCGAGATAGGTGCAGATGGCGGCCGATTCCGTGACGATGGCGTCGCGATGGCGCAGCGCCGGCACCTTGCCCATCGGGTTGATGGCCAGGAACTCCGGCTTGCGGTTGTCGCCGTTCTGCAGGCTGAGCAGCTCCACGTCATAGGGCTGGCCCACCTCCTCGAGCATCCACAGCGTGACGGCGGAGCGCGAGGGCGAGGCGTGATAGAGAACGAGGTCGGCCATCAGGATCTCCGGTGCGGGTTGCGGGTTGCGGTCCGGCGCGCGGGGCGCTGTTGCTGCAGCCGGTGATGGCGTACGATCTGGACCGCATCAAGACCGTCCATATGGTGCGGCCATGACACCGACCCTGCTCGTCAACATCGACGTCGCCGACCTGCCGCGCGCGACCGACTTCTATACCTCGGCCTTCGGCCTGACGGTCGGCCGGCGCTTCGGCCCGCACGGCGTCGAGCTCGTCGGCGGCTCCGCGCCGATCTATCTGCTCGTCAAGGCGCCGGGCTCGCGCACCAGCGCCACCGGCGGCGACGTGCGCCGCTACGACCGCCACTGGACGCCGGTGCATCTCGATTTCGTCGTGCCGAGCCTCGACGACGCGGTCGATGCCGCGCTCGCCGCCGGCGCCACGCTCGACGATCCGGCCGAGACGCACGCGTGGGGCCGCATCGCCCACATGGCCGATCCGTTCGGCCACGGCTTCTGCCTCATCGAGTTCCTCGGCCGCGGCTACGACGAGATCGCGACGTCCGGCAACGGATAGCGGACGACACCGGCGCGCCCGGCTTCGGTTCCCGGTTAATCATGATGCTCCGGGCGCGCCGCTTTTTGGTCACCGGGCGACGTATAAGGTCGCGGACAAACCAACCGAGGAGGTGAGGCATGGCAATTCTGAAACGTGGACTGTCCGGCGAGCCGGTGCGGCGCCTGCAGCAGAAGCTCGGCGTCGCGGTCGACGGCGAGTTCGGCCCGGCGACGGAGACGGCGCTCAAGGCGTGGCAGACGAAGAACGGGCTTTCAGCCGACGGCGTGGCCGGGCCCGACACGTTCACCGCGATGGGCCTCTACGAGCTCGTGCTGCTCAAGCAGGGCACCAAGGGCGAGGCCGTCAAGAAGCTGCAGCAGAAGCTCGGCGTCACGGCCGACGGCCAGTTCGGCGCCGGCACCGAGAAGGCCCTGCGCGACTTCCAGAGCAAGAACGGGCTTGCGGCCGACGGCATCGCAGGGCCGGCGACGCTTGCCAAGATGCAGATCTACAAGGAGATCACGCCGGATGTCGTGAAGGCGTCGCAGATCGCGCCGGCCACCGCCGATGTCGGCGCGGCCGCGCGCAGCATCTGGGACACCATCAAGGGCATCTTCAAGTAGCGGCGCGAGGCTGGGCGGCCGCCGGCCGCTCAGCCTCCGCTCTGCCAGCGCTTGATCCACTCCACCGGGTGCAGGAACATCAGCACGTTGAGCGTGAGGTTGTCGCGGATCATCCACAGCGGCACCAGCTCGAACACGACGCCGAGCGCGACCGCCGCCCAGACCGGCGCCGCCGCCGCGAACCCGAAGCCCGCCATCATCGCCACGATGTCGGAGATCGAGTTGACGACGCTGTCGCCGAAATAGTCGAGCGAGATGGTCACCGACCGGTAGCGGTTGATGGTGAACTCGGTGTTCTCGAAGATCTCCCACGCCCCCTCGACGAGCAGCGCGAGGATGAAGCGCGCGCCGACCGGGATGCGCCGCGCCACCAGCCACAGCGCGAAGTAGAACAGCAACCCGTGGATGACGTGGCTCGGCGTGTACCAGTCGGTCAGGTGCTGCGAGTTCTCCGAGCTCTGCACCACGCCGTGCCACAGCTTCACATACCCGCACTTGCAGATCGGCAGCCGTCCCATCCACAGCTCGATGGCGGCGACGGCGGCGAGGATGGCGAGCGTCGCAATGAGAAGCGTGGAGCGGCGCATTGGTGGCCCTTGGTGATGCAGCGTGCGGGGTAGGAAGGGGAACGATTGCGGCGGCGGAACGTTAAATCACGGCACGGGCAGGAGAGGCCCGTGATTCCACCCCCGCCACACTAGTGCATCGCCGGCCCGGCGCCAGCACCAACGAAATCCGCCAGCACAAACAAAAAATTGCCATCAAAAAATTGACTTGGGGGTGCACGGATGCTCACGCTGCGCGCCGACCGGCTCCGCGAGCCGCCTGAACTGCAACAGAACCGAAACACGGATCCCGCATGCCGCTCACCACGTTCGTATCCGCCAACGGCGCCCGCATCCCGGTCATCGGGCTCGGCACCTGGCCCATGCAGGGCGAGGAGTGCGCCGCCGCCGTCGCGGCCGCCCTCAAGGCCGGCTACCGCCACATCGACACCGCCGCCATGTACGGCAACGAGGAGGCGGTCGGCGACGGCCTGAAGCGCGGCGGCGTGCCCCGCGGCGACATCTGGGTGACGACCAAGGTGTGGGCGGACGACATCCGCGACGGCGACCTGCAGCGGTCCGCCGAGACGAGCCTGAAGAAGCTCGGCCTCGACCGCGTCGACCTCCTGCTCATCCACTGGCCCAACAAGGCGGTGCCGCTGAAGGAGTCCATCGGCGCCCTCAACGATGCCAAGCGCCGCGGCCTCGCCTCGCACATCGGCATCTCCAACTTCCCGACCAGGCTGATCGAGGACGCCGTCGCCGTGACGCAGGAGCCGCTCGTCTGCAACCAGGTCGAGTATCATCCCCATCTCGACCAGTCGAAGGTGCTCGCCGCCTGCCGCAGGCATGAGATGGCGCTGGTCGCCTATTGTCCGCTGGGGCGCGGCGCGGTCGGCGGTGTCCTCGACGAGCCGGCCATCAAGGAGATCGCGGCCGCCAAGGGGCGCACACCCGGCCAGGTGGTGCTGCGCTGGCTCGTGCAGCAGCCGGGCGTCGTGGCCGTGCCGAAGTCGGCCAACCCGAAACGCATTGCCGAGAACCTCGACGTGTTCAGCTTCACGCTCAGCGACGCGGATATGGCGCGCATCAGCGCGCTGGCGCGTCCGGACGGCCGTGTCGTCAACCCCGACATGGCGCCGGATTGGGATTGACCCTTGGACTGACCTTGGGATTGGCCCCGGAAGTGGCCGGAAGTGGAGTGACGATGGTTGACCGCTGGCACATGCCTCGCGCGGGCGTTCTCCTCGGCGCCCCCGTGCTCGCCGGACTTCTGCTCGCAGCACTTTCGCTCGTTGCACTTTCCGCGGCGCCGGCC
>JBFWWW010000105.1:0-13396 GCA_050245975.1 Hyphomicrobiaceae bacterium
CTGAGCTAACCGCCCGAGCCTTTTCTATACCCGCTTCTATACCCGTTCTGGCCCCCGCAGGGCCAGCAGATGCGCGCAGCGCGGCTGCGATCCGGCCCGCGAGCAAGACGTCAACTGCTACCCAACCGGAGAGTGTTTGGCGGCCGCAGGCCCAGCGCCCGACCGGGCGCCGGCGCGAGCGCCGCCCCCGCGGAGGGCCAGCAGACGCGCGCAGCGCGGCTGCGATCCGGCCCGCGAGCGAAAAAAAGGCGCCCCACGAATGGAGCGCCCGCATGACGTCGCTGACGCGTGGCGTCAGTTCATCATTTCCTTCAGGCCCTTCGAGGGGCTGAACTTGGGAACGCGCGACGCGGGGATCTTGATCGTTGCGCCGGTGGCGGGGTTGCGGCCTTCGCGCGCCTTGCGCTTGGCGACCTTGAAGGTGCCGAAGTCAGGGATGCGGACCTCCTCGCCCTTCTTCATGGACTTCTTGATGTGCTCGAGAACCGCCTCGACAGCGACGCCGGCTTTCTCTTTCGTCAGCTCGGCCGCATCGGCCACGGCATCGATCAAATCTTTCTTGCTCATCGTAATCCGTCCTCTGACCTCAATTTCGCGTGGGACCGGCGCAGGACACGTGGGATTGCCGGGTTGCGGTCCCGGCGCCTGGGGGCTTGCCCGGCCGTATTCCGCCGCGCACTGACGCAACGGCAGGCGCCGAAACAACGCCCAAAGAGCAGTCGCGTCAAGGGGAAAATCAGCGAAAAAGCCCGAAAAATATAGGGAAAACGCGGGTTCCACCCCTCGCTTTCCGGCTCCGTTTCGACATGCGAAAGCCCCTGCCGCGGACGGCAGGGGCTTCGTTTTGTCGTGGTCCATCATCGCAGTATCCGGCCGGACGAACCGGCAGGCACGCGATGCGGTCAGTGCGCGGTGACGCGCGAGCCGTCGCCCTTGTCGCCGGCAACCGGCGGCGTCGCGGGCTCGGGATCCCAGCCGATGGCTTCCGGCATGCGCTGCAGCGCCACCTTCAGCACGTCGTCCATGCGCGAGGCCGGGACGATGGCCAGCTTGGACTTCACCTCGTCGGGGATGTCGGCGAGGTCCTTCACGTTCTCCTCCGGGATGACGACCGTCGTGATCCCGGCGCGCAGCGCCGCCAGCAGCTTCTCCTTGAGGCCGCCGATCGGCAGCACGCGGCCGCGCAGCGTGATCTCGCCGGTCATGGCGACATCCTTCTTCACCGGGATGCCGGTCATCACCGAGATGATGGCCGTCACCATGGCGACGCCCGCGGACGGACCGTCCTTCGGCGTGGCGCCCTCGGGAACGTGGACGTGGATGTCCTTCTTCTCGAACAGCGCCGGCGTGATGCCCCAGTCGACGGAGCGCGAGCGCACATAGGCGTTGGCCGCCTGGATGCTCTCCTTCATGACGTCGCGCAGGTTGCCGGTCACCGACATCTTGCCCTTGCCCGGCATCATCACGCCTTCGATGGTCAGGATCTCGCCGCCGACTTCCGTCCAGGCAAGCCCCGTCACCACGCCGACCTGATCCTCGAGCTCGGCCTCGCCGTAGCGGTACTTCGGCACGCCCAGGAAGTCGTGCAGGTTCTCCGGCGTCACCTCGACCGACGTCTTGGCTCCGCTGACGATCTCCTTCACGGCCTTGCGCGCGAGCTTGGCGACCTCGCGCTCGAGGCTGCGCACGCCCGCCTCGCGGGTGTAGCGCCGGATGACCTCCATCAGCGCCGCGTCCGTCACCACCCACTCGCCGGGCTCCAGGCCGTGCGCGGTCTGCTGCTCGGGAATGAGATGGCGCTTGGCGATCTCCTTCTTCTCGTCCTCCGTGTAGCCCGCGAGGCGGATGATCTCCATGCGGTCCATCAGGGCGGGCGGAATGTTGAGCGAGTTCGCCGTCGTCACGAACATCACGCTCGACAGGTCGTAGTCGACCTCGAGGTAGTGGTCGTTGAACGTGTGGTTCTGCTCCGGGTCGAGCACCTCCAGCAGGGCCGCCGCGGGGTCGCCGCGGAAGTCCGAGCCCATCTTGTCGATCTCGTCGAGCAGGAAGAGCGGGTTCGCCTTCTTGGCCTTCTTCATCGACTGGATGATCTTGCCCGGCATCGAGCCGATGTAGGTGCGCCGGTGGCCGCGGATCTCCGCCTCGTCGCGCACGCCGCCGAGCGACATGCGCACGAACTCGCGGCCCGTGGCGTTGGCGATCGACTTGCCGAGCGACGTCTTGCCGACGCCCGGAGGCCCGACGAGGCACAGGATCGGCCCCTTGAGCTTGTTGGTCCGCGCCTGCACGGCGAGGTACTCGAGGATGCGCTCCTTCACCTTCTCGAGGCCGTAGTGCTCCTTGTCGAGCACCTCGCGGGCCTCGCCCAGGTCCTTCTTCACCTTGCCCTTGATCCCCCACGGGATCGACAGCAGCCAGTCGAGGTAGTTGCGCACCACCGTCGCCTCGGCCGACATCGGGCTCATCTGCTTCAGCTTCTTGAGCTCGGCGAGCGCCTTGTCGCGCGCCTCCTTCGAGAGCTTGGTGTTCTCGATCTTCTCCTCGAACTCGGAGATGTCGTCGCGCTCGTCGCCGTCGCCGAGCTCCTTCTGAATGGCCTTCATCTGCTCATTCAGATAGTACTCGCGCTGCGTCTTCTCCATCTGGCGCTTCACGCGCGAGCGGATCTTCTTCTCCACCTGCAGGACGGAGATCTCGCTCTCCATGAGCGTGTAGACGCGCTCCAGGCGGTCCGAGATCGTCGTCGTCTCGAGGATGTCCTGCTTGTCGGCGATCTTGATCGCCAGGTGCGAGGCGATGGTGTCGGCCAGCTTCGAGTAGTCCTCGATCTGGCTGATGGTGCCCAGCACCTCGGGCGAGATCTTCTTGTTGAGCTTCACGTAGCTCTCGAACTGCGACACGGCCGAGCGGGCCAGCGCCTCGATCTCGTCCTTCGAGCCGACGTTCTCCACCACGCGCTCGACTTCCGCCTCGAAGTAGTCGGCGTTGTCGGTGTAGCGCAGCACGCGTGCGCGCGTCGTGCCCTCGACCAGCACCTTGACGGTGCCGTCGGGCAGCTTGAGGAGCTGCAGCACGGAGGCGAGCGTGCCCATCTGGTAGATGGCGTCGGGCGCCGGGTCGTCGTCGCCGGCGTTCTTCTGCGCGGCGAGCAGGATCTGCTTGTCCGCGCGCATCACCTCTTCGAGCGCGCTGATGGATTTCTCGCGCCCCACGAACAGGGGCACGATCATGTAGGGGAACACGACGATGTCACGCAGCGGCAGGACCGGATAGATCTCCTTGCCGGCGGACTTTTCCTTCGTCTCTTTGGGATCGCTCATGTTGTGTTCTGTCTCCCGGTGATTGGCCCGACCCTCGTCCCGGGACAGGGACGCCGACCGGCCTGTGCAGCAGGGCGAGCCGTCGGCCCACCCCTCCACCCGGCCCCGCAGCAGCCGGACGGCACTTTACGGCATTGAGCGCATCGGCGGTGCGCGCCTTTTTGTCCGATACCCCCGGCCCTTCTCCGGGCCCGGGTTGCAGCCCTCGCCGCCCGCCATGGGCCAGCCGAGTCGGACGCGACCAAGGTCCAACAGATGGGCGCTTGGCGGAACAGATCAAGACCTCCGCCCCGCGGCTCCACAGCCTGGGGCGGTAGCGCCGTCGTCTTCGGCGCGGCACGTGGCCGAAAAATCTCCCCCCGAGGGCCGGGTCCCCTGGACCACGGGCGCGGGATTAAATGTCCGTAACCCAGCGCCCAAGCGCCCCGGGGCGAAGCCGTCAGGCGCTCGAGCCTTTTTCCTCGGCACGCTCGGTGTAGATGCGCAGCGGCCGCGCGCTCCCCTCCACCACCTCGGGGCCGATCACCACCTCCTCCACGCCCTTGAGCGTGGGCAGCTCGTACATCGTGTCGAGCAGGATGGCTTCCATGATGGAGCGCAGGCCGCGCGCGCCGGTCTTGCGCTCGATGGCGCGGCGCGAAATGGCCCGCAGCGCGTCCTGCGTCAGCGTCAGGCGCACGTCCTCCATCTCGAACAGGCGCTGATACTGCTTGACCAGCGCGTTCTTCGGCTGCGTCAGGATCTGCATCAGCGCGCTCTCGTCGAGGTCCTCGAGCGTGGCGATGACCGGCAGACGGCCGATGAACTCGGGGATCAGGCCGAACTTCAGCAGGTCCTCGGGTTCCACCTCGCGCAGGATGTCGCCGGTGCGCCGCTCGTCCGGGCCCGTCACCTTGGCGCCGAAGCCGATCGAGGACCCGCGGCCGCGCCGCGAGATGATCTTCTCCAGCCCGGCGAACGCGCCGCCGCAGATGAAGAGGATGTTCGAGGTGTCGACCTGCAGGAACTCCTGCTGCGGATGCTTGCGGCCGCCCTGCGGGGGAACGGACGCGACCGTGCCCTCCATGATCTTGAGCAGCGCCTGCTGCACGCCTTCGCCCGACACGTCGCGCGTGATCGACGGGTTGTCGGACTTGCGGCTGATCTTGTCGATCTCGTCGATGTAGACGATGCCGCGCTGCGCCCGCTCGACGTTGTAGTCGGCGTTCTGCAGCAGCTTGAGGATGATGTTCTCGACGTCCTCGCCGACGTAGCCCGCTTCCGTGAGCGTGGTGGCGTCCGCCATCGTGAACGGCACGTCGAGGATGCGCGCCAGCGTCTGCGCCAGGAGCGTCTTGCCGCAGCCGGTCGGGCCGACGAGCAGGATGTTCGACTTCGCCAGCTCGACGTCGTTGTTCTTGGAGGCGTGGTTGAGCCGCTTGTAGTGGTTGTGCACCGCCACCGACAGCACGCGCTTGGCGTGGTCCTGGCCGATCACGTAGCTGTCGAGGACGGAACAGATTTCGGCCGGGCTCGGCACGCCGTCGCGCGACTTCACGAGGGTGTTCTTGTTCTCCTCGCGGATGATGTCCATGCACAGCTCGACGCATTCATCGCAGATGAACACGGTCGGGCCGGCGATGAGCTTGCGCACCTCGTGCTGGCTCTTGCCGCAGAAGGAACAGTAGAGGGTGTTTTTTTCCTGTGCCATTCCGCTTCTCTCAATCGCGCCGCGCTGTCAGAGGGCCGTTCCGGCCCTGCCGAGCGCCCGTCGCGACACGGGCTTGCGGCGATACCCGCCGCGGGCTCGGGAATCCATCCTCCCCCGATCTGAGCATGCTACCGGCGCTCAGATCAAGATTGGATTAACGAGTTCGCCGCGCGACTTCCGGCGCGGGGCAAAGCGACCACATGGGAGGCCATCGGGAGGCCACCGGCGGACCTGAATTCCGCCTGTTTTTCAGGCTTGGCGCCCGATGCAACCCGCGTTCCGGTTTCGTCCGGGGCGATGGCCGTCATCCGTTCTTCGGGGCGGCCGCGATCGCCGCCTCGACGTCGTCGCGGCGCTCCAACACCTTGTCGATCAAGCCGAAATCCTTGGCCTGGTCGGCGGTCATGAAGTAGTCGCGGTCGAGCGTCTTCTCGATGTTCTCGTAGGCCTGCTTGGTGTGCCGCACATACACTTCGTTAAGGCGGCGCTTCATTTTAATGATGTCTTCAGCGTGGCGCTCGATGTCGCTCGCCTGGCCCGAGAACCCGCCCGAGGGCTGATGCACCATGACGCGGGCGTTGGGCAGCGCGTAGCGCATACCAGCCTCGCCCGCGCAGAGCAGCAGGGAGCCCATCGAGGCCGCCTGGCCGATGCACAGCGTGGCGATCGGCGGCTTCACGAACTGCATCGTGTCGTAGATGGCCATGCCCGACGTCACCACCCCGCCCGGCGAGTTGATGTACATCGAGATTTCCTTCTTCGGGTTTTCCGCCTCGAGGAACAGGAGCTGCATGCAGATCGACGCCGCCATCTGGTCCTCGATGGGGCCGGTGACGAAGATGATGCGCTCCTTCAGCAGCCGCGAGGGCAGGTCGTAGCCACGCTCGCCCCGCGTCGTCTGCTCGACGACCATGGGCCAGAACGTGGAAGTCGTTTGTGCGACGGGATCCTTCATGGTCGTCTCTTTCCGTGTTGGTCCGCCGCCGGACGGGCACCGCGGACGCCGTGCCGTCGGTTCGGGGTCTGGGGCCGGGAGCTGGGCAGGAACTCTTGGAACGCCGCCCTTACATAGTCAATCGGGCGGCGAACCGGAAGGGCCCGCCGCCGCGCGTCCACCGCACGTCCGAACATCCAGCAAAGCCAGGGCGTTAGGCCTCAGCGGTGCTTGTGATCGTGGTCATGCCCGTGGTCATGGCCATGATCGTGCCCGTGATCGTGGTCATGCCCGTGGTGGTGATCATGGTCATGATCGTGGTGATGGTCGTGGTCGTGGTCGTGGTGGGCATGGCCGCCCTGGCCGGCCTGGGCCGCGATCTGCTCCAGCGCATCGGGCTCCTGCGGCTTCAGCAGCTCCTCGACCGGAACCTTCTTCTCCGTCGGCTTGGCGCCGGCAAGGATCAGGTCCACCACCTTTTCCTCGAAGATCGGCGCCCTGAGCTCCGTCAGCGCGGCGGGGTTCTTCTCGAAGTACTGGTAGACGAACTTCTCCTGCCCCGGGAAGCGGCGCGCCTGCGCGATCAGCGCCTGGCGCAGCTCGTCCTGCGTCACCTGCACCTTGTTCTTGTCGCCCACCTCGCCGATCACGAGGCCGAGGCGCACGCGCCGCTCGGCGATGCGCCGGTATTCCTCGCGCGCGCTCTCCTCGGTCTTGCCCTCGTCGGCGAACGTGCGCCCGGCGCCGGCCAGGCTCTTCGTCACCTGGCCCCAGATGCCCTCGAACTCGTTGTCGACCAGCGACTGCGGCAGCGTGAACGTATAGGCCTTCTCCAGCTCGTCGAGCAGCTGGCGCTTCAGCTTGTTGCGGCTCGCCTGCTCATAGTCGCGCGCGATCTGCGCCTTGACCAGCTCGCGCAGCTTGGCGAGGTCCTCCGCGCCCAGCGTCTTGGCGAACTCGTCGTCGATGGCGGGCTTCACCGGCTTGGCCACGTCCACGACCTTGGTCTCGAACACCGCGTCCTTGCCGGCGAGCGTGGCCTCCTGGTAGTCGGCCGGGAAGCTCGCCTTGACCTCGCGCGTCTCGCCCGCCTTGGCGCCCTTGAGGCCGTCCTCGAAGCCCGGGATGAAGCTGCCCTGCCCCAGCACGACGGGCACGCCCTCGCCCTTGCCGCCTTCGAACGGCGTGCCGTCGATGCGGCCGATGAAATCGATCGTCACGCGGTCGCCGTCGCCGGCCGCGCGGTCGGCTTCCGTCGCATAGGTGGTCGAGCGCTCAGCGAGTTCGTCGATGGCCTTGGCCACCGCGTCGTCGGCGACGTCCGCCACCTCCTTCTCGAGCTTCAGCTTGGAGAAGTCGCTGACGTCGATGTCGGGCAGCACCTCGAACGTCATCGTGAAGGCGAGGTCGCTCTTGCCCTCGAGGATCTGCTCGATCTCGTCCTTGTCCTCGGTGAGGTTGATCGCCGGCTGCAGCGCGGGCCGCTCGTTGCGGTCGCTCAGCGCCTTGCGGCTCGTCTCCTCCACCGTCTGCTGCAGCACTTCGGCCATGAGCGAGCGGCCGTAGAGCTTGCGGATGTGGGCCGTCGGCACCTTGCCGCGGCGGAAGCCCTTGAGCTGCACCTGATCCTTGAGCGTATCCAGCCGCGAGGTGAAACGCTCGCCGAGCTCGCTCTGCCCGACGACGACCTTCAGCTCGCGCTTGAGGCCGTCAGCGACTGTCTGGGTAACCTGCATGGACGTGAACGCGCCTTTCCGGAAAGCATGACGAAGTTGCATCGGCTGTACGTGGTGCGGGCGGAGGGACTTGAACCCCCACGGCCAAGGCCACCAGAACCTAAATCTGGCGTGTCTACCAATTCCACCACGCCCGCGGGCCGGACCTGTCGGCCAGCCGAGCCCGCCGACCCCGCGCGAGCCAAAACAGCCCTTCGCAGATCGGCGCGAAGGACATATATCTGGCCCACTTGTCGAAGATCAATCACCAATTCGCACCGACAGACGCAGGTTTGCGGCCACACCCGGGGGGACGATGACCGAAACGAGCGCCGCCGCCCGCCGCCGGCTGCCGGCCGCCGTCCTTGGCGCCCTCCTTGGCGCGCTGGTCCTGGCGCTGGGCTGGTTTGCGGCACCTGAGGCCCGGGCCCAGCAGCCGGGCGAGCTTGCCGTCATCGGCCACGTCACGCGCGTCCAGGGCAACGGGCTCGTCCTGCGCGGCACCCGCGAGTTCAAGGCCGAGCCCAAGCTGACGCTCGCCCGCCGCGACGTGCTCAAGACCGCCGCCGGCGCCCGCCTGCTCGTCACCTTCGAGGACGGCAGCCAGTTCACGGTCGGCGAGAACGCCGAGGTGGTCCTCGACGACTTCCTCTACAAGCCGCGCCGGCGCAACGGCGTCATCCTGCTCGACGTCATCAAGGGCGCCTTCCGCTTCACCACCGGCAAGCTCGGCCAGCTCACCGACAAGCGCATCGAGGTGCATCTGCCGGCGGCTTCGCTGGCCGTGCGCGGCACGGACTTCTGGGGCGGGCCCATGGACAGGGCGACCGGCGTGCTGCTGATCGACGGCGAGGTGGAGGTGCGCAACGCCGCCGGCGTCGTCATCCTCTCCGACACCTACGCCGGGACGATGGTGGGCGGCCGCTTCTCGGCACCCGACCGGCCCGTGACCTGGGGCCGCGAGAAGATCAACCGCGCCATCGCCTCGATCTCGTTCCGCTGAGCGGGCAACGCCGTCCCCGGGCTGCCCCGCCGCGGCCGCGGTTCTTGTCTCCCACAGACCCCGCCTTTAGGGTAGCGGCAGGCTCCATCACACTCCAGCAGGAGACATCCAGCGTGGAAATCGCGACAGGCGTCGTCGACGCGGTCGGCAATACGCCGCTCATCCGGCTCAGGCGCGCCTCGGAGGAAACGGGCTGCACCATTCTCGGCAAGGCCGAGTTCATGAACCCCGGACAGTCGGTCAAGGACCGCGCGGCGCTCTTCATCATCGAGGACGCCGTTGACCGCGGTCTCCTGCGCCCCGGCGGCACCATCGTCGAGGGCACCGCCGGCAACACCGGCATCGGCATCGCCGTCATCGCCAACGCGATGGGCTTCCGCACCGTCATCGTCATCCCCGAGACGCAGAGCCAGGAGAAGAAGGACGTCCTGCGCCTGCTCGGCGCCGAGCTCGTCGAGGTGCCGGCCGTCCCCTACAAGAACCCCAACAACTACGTGAAGTACTCGGCCCGCCTCGCCGAGGCGCTCGCCGGGACCGAGCCCAGCGGCGCCGTCTGGGCCAACCAGTTCGACAACGTCGCCAACCGCCGGGCCCACATCGAGACGACGGCCGAGGAGATCTGGTCCGACACCGGCGGCCGCGTCGACGGCTTCGTCTCCGCGGTCGGCTCGGGCGGCACGCTGGCCGGCGTCTCCATGGGCCTCAAGGCGCACAACAAGGATGTCCAGATCGCGCTCGCCGACGTGCCGGGTGCCGCGCTCTACAGCTACTACACCACCGGCGAGCTGAAGGCCGAAGGCTCCTCCATCACCGAGGGCATCGGCCAGAACCGCATCACGAAAAATCTCGAAGGCGCCGTCGTCGACCGCGCCTACCTCATCCCCGACGGCGAGAGCGTGCCCATCGTCTTCCGGCTGCTGGAGGAGGAGGGGCTGTGCGTCGGCACGTCCTCGGGCGTCAACATCGCCGGCGCCATCCGTCTCGCCCGCGATCTGGGACCCGGGCACACCATCGTCACGCTGCTATGCGACTACGGCACGCGCTACCAGTCGAAGCTCTTCAATCCGGACTTCCTGCGCAGCAAGAACCTGCCGGTGCCGGACTGGCTCGCCGGCAAGGGCACGCCCGTCCCCAAGGTCTTCGTCGACCCGGACAAGACAGGCTGAGACAAGGCAGGTTGGGAATGACAGAGCAGCTCTATCGCGCCGACGCCTACCTCGAGGCCTGCGATGCCACCGTGGTCGATGTCACCGCCGCCGGCGGCATCGTTCTCGACCGCACCGTGTTCTACGCCACCGCCGGCGGACAGCTCGGCGACACGGGCCGGCTCGAGATCGCCGGCACCGCCTGCCCCATCGCCAACACCGTCTACGAGGCGGACAAGGCGACCATCGCCCACCTGCCGGCCGCGGGCAGCGCGCTGCCGCAGCCCGGCCAGAGCGTCCGCGCCGTCCTCGACTGGCCGCGCCGGCATCGCCTCATGCGCATGCACACGTGCCTGCATCTCATGTGCGCGCTGCTCAAGTTTCCCGTCACCGGCGGGCAGGTCGGACCCGACGAGGGCCGGCTCGACTTCGACATCGAGGACGCCTCCGGCATCGACAAGGACCGCCTCACCGCCGATCTCATGGCGCTCGTCGCCGCCGACCATCCGGTGGGCGAACGTTGGATCACCGATGCCGAGCTCGACGCCAACCCCGGCCTCGTGCGCACCATGGCCGTCAAGCCGCCGCGCGGCAGCGGCCGCATCCGCCTCGTCGCCATCGGCGCGGACGGCGCCGTCGATCTGCAGCCCTGCGGCGGCACGCACGTGCGCCGCACCGGCGAGATCGGCCCCGTCGCCGTCACCAAGATCGAGAAGAAGGGCAAGCTGAACCGGCGCTTCCGCGTCGCGTTCGTCTGAGCCCCGAAGCCACCGCCAGCAAGGGAAACGCCCACGCATGCCGCATCAGTCCAAATGGCTCGTCGAGACCGACTGGCTCGCCGCCAACCTCTCCGCCCCCGATGTCGTCATCCTCGACGGCTCGCTGCATCTGCCGACCACGGGCCGCAACGCGAAGGCCGAGTATCTCGCCGCCCACATCCCCGGCGCGCAGTTCTTCGATGTCGAGGAGATCTCGGACGAAAAATCGCCGCTGCCGCACATGCTGCCATCGACGGTCAAGTTCGCGAGCCGCATGAAGAAGATGGGCATCGGCGACGGCCAGCGCATCATCGCCTACGACAGCGAGGGGCTCTACTCGGCGGCCCGCGTCTGGTGGATGTTCCGCGCCATGGGCCACGACGACGTGGCGGTGCTCAACGGCGGCCTGAAGAAATGGAAGGCCGAGGGCCGCCCCGTCGAGGACGGCGAGCCGCGCCGGCGCACCGAGCGCCACTTCACGCCGCGCTTCAACGCCGGCCTGGTGCGCGATGCCGACGATGTGCTGCGCCTCAGCAAGAGCGGCGCCGGCCAGATCGTCGATGCGCGCTCCGCCGGCCGCTTCGAGGGCCGCGACAAGGAGCCCCGTGCCGGCCTGCGCTCGGGCCACATCCCGAATTCGCGCAACGTGCCCTTCGCGACGCTGCTCGAGGCGGACGGCACCTTGAAATCGGCGGACGAGCTGCGCGCCATCTTCGCCGCCGCCGGCGTCGACATCGCCCGGCCCGTCGTCACGTCCTGCGGCTCGGGCGTCACGGCCGGCGTCGTCTCGTTCGCGCTGGCCATGCTGGGGCAACCGGATGCCGCCGTCTACGACGGCTCGTGGTCCGAGTGGGGCCAGCGCGCCGAGCTTCCCATCGAGACCGGCCCCGCGAAATAGCCACGCCCGCAGGATTCTTGGGAGGTGTACTCTCCCTCCCACCTGTCATCCCGGAGGCCGCGCAGCGGCCATCCGGGACCCAGCGTCACAGGCGAGCGCGTGCCGTCTGGCCCCTGGGTCCCCGCTCTCCGCTGCGCTCCGGCGGGGATGACAGAATGAGGGCGGGCGAGTGTGCGCTCCCTCTCCTGTTTCGCCCCGCCAACCTGTCATCCCGGAGGCCGCGCAGCGGCCATCCGGGACCCAGCATCACGGGCGAGCGCGTGAATTTGGCCCCTGGGTCTCCGCTCTCCGCTGCGCTCCGGCGGGGATGACAGGGTCGCCCGGCACCCAGATCGCGCGCTGTCCGGGCGACGCTGTCGGTCCGTCTCGCTGTGGCTGGAACGTGCGGACGGACTGCTCAACGGCAATCGTCGATAAAAAAAGCCTGCATATACTGAGGGTACCCGATCGCCTTGCCATAGCCGGAGAAGTAGCTGCCCGGCTTCCCGCCGCCGTTCTTGCAGCGGCTTTGACAAGCTGCGCGATTGGCCGTCAGGCAGGCTTTCGCGCCCTTTTGTTTCAGGGCGTCCGGGATGGCCGCATTGTTCCGCGCATGATTGGCGCAGAGTTCGGCCTGTTCAGAGCATGATCTCGCAATGGCCGAGCTCGTGTTGGTCAAAGAAAAAAGCATGGCGATAAGCAGCAAATTCATTGCAGCAAATATTCTCATGGAGGCGCTCCGTCCTTTGGGTGAGGTCACAGTACCTGAAACCCACAAGCGCCGGCGAAATATCCGGGACCCAGCATCACAGAGCGAGCGCGTGCATTTGGCCCCCGGGTCCCCGCTCTCCGCTGCGCTCCGGCGGGGATGACAGGACGATGGTGCGCCCGCACCGCCATCCCGGAATTTCGCGCTCCCTCCACCTGTCATCCCGGAGGCCGCGCAGCGGCCATCCGGGACCCAGCGTCACAGGCGAGCGCGTGCCGTTTGGCTCCTGGGTCCCCGCTCTCCGCTGCGCTCCGGCGGGGATGACAAGGAGGTGACGCTCCGGCGGGGATGACAGGATGAGGGTCGGCCGGGCCGCACCCTGCACCTATTCCGGCTCCGGCTCCGGGATACGCCTACTCCGGCAGCGGGATGCGCTCCTTCTCGTCGCCCGGCACCAGCGCGAAGCGCTTGGCCTGCCAGTCGGCCTTCGCCTGCTCGATGCGCTCCTTGGACGAGGACACGAAGTTCCACCAGATGTGGCGCGGCCCGTCCATCGGCTCGCCGCCGAGCAGCATCAGCCGCGCGTTCGACAGCGCCAGGATCGAGATGCGGTCGCCGGGCCTGAAGGTCAGCAGCCGCCCGGCCTCGAACCTGTCGCCCGCGATGTCGATCTCGCCCGAGGCGATGTAGACCCCGCGCTCGTCGTAGTCGGGATCGAGCGGCAGCACCGCGCCCGGCGCCAGCACCGCCTCGGCATAGAAGCTCTCGTGCGGGTAGGCGACCGGCGAGCGCGCGCCGTAGAGCTGGCCCATGATGATGCGCACGCGCTTGCCCTCGCCGGTGATGCGCGGCAGCTCGTCGGCCGAATGATGCGCGAAGGTCGGTGCCTGCTCCTCGTGCGATTTGGGCAGCGCCGCCCACGCCTGGATGCCGAACAGCCGCCGCGTCGTCTGCTTGGCCTCGCTCGTCTCGCGCTCGGAATGCACGATGCCGCGCCCCGCCGTCATCAGGTTGAGCGCGCCGGGCCGGATCGCCATCTGCGTGCCGAGGCTGTCGCGGTGGTAGATCTCGCCCTCGAACAGGTAGGTCACCGTGGCGAGGCCGATGTGGGGATGCGGCCTGTCGTCGATGCCGTTGCCGAGCAGGAATTCCGCCGGCCCCATCTGGTCGAAGAAGATGAACGGCCCCACCATGCGCCGGCCGGCGGAGGGCAGCGCGCGGCGCACCTCGAAGCCGCCGAGA
>JBFWWW010000106.1:0-13229 GCA_050245975.1 Hyphomicrobiaceae bacterium
ATGATGACGGATTCATTGGATCGCAGCGTGCCGACAGCCTGGATTTGCCTGCGAATGGCGCCGGTGCTGACCGGGGCTGCCTCCACCACGATCTCGTTGCGCGCAGGAGCGCCCGCCGCCGCGATCGGTTTTTGCGCCGCTTCGCTATGGCGCCATTGATAGGCGGCTGCCGCCAGCGCCGCGGCCAGAACGATCCCTATCACCCAGCGAAACATGACATCCCCAACGCACGCCGAACGCCGATCCGCGGTATTGGCCATTGCGCCGCTGCGCCCTGCGCGACGGCTGCAGTCGTCAGCGGGAACAGGGCCGGCACCACGCGGCTGACGGCACAGCACACTACCGGCAAACTTCGGGACCGCAAGGGTTTTTCCTGAACGGTGGGATATGGCAGCCTAAGCGACGCCGGCGTCGATGATCTGCAATTCCCGGTCGGATGGGGGAACGAAAACCTTCTGATAAATGGCCGGCGATTCCCGGTAGGTGAAGGCGAACAACGTCCAGATCAGCCCCATCGTGTTGCGTGGCACGTTGATGAGGTTGCAAACCCTTGGCGGCAGCGTTCCGCACCGCATCTGCTGCTCGAGTTTCAGCGTCGGCGTGTTGAAGTGCGTGGTGAGGTAGTCGCGGATCAGAACGCCATGCAGAGATTTGGTCGGGACTTCGAGCAGTTGCCTGAATTTCTCGCCGGGAAGATACATCTCGCTCGACAGCTCGAATTCGCCGCCGATGTGCAGGATGCGCGACAGGCGGATGTAGCTGTCCGCGGGCCCGAGAAACATGGCCCACGGACCTTGTTCGGCCGTCTCGTCGATGGACAGGACCCTTGAGACGACGGGGAGCAATTCCCGCCCACCTTCAGCGAGGAAGCGGAAATGCCGTAACGCCTCGTCCGGTGCCCGCCCGGAGCCTACGAACGTGCCGCGCCCATGGTGGCGCAGCACGAGCCCCTGATCCGTCAGCACCTTGAGCGCCTTTTGCACGGTTCCCAAGCTGACCTGCATCTGCTCCGCAAGGTCGGTTTCCGACGGCAGCTGGTCACCGGGCTTCCAGCGTCCGCTTTCGACTGAACGCAGGATGGCATTGGCCACGGTCAGATACTTCGGCCCTTGACCGCTGCCGGGGTTCTGGCTTCGAGGTGTTTGGCCATGATCTGCCACGCCGATCCCAACTCCTGCATAAGACGGCTCATCAACAAGGAGGCATCATATATGGAATCGGTTACATTGACATCAACACCTATAGAGGACTACCTTGATCGTCAGTGTTGGAGGGGCATCGCAAGGTGAGCAAAGGCACTGGCATGGCCGAAGCGGCTTCCGAAATCAGCGTCTCGATCTGGCGTGGCGACCAGAATGGTAAATTCGAGGCCTACAGCGTGCCGGCGCGCGCCAATCAGACGGTGCTGGATGTCGTCACGTGGGTTCAGCGCAATGTCGATCCGACCTTGTCCTATCGCTTCGCCTGCCGCGTCGGCATGTGCGGCAGCTGCGCGATGACCGTCAATGGTCGCCCGCGGTGGACCTGCCGGACACATACGTCGAAGGTCATTGAGGACGGACGGCTGGAGATTGCGCCGCTTGCCAATCTTCCGGTCATCAAGGATCTCGCGGCCGACCTGACCCGCTTCTTCGAGAAATGGCAGAGAGCAAAGGGCGTCTTTGCGCCGAGCAAGACGCGCCATGATCCCGTCGACAAGGTGCTGCCGACCAGCGCGCAACGGGCCGAGGCCAATGCGGCCATCGAGTGCATCAATTGCGCCGTATGCTTTGCAGCCTGCGATACGGTGCGTTGGAACGACGACTACCTGGGGCCGGCAGCCCTCAACCGGGCCTGGTCCCTCGTCAATGACGTGCGCGATGCCGGCAATCGCGACCGGCTGCGCGCCGTTGCCGAGACCGGCGGCTGCCACGCCTGCCATTCGCACCAGAGCTGCCAGGAGTACTGCCCGCAGGGGCTCAATCCCACCGCGTCCATCGCGGGGCTGAAGCGCCGCACGATGCAGGCTTACATTCGGGGCGAACTGACGTGACGCTGCGCCTCTACATCATCCAGCGCACCGCGGCGGCCCTCATGGTGCCGCTGGTGCTTGGCCATCTGGTGGTCATTTTCTACGCCACGCGGCATGGACTGAGTGCGGCGGACATCCTGGGCCGGACGCGCGGCAGCATTTTGTGGGCCGCATTCTATGGCGTGTTCGTTCTTGCCGCGGCCGCGCACGGCGCCATCGGCGTCAGGGTGATCGCGGGCGAGTGGACGGCGCTGCGCGGGCATTCGCTCGATCTCTTGATGTGGGGCTTCGGCCTTCTCGTCGGCGCGCTCGGCTTGCGGGCGGTGTTTGCCGTGGTCTTCCCGGGAGGTCTGCTGTGAGCCTCGGGACCAACGTGCGGCGCGATGCGCTGTGGCTGGCGGCCATGGTCCACCGGCTGTCGGGATTGGCGCTCGCATGCTTTCTGCCGCTGCACTTTCTCGCGCTGGGCCTTGCCCTGAACGGCGAGGCGCGGCTCGACGGCTTTCTGCGCTGGACGGAAAGTCCCTTCGTGAAGGTGTCGGAGGCCGCGGTGATATTTGCGCTGGCGGTGCACATCCTGGGCGGCATCCGCGTTCTCCTGATCGAGAACATGCCGTGGCGCGCCTCGCAGAAGCAGTTCGCCACCGCGGCGCTGATCCTGGCCGGCGCGACGGCATTCGCATATCTGGTCCGGACGTTCTAACTCGGAGTTTGCGCGATGGAACGGCTCAAGACCGATATTCTCATCCTCGGGTCCGGCGGCGCGGGTCTTTTTGCCGCCCTGCATGCGCAAAAGGCCGATCCGACGCTGGACGTGACCGTCGCCACCAAGGGGCTGATCGGCAAGTGCGGCTGCACCCGCATGGTTCAGGGCGGCTACAACGTTGCGACCAACCCGGGCGACTCCGTCGAGCGCCATTTCATGGACACCATCAACGGCGGCAAATGGCTGCCGAACCAGGAGATGGCGTGGACGCTGGTCACCAAGGCCGTCGAGCGCATCCATGAGCTCGAAAACGAGGTCGGCTGCTTCTTCGACCGCAATCCGGACGGCACCCTGCACGGCAAGGCCTTCGCCGGCCAGACCTTCGACCGCACCGTGCACAAGGGCGATCTCACCGGCATCGAGATCATCAACCGGCTGATGGAGCAGGTCTGGGCGCGCCCGATCCGCCGCCTCGAGGAACACCGCGCCGTCGCTCTCGTCCCCGCTCGTGACGGCAAATCGCTTTCAGGCGTGCTGATGATCGACGTCCGCACCGGCTCCTTCCGCTTCGTCGAGGCGCGTGCCGTATTGCTCGGCACCGGCGGCGGGCCGACCATGTATCGCTACCATACCCCCTCGGGCGACAAGAGCATGGACGGCCTGGCCATGGCGTTGCGCCTGGGCCTGCCGCTCCGCGACATGGAGATGGTGCAGTTTCACCCCACGGGCCTGCTGGCCGGTCCCGATACCCGCATGACCGGCACGGTTCTCGAGGAAGGTCTGCGCGGCGCCGGCGGCCATCTGCTCAACGGCGCCGGCGAGCGGTTCATGGGCAACTACGATCCCAAGCTCGAGCGCGCGACCCGCGATGTCGTCTCGCGCTCGATCTATGCCGAGATGCGCGCCGGCCGCACCACGCCCAATGGCGGCGTCTATATCAAGATGGGACATCTCGGCCCGGAGAAGGTGGCAAAGCTGTTCAAGGGCATGGTCGAGCGCTGCGCCGACTGCGGCTTCGATCTCGCCGGCGGTCTCGTCGAGGTGGTGCCGACCGCGCACTATTTCATGGGCGGCCTTGTCTGCAACGTGGACACGTCCACCGAGATGCCGGGCCTCTTCGTCGCCGGCGAGGACGCCGGAGGCGCCCATGGCGCCAATCGGCTCGGCGGCAACGGTGTCGCCAATTCCACCGTTTTCGGCGGCATCGCGGGAGACACCATGGCCGAGTGGGTCGCCCGCAACGGCGGCCATCGCGCACCCGACGAGGACAGGATCGCATTTGAAGTCGACCGGGCGCAGCATCCCTTCCAACGCTCCGGCGGCGACATCAACCGCTTGCGCGAGACGCTGCTGGATACCATGTGGGACGACGTGGGTGTGCTGCGCACCGCGGATGCGCTTCGCCGTGGGCTGGACAAGCTCGACACCATCGAGGCGGAATTGCTGGCCAGCGGCGTTCCCGATCGCGACCGCGCCTTCAACCTCACCTGGCACGACTGGCTCAACCTGCGCAGCCTGGTCGAGATTTCGCGTGTCATCGCCGCGGCGGCGCTCAAGCGCGAGAATTCGCGTGGTGCACACTATCGCGAGGATTTCCCCGGCGAAGGCGATCTCGCCACGTCGGCATTCACGGTCGCCCGGCAGCGTGACGGCAAGCTCGAGATCGGTAGCGAGCCGGTCCAATTCACCATCGTGAAGCCCGGCCAGTCGCTGCTCAAGGATGCGGCCGAATAGTAGAGCGAGGCAAGCATGATCCCTCTCGCGTCCCTGCAGAAGACGGCCGAGCAGCTCATGGCGAAGGCCGCCATCGAGATTCCCGACGACTATTTGGACGGCTTGCGGCGCTGCGCGAATACGGAGAAGGGCGATCTCTCGGCGTTCGTGATCCAGGCCATGCTGGAGAACTATGAGGCGGCCAAAGAGGACCGTCGCGCCATGTGCGGCGATACCGGCGTGCCGCGCTGGTATGTGAAGTACGGCAACGACGCACGCGTCGAGGGCGGGCCGATTGCGGTGGAGGCCGCTCTGCGTCGCGCCACCGCCAATGCAACCCGCGATGTGCCGCTGCGGCCCAACCGTGTGCATCCGCTCTGGCGCACGGACCACAACAACAACTGCGGCATCGGCGCGCCCGAAATCGAGTACGCGTTTCATCCCGATGCCGATTGGGTCGAGCTGACCACCGTGCACAAGGGCGGGTTGTTCGGCTCGGACTACCGGATGCTGTTTCCGGCTGACGGCATCGACGGCATCCGGCGTTTCTACATCGATACCCTGGTCGCGTTCGGCAAGCGCGGGCTCGCCTGTCAGCCGGCCATCGTCGGGATCGGACTGGGCGGGTCCAAGGATATCTGCATGGTCCTGGGCAAGCAGGCTGCCTGCCTGAGGACCGTCGGCTCACGCAACCCGGATCCGAAAATCGCGGCGCTCGAAGCCGAGCTGAAGGAAGCGGGCAACGGCATCGGCATGGGGGCGATGGGTTTCATGGGCTCGTCCATGGTCGTCGATTGCCACATCGAGGTCGGCTACTGCCATACGGGCGGCATGCCGATGAGCGTGCACATGTTCTGCCTGTCGTCGCGCCGCGCGACGGCGCGCATCTTCGCTGACGGCCGCGCCGAGTTTCGCACCGATCCGCGGTGGTTCACCGATTACATGCGCCGCACGACGGTCGAGTGGAGCGAGCCTGCGCGGGTCGAGGCGGCGGAGTAGCAATGATGGCTGGAACCAGTTTGAAAAAAGTGCAGCTCTCGCTGCCGGCATCGACGGAGACCCTGGGCAAGCTCGAGCTCGGCAACGTCGTCTACCTGACCGGCCGGGTCTTCACGGCGCGCGAGGGCGTCTACAAGCGGGCTGTCGAGGATGGCGCCGGCATGCCGGCCTCGCGTGAGGCGCTGGGCTCGGCAAACTTTCACTGTTCCCCTGCCGCGGTCGTCAATCCGGACGGGACATACAACGTGGGTGCCGTCACTGCGACGGCGTCCTTCCGTTTCGCCAAATGGCTGGACGGCTGGTTCAAGCTTTCGGGATGCAACGTCATCATCGGCAAGGGCGGGATGACGTCGGAGGACTATCGCAAGTATTTCAAGCCGCACAATGCGGTCTATCTGACCACGGTCGGCTATGGCACCGGCGCGCTGCTCGGTCGCGGCATCCGCAATGTTGCCGGCGTCTACTGGCTGGAGGAGCTGGGGCTCGCGCAGGCGGTCTGGGTTCTCGACGTGGAGAATTTCGGCCCCTTCATCGTCGAAGGTGATCTCGCCGGCAACAGCCTGTTCGAGCGCGAGAATGCCAAGATCGCTCCGCTGCTGGAAAAGAGCTACGCCGGGACGCGGCCCGCAACAATGCGCCGCTTCGGTGAAACAGACGACAAGACGGACGAGATCATCTGACGCGCCGCGGCGGCGACGTGGAACGGGAGGCGGTGAAGCCGCGTTTCCGCTTGTCCAGCCGATCCTCCCGTCCGAAGGTCGTCCATGGCAAACGCCGAGACCCGCGATGCGGCCGCGTCACAGCTCCTCCCTGTCGTGGAGACCGATATTCCCGCGCGGCTCGACCGTCTGCCCTGGACGGGATTCCATACCCGCGTCGTGCTCGCGCTTGGCATCACCTGGATTCTCGACGGCCTCGAAGTCACTCTTGTCGGCTCGATCGCGGGCGCCCTGAAGGAAAGCCCGGTTCTTCGCTTCTCCGGTACGGACGTGGGGATCGCCAGCAGCGCCTACATCGCGGGCGCTGTTCTTGGGGCATTGGTCTTCGGGTGGCTGACCGACAGGCTGGGGCGCAAGAAGCTCTTCTTCATCACGCTTGCCGTCTACCTGCTGGCGACGGCCGCCACGGCCTTTTCCTGGAATCTCGCGAGCTTTGTCCTTTTCCGCTTTCTCACCGGCGCGGGGATCGGTGGGGAATATACGGCGATCAACTCCACCATTCAGGAGCTCATACCGGCCCGCGTGCGCGGATGGACCGATCTCGTCATCAACGGCAGCTTCTGGGTGGGCGCGGCGCTGGGGGCTCTCGGCGCCATCGTCGTTCTTGATCCGAATTTGTTCGATCCCGAGTTCGGCTGGCGCCTTGCGTTCGGTATCGGTGCCGCTCTGAGCCTCGTCATCCTCTTCATGCGGATGTGGCTGCCGGAAAGCCCGCGCTGGCTGGCGACGCACGGGCGTATCGCCGAGGCGGAGGCGATCGTGTCGGGTCTCGAGGCGGAAATCGTCCGGCAGGGTCATATGCTGTCGCCCGGGCCGTTCGCCCGACTTCGCCTCAGGCCGCGGAGCCATACGCCGTTCGCGGAAGTGGCCTCGGTGCTGCTTGGCGCGCAGCGGCAGCGGTCGCTCGTGGGATTGTCGCTGATGGTCGCACAGGCATTTTTCTATAACGCGATCTTCTTCACGTACGCGCTTGTGCTCACCGACTTCTATGCTATCCCGTCGGCCGATATCGGCTGGTATATTCTCCCCTTCGCGGCCGGCAATTTCATCGGCCCCGTCGTGCTCGGCCGGTTTTTCGATACGGTCGGCCGGCGCGTCATGATCGCAGCCACCTATGCGGCATCCGGCGTGCTGCTCGCGCTTACGGGTTATCTGTTCGCAGCCGATCTGGTTTCGGCGCGCTCTTTGACGGTCGCCTGGTCCGTGATCTTCTTTTTTGCCTCCGCTGCGGCGAGCTCGGCCTATCTCACCGTCAGCGAAACGTTTCCGCTTGAAATCCGCGCGCTTGCCATTGCGGTCTTCTACGCCGTCGGTACCGGGATCGGCGGCGTCATCGGACCGCTGCTGATGGGCTGGCTCATCGACTCCGGCTCGCGATGGAGCGTGTTCTACGGCTACGCGCTGGGCGCAATCCTCATGCTGATCGCGGCAGTCGTCGCGGCGGTCTGGGGCATTGCCGCCGAACGCAGGTCGCTCGAGGACGTCGCCCGGCCGCTCGCCCAGGCGGACTAGGTCCGCGCGCTCGTGACCTGGTCTCAGACCCGGCGGCCGCGCGGGATGTCGATGGGAAGGTATTCGACGCCCGACTGCTGCACCGGCTGCGGATAGAGCCTCATGAGGTCGAGTATGTCTGTCGGCATGTCGACCCGGACCGGCAGGCCGAGAGCTGCGGCTTCGGTCGCGGTCAACGCGTAGTCGTGGGTCCAGTTGCCGCCGGCCAGCTTCGCGGCCAGCGCCTCGGCCGCTGCCTGCTCCATGCGCGGCGTCAGCAGCTCGACGGCGCCCCGCTTGACCTGGGCCAGCGCCTTCTCGCTCACATCTGCGAGCACGAGCGTGAGATCGAAAACATGGTCGACCGGCTTGGAATCCCGCGCCCTGACGATGCTGGCGGCCGGCAGGCCGGCAATCTGCGGATCGATGGGACCGAGCACCGAAAACTCGCCCATGACGATCTCGTCGGCTGCGAGAGCGATCAGCGTGCCGCCCGACATGGCATAGACGGGAACGTAGACCGTGACTTTGCCCGGATGTGCCTCGACCGCGCGGGCGATCTGCATCGCAGCGAGCACCAGACCGCCCGGCGTGTGCAACACGAGCGCGATCGGCCTGTCGGGCGGCGTCTCCTTGATGGCCGCGATGATGGTTTGAGCGTCTTCGAGGTCGATGTGGCGTGCGACGGAGAACCCGAACAGGCTGCGCTTCTCCTGGCGATGGATCATGGTGATGACGCGGGCGCCGTGCGCCTTCTCGACGCCCCGGATGGCCTGCGCGCGTTGCATCGCATACCAGCGCCCCATGATGAGCGGCTGGAGGGCGAAGATGAGGAAGAGAATCCAGATCAGCGTCGAAGTGTCGAAGCTCATGACTGCAGGCCCCTGGCCGGTTGAAGCATCCAGCCTAACGGAAGAGCCGCCGGCAGCCACGGTTTTGTTTGGCGGAAGGCTGCTAGCGCATCCGCTCGTAGTCCTCGAGACCGGCAACCGTCACGTTGAGGTCCTTCACCAGCCCGTTGGACAGCGAGTAGACCCAGCCGTGTACGGACAGCGATTGCCCGCGCGCCCAGGCCTCATGCACGAACACGTCGGAGGCGACGTTCTTGACCTGGCGAATGACGTTGAGCTCGCACAGGCGGTTCATGCGCGCCGTGTGATCGAGGATTGCCTCCAGCTCCATCTTCCGGTCGTGATAGACCTCGCGGATGGGGTGAAGCCAGTGATCGACGAGGCCACGCCGCGAACCGTCGACAGCGGCCGCCACGCCCCCGCATCCATAGTGCCCGACGACGAGCACATGCTTGATCTTCAGCACGTCGATGGCGAACTGCAGCACCGAGAGATAGTTGGCGTCCTGCGGCGGGGCCAGATTGGCGACGTTGCGGTGGACGAACAGCTCGCCGGGGTCGAGATCGACGATTTCGTTGGCTGGAACCCGGCTGTCGGAACAGCCGATCCACAGGTACTCGGGCGCCTGCTGGCCTTCCAGGCGCTTGAAGAAGCCCGGATCGGCATCGACCATACGTTTGGCCCAGGCGGCGTTGTTCTTTTTCAGGGTGCTCAGCATGAGCCCTGCATAGCGCCGGTGTTGCAGCGCCGCAAGCCGGCCTGAAGCGCGCCGCGACAACTCGCCCTGAGGAACCTGAGGGATGGGCCCCGTGCCCGGCTTTGGCTCGAAATGGCCACAATTCCGGACCGCCCGGAGAGTAGTGGCGCTCATGCGCACGATGTCGCGCCGCGTTCCGTCTTCTCGAAACCCGGGGTATGCAACATAGGCCACGGGCAAGCGACTCACCTGAGACAGGGTAGGGGAACCACTGGCAAGCCATGAGCGCTGAAACGACAGCCGGCACGGATCGCCTCGTTGCAGTGCCCGATCCCTGGCTGCGCCACCGGCCGAACGACCGACGGTTTTGGATCGGCGTCGCCTGCGTCGCGATCCTGCACGTTGTGGCTCTGTTCGGAGCCGGACACGCCAACCCGCGCATCATGGGTGAGAAGGACGGCGACAAGGATGCCCTGGCGGTCGACATCGTCAGCGCCGAGGATCTGGCGCGTGCCACAGCTCCGCAGCCTGTAACGCCGCCGGTGCAGCCCGTCCAACCGCAGGCGGCGCAACCGCAGCCGCCATCGCCTCCTGAAACGCCTTTGCCGGCTGAACAGCCACCGACGCCCGCGGTGGAACAGCCCCCGCCACAACCGCCACAGAAGAAGGTGGCGGATATCCCTCCCGACAAGGAAGCGCCCGATCTCTTTTCGCTTCCCGATCCGACCACGCCGGGCGCGCGCCCGGCACCGTCCCGTGAGCCGCACAAAGCGCAGCCACACAAGCCGCCGGCTCCGCAGGCGCGCCTGTCTCCGCCCCTGGTGCTGCCCGATCCTTCGACCTTCCCGAGCGGCAGGGCCGCGGCTGCGACGCGACCGCCGGGCATTACGCGCACGGGAGAGAATGATGAATTCGGTCGCGGCGTCATCCGGGCGCTGCGGCAGACCATGCCAAGCCCCAACGGGCTGACCGGCCGCGTCACGATCCGGCTGCTGCTTTCGGAAAACGGCAATCTGGCCGAGGTACGGCTTTTGAGCGGTGCCGACCCGATACTGAACCAGAGCGTCGTATTCGCTTCAAAGCAGTCGAGCTTCCCCCTCCCGCCCAAGGGGGCAACGGTTGCCGACCGGACATTTTTGGTGACCTACATCTACCGCTGACATCTACCGCTGACCGCGGCGGCACCGCCATATCGATGCCGGGCCCTTGGGTCGTGCCTTCGGGAGGTGAGCGCGAGCAGGCGTTGGGATATAGTGCCCGCGAGGACGTGCGGCCGCTTGCTGCATCTCATTGGCCTGAGCATCAGAACCTGAGTATCAGAACGTGATCAACGTGCGATCTGGATGGGACCCGATATGAGCAAAGTCAATGTAGCCGTTGTTGTCGGCAGCAACCGCCGCGACTCGATCAATCGCAAATTCGCGCAGGCGCTCATCAAGCTGGGCCGTGACAAATTCAACGCCACCATGCTGCAGATCGACGATTTGCCGCTGTTCAATCAGGACATGGAAAAGGAGCCCACTCCGAGCGTCGTCCGGTTCAAGTCCGAGCTTGAAAAGGCGGACGGCCTCCTGGTCGTGACGCCCGAGCACAATCGCTCGGTCCCCGCCGTGCTCAAGAATGCAATCGACTGGGGGTCGCGTCCCCCGGGCAAGAATTCCTGGGCCGGCAAGCCGGTGGCCATCGCGGGGACCTCCGGCGGCGCCATCAGCACGGCTCTTGCGCAGGCGCATCTCCGCCTGATGCTCGGCATCTTGCGCACGCAGGTCATGGGCGGCGAGGTCTATCTGAACTTCAAGCCCGATCTGATCGATGACAACGGCGACATCACGGACGAAAAGACCAGGAAGTTCTTGCAGGACTTCGTGGACCAGTTTGCGGTCCATGTGGCGCGGTACGTATCCTAGGACGTCGCCGGAGCTCTTGTTTCTGGCAGGCTTCAAAGCCGCCGGCCGCGCGGGCCGGCGGCTTTTCGCTGTGCTAGACTTGCATCGAGAAACGCAAAGGGGAGGGTGGCACGCATGGGCATGCTGGATGGAAAAGTTGCGATCATCACCGGAGGCACCAGCGGCATCGGGGCGCGCACGGTCGAACTTTTCGCCGAAGAGGGCGCCCGTGTGGTCTTCACCGGCCGGCGCAAAACGGAAGGCGAGGCCATAGCGGCCAGGGTTGGAAGGAGCGTGAGCTACATCGCTGCGGACGCAACGCTCGAGCCGGATTGGGTTCGCGTCGTCGCCGAAACGAAGCAGCGGCATGGCGGCCGGATCGATTGTCTTTTCAACAACGCCGGCGGTCCGGCGCCCACCGGCAGCATTGCCTCGGTGCCGGTCGAGGGCTTCGACGCCGCCATGGCGCTTCTGGTCCGTTCGGTATTGCTCGGCATGAAGCACGTCGCGCCGGTCATGATGCAGCAGCGTTCCGGCAGCATCATCAACAACGGCTCGATCGCGGCGCATCTTGCCGGCTATTCGTCGTCGATGGTCTACGGTGCGGCGAAAGCGGCGGTCAACCATCTCAGCCGGTGCACCGGAATGGAGCTTGGCGAATATGGCGTGCGCGTCAATTCCGTGTCGCCTGGCGCCATCACGACGGGAATTCTTGCCAAGGCGCTGGGTGTGGAGACGCAGCGTGCCGAGACGCTGACGAAGGAGATCGGAGAGGTCTACGCCAAGGCGCAGCCGATCCCGCGCGCCGGAATCCCCGACGACATTGCCCAGTGCGTCGCCTGGCTCGCCTCGGATCGGTCAACCTTCGTCAATGCGACCGACATCGTCGTCGACGGCGGTGCAATCGGCGGGCGCAACTATTCGCAGCATCAGGACGGCCTGAAACAGCTCAAATCGGCCTTCGGTCTCTGATTTCAGCCCGCAACGGCAACCCGTCGAGTCGCTTGCAGTGGTTGGTCGGGACGTTCGACAAGGATGCCGGCGTCGACCTTCTTGACGTCGCGCAGCCCGCAGAGCGCCATCGTCACGTCGAGCTCCTTGCGGATGATTTCGAGGCTCTTGGCAACACCAGCCTGTCCCATTGCGCCCAGACCGTAGATATAGGCGCGGCCGATGAAGACGCCTTTGGCCCCCAGTGCGAGCGCCTTGATCACGTCCTGTCCTGACCGGATGCCGCCGTCCATCAGCACGTCCATGCGATCGCCCACGGTGCGAACGATCGCCGGCAGGGCGGCGATGGATGAGAGCGCTCCGTCGAGCTGACGGCCGCCGTGGTTGGACACGATCAGAGCGTCGGCGCCGCTGCGCGTGGCAAGCTCGGCGTCTTCAGGATCGAGAATGCCTTTCAGGATGAGCTTGCCGCCCCACCGGTCCCTGATGCGCTTGACGTCGTCCCAGTTGAGGGTCGGGTCGAACTGCTCCGCCGTCCATGAGGACAGCGCGCTCATGTCGTTGACGCCTTTGGCGTGGCCGACGATGTTGCGGAAGGTGCGTCGTTTCGTTCCCAGCATGCCGAGGCACCACCGCGGCTTGGTCGCCAGGTCGAGAAGGTTGACGAGCGTCGGCCTGGGCGGAGCCGTCAGGCCGTTCTTCACGTCCTTGTGGCGCTGCCCGAGGATCTGCAGGTCCAGTGTCAGCACCAGCGCCGAGCATCCGGCCGCCTTGGCCCGGTCGATCAGTCGATTGTTGAAGTCACGGTCACGCATCACGTACAGCTGAAACCAGAACGGCTTGTCGGTGTTCTCCGCCACATCCTCTATGGAGCAGATGCTCATCGTGGAGAGGGTGAAGGGGATGCCCTCGGCTGCGGCAGCGCGTGCCGCTGCAATCTCTCCGTCGGCGTGTTGCATGCCCGTCAGGCCGACCGGCGCGAGTGCGACCGGCATGCTGACCGGTTGTCCGACAATGGTGGTTGCCAGCGTCCGGTTGGACATGTCGACGGCGACGCGCTGGCGCAGGTGGATGCGCGCGAAGTCCGCCTCGTTGGCCCGATAGGTGCTTTCGGTCCAGGCTCCGGAGTCGGCGTAGTCGTAAAACATGCGGGGCACGCGCTTTTGTGCGAGAACCCGCAAATCCTCGATACACGTGATGACGGG
>JBFWWW010000107.1:0-13107 GCA_050245975.1 Hyphomicrobiaceae bacterium
TGGCGAGCCTCGTCATGGTCGTGCTGGCCCTGGCGCCGGGCCTGCCCTTCCTGCCCTTCGCCACGCTCGGCGCGACCATGGCATTCGTCGCCTATATCATCCCCAAGCGCCGCGCGGAAGTGCGCGCGGCCGCGGAGGCGCATGCGCAGGCCGCCGCGCAGGCCGCCGACGAGGAAGCGCGCACGTCGGTCAAGGAACAGCTGCGCGCCGTCGAGATCGAGCTGTGCCTCGGCAAGCAGCTGTCGAGCACGCTGCTACCCTCGCACAACGAGCTGGCGCAGCGCGTCAGCAAGATGCGCCGCAGCTTCGCGCGCCAGTACGGCTTCGTCGTCCCCGACATCAAGCTCACCGACGACCTGACGATCCCGCCCAAGAGCTACCAGATCAAGATTCACGGCACGGTCGTCGCCGGCGAGGAGCTGCGGCTCGGCGACGTGCTGGTCATCACGGGCGACGGGCCGATGCCGGACGTGCCGGGCGAGGAGGCGCGCGAGCCGGCGTTCGGCATGAAGGCCATGTGGGTGTCGGAGGCGTTCGTCAATACCGTCACGCGCGAAGGCTTCAAGCCGGTCGACAACATGTCGGTCCTGCTCACGCACCTGCGCGAGGTGATCCGCAACAACCTGTCGCAGCTCCTGTCCTACAAGGACATGCGCGCGCTGCTCGATCGCCTGGAGCCGGAATACCGCCGCCTGCTGGACGAGATCGTGCCCTCGCAGCTCTCCTATTCGGGGCTGCAGGCCGTGCTCAAGCTGCTGCTGGCCGAGCGCATCTCGATCCGCAACCTGCATCTCATCCTGGAGGCGATCGCCGAGGTGGCGCCGCACGTCCGCCGCGCCGAGCAGCTCGCCGAGCACGTGCGCATGCGCATGGCGCAGCAGATCTGCGGCGACCTGTCGGACGGCGGCGTGCTGAAAGTGCTGCGTCTCGGCAACCGCTGGGACATGGCCTTCCATCAGGCGCTGAAGCGCGACGCCAAGGGCGAGGTGATCGAGTTCGACATCGACCCGCGGCTCATCGAGCAGTTCGGCGCCGAGGCGAGCAAGGTCATCCGCGCACACATGGAGCAGGGGCACCAGTTCGTGCTCGTGGTCGCGCCGGACGCGCGGCCCTATGTGCGCATGGTGACGGAGCGCCTGTTCGCGACGCTGCCGGTGCTGTCGCATCTCGAGATCGCGCGCGGCGTCCAGATCAAGGCGCTCGGGGCCATTTCGTGACGGCGCTGACGCCGGATACCGTGCTGCTCGTCTTTGTCCTGTTCTGCCGCATCGGCGGCTGCCTGATGTTCATGCCCGGATTCTCCAGCCCGCGCGTGCCGGTGCAGGTGCGGCTGTTTCTCGCCGTCGCCATCACGCTCGCGCTGGCGCCCGTCGTCGTGCCGACACTGCAGTCGTCGGTGCGACAGATGGGGGCCGGCGCGCTGGCGCCGGTCATCATCTCCGAGACGCTTACCGGATCGCTGATCGGCCTGATGGGGCGGTTTTTCTATCTCGCGTTGCAATTCATGGGCACATCGCTCGCCGCGTTCATAGGTATCGGCAACACGCCCGGCGCGCCGATCGAGGACAACGAGCCGCTGCCGGCCGTCGGCACGCTCATCACCATGACGGCGACCGTCATGCTGTTCCTCGCCGACCAGCACTGGGAGGTGCTGCGCGCGCTCGTCGCGTCCTATGGCGTGCTGCCGGTCACCGAGCCGTTCTCGGCCGCGTTCGGGACGACGCGGCTCACGCAATCGGCGGCCGACGCGTTCCTGCTGGCGCTGCAGATCTCGAGCCCCTTCGTCGTCTACAGCATCATCATCAACCTGCTGTTCGGCATCATGAACAAGCTGACGCCGCAGATCCCGGTGTATTTCATCTCGCTGCCGTTCGTGGTCGCCGGCGGCATGGCCGTCCTCTATTTCACGGCCGGCGAGATGCTGTCGCTCTTCATCTCGGGCTTCACCGCGTGGCTGGCGAGGGGGTAGCCCAATGACGGCGCGCACGCGCAAGGTCGAGCGCATCCATTCCGTCCTGCGGCAGATGGAAAAGCTGCAGCAGCGCAAGGTCGCGCTGATCGAGCGCCGCTGCGCGGAGAACCAGGCCGAGCAGGAAGCGCTGATCCGGGCGCTCAACGAGGATCATGCGCTGCACGGCCTGTTCATCGACACCACGGCCCGCCGGCTGCGCTCGCTGGCGGAGGCCGGCGCGCGGCTCGTGCGCGAGCGCGAGATCGAGCAGCGCCGTCTGATCGCGCAGGCGGCCCGCGCCCGTGCCGCCGGCAATCTCGCCGCGGACGTGGCCGAGGAGGCGCGGCGGGCGGCCGAGCAGGCCGACCTGCGCGAGGTCATCGAGCGTGTTTCGGTGCCTTCCCGCAGACGCGCAAGCCCCCCGTAAGTTTGTTGCGCGATGGTGTGACGGATACGGACAAAACACGGATACTCACTTGGCTTCTCCATTCGCTCTCGATCCCCTCGCCCGCACCGCGGCGACCACCACGGTCGCCCGCGCGCAGACGGCGCAGGCGCAGACTGCCCAGGCGGCTGCGGGTGCGGCTACGGGCGCGCCCAAGCGCAAGGCGGAGGCGTTCCGGCAGTTCGAGTCGTTCGTTCTGCAGAGCTTCATCCAGGACATGCTGCCCAAGAACGCCGAGAACGTGTTCGGCAAGGGCACGGCCGGCGAAATCTGGAAGTCCATGCTGGCCGAAAAGCTTGCGGGTCAGATCAGCGCCGGGGGCGGCATCGGCATCGCGCGCCAGCTGGCCGCCAGGGATGCACTCGCCGCCACGACGCCACCTGCGGCACCCACTCCCGCGGCCGCCGCACCTGCGGCCGCTGCCGCCACCAAAGCGAATTCCGATCGGAGCTGACCCATGCTGATGAATGCGCTCGCCGCCTATGACGTGGGCCCGCCGGCAGCACTGTCGACCGACAAGGCTGCGCAGCGCGGCGCGCAGATGCGGCCCGACGATCCGGCCGCCGCGCAGGCCGTGGAGAAGGCGATCGCACGGCTCGAGGACGTGCTCGATCAGGAGACCACCGCGCTGCGTGCGCGCGGCGCCATCGACCTCAAGTCCTTCAACAACCGCAAGAGCCACGGCCTGCTCGATCTGAGCCGCGCGTTGCGGGTGTACGAGGGCACCGAGCCCGACGCTCTCCTGCGTGCCCGGCTCTCGGGCCTGCGGCAAAAGCTCGAAGAGAACCGCCGCGTGCTCAAGATTCACCTCGATGCCGTGCGCGAGATCGCCGCCGTCATCGCCGACGCGATCCGCGAGGCCGAATCCGACGGCACGTACACGGCCGGTATACGCTCCGAGGCGCCGCGCACATGATCCGCATCGTCATCGCCGGCCTGTGGATCTGCCTCGTGACGGTGGCGTCGAGCTATGCGGCGATAACGTGGAAGGGCGCCAAGTCGGCGGAAGCGGCCACGCAGGCCGAGCCGGAGAAATTCTTCGGCGGGCTGGAGCAGGTGAAGACGCGCGTGTTGAGCGTGCCCGTGGTGGCCGACGGCGCCATTCAGGGCTACATCGTCGCCCAGTTCTCGTTCATGGTCGGGTCGAAGATCCTGAAGCAGCTGTCCATCAAGCCCGAGGCCGTGCTGCTCGACGAGGCGTTTCGCACGCTCTACGCCGGCGAGCTGGTCGATTTCCGCAAGCTCAAGAAACTCGATCTGACGGCGCTGTCGGCCCAGCTGACGGAGAACGTCAACAAGCGCTTCGGCGCGCCGTTCGTGCAGGACGTGATGATCCACGACTTGAATTTCGTGGCCAAGAGCGAGGCGCGCGGCGCCACCGAAAAAGACACGAGCTGAGCGAAAGTCAAAACCGCGTGCCGGCGGGTCAGGCTGCCGGCGCCGGCGGGGCAAGCGCTCGCGCCACGTCCTGGAATGCGTCCGCGCTCGCCGGCTCGTCGGGGGACTGGCGCATCGCCTGATAGAGCTTGGGCACCAGCTCGATGGCCTTGTCGAGCTCCGGATCGGCGCCGCGCTGATAGCCGCCCATCAGCCGCAGATCGCGCGTGTCCTCGAATTGCGCGATCATGGCGCGGAATTTCGCGACCAGCTTCACCTGGTCGGGCGACCAGACGGCGTGCGACAGCCGCGACACCGACGACAGCGGGTTGACGGCGGGATAGCGCCCCTGGTCCGCCAGCGCGCGGTCGAGCACCACATGACCGTCGAGCGTGCCGCGGATGGCGTCCGCGACGGGGTCGTTGTGGTCGTCGCCATCGACCAGCACCGAGAAGATGCCGGTGATGGAGCCGGCCTTGGCGTCCGGCCCTTCCGCGCCCGGCCCGGCCCGCTCGAGCAGCTTCGGCAGGTCGCTGAAGACGCTCGGCGGATAGCCGCGCGCCACCGGTGCCTCGCCCGCCGCCAGCGCCACGTCGCGCGCGGCATGCGCATAGCGCGTCACCGAATCGATGATGAGCAGAACCGTCTCGCCGCAGTCGCGGAAGTGCTCGGCGATGCTCATGGCGGTCTTGGGCGCCAGGCGGCGCATCATCGGGCTTTCGTCGCCGGTCGAAACCACCGCGACGGCGCGTGAACGGTCGGCCCCGAGCGCGTCTTCCATGAACTCGCGCACCTCGCGGCCGCGCTCGCCGACCAGCGCGATGACGACGGTGTCGAAGCCGCGCGCCCGCGCCAGCATGGCGAGGAGGGTCGATTTGCCGATGCCGGAGCCGGCGAAGATGCCGATGCGCTGGCCGGCGCAGAGCGGCGTGAAGAGATCGATCACCCGCACGCCGGTGCGCAGCGGCTGGCGCACGCGCTGGCGGCGCATGGGCGGCGGCGGTTCGCGGTCGGTGGAGACGGCGGTCGCCCCCTGCAGGAGAGGTGCGCCGCCGTCGATCGGCATGCCGAGCGCGTTGATGATGCGCCCCTTCCAGGTGACGTGGGGGCGCAGGGCCGGGGGACACTGGCGCCAGGCGATGCTGCCGAGCCCCACGCTCCCGACCACGTCGAACGGCTTGACGGTGGCGCCGGCCTCGTCCACCCGCACCACCTCGCCGAGCTGCGCGCGGTCGCCGGTCGCGATGCTGACGCAGTCGCCGAGCTTCAGGACGTGCGAAAGCCCCGACACGCGGCAATAGGAGGGAGCAACCTCCGTGACGACGCCACCGGCGGCGATCTTGGGGACCTGCAGCGTCGCATTGGCCACGGCCTGGGCGAGCCGCTCCATGGCGTGGGGGCGCGGTGGGCAGGCGGCGGCCGCGCGGCCGCTCATGGTGCGATCCCCGACGGCGGCACAGCCGCGGCCCTCACGAGCCGCTGCCCAGCGTCTTCAGGGCATCGCGCAAGGACGTCTCCGATTCGTTGAGCGAATTGGTGACGGCGTCGAACGCCCGCGAGACCGAGATCAGCCGCGTGATCTCCATGACGGGGTCGACATTGGCGCGCTCGATGTAACCCTGGTGCATGCCGGTCTTGGCGAAGTCGATGACCGGCTGCGCCGGACGGTCGGGGATGACGCCCGCATTGTCCGCGCGCGTCAGCTTGGCCTGCGGATCGATGGAAAAAAGCCCGATGGCGCCGACCTGGCGGCCGCCCTGGGTGATGGTGCCGTCGTGCGCGATCACCGGCGCGCCGGCGGTGGCATCGAGCTGGATCGGCGCGCCGCCGACATCGAGCACCGCGCCGCCGGTCAGCGTGCGCAGCTCGCCGGTCTCCGTCATCTGCATGCGGCCGTCGCGCGTGTAGACGCGGCCCGAGCCGGGCGACTCGACGGCAAGCCAGGCGTCGCCCTCGACGGCGACATCCAGGGGGCCGTCGGTGCGCACCACCTCGCCCGACTTGCGCGACAGAAACGATTCGCCCGTCGAGGCGAAGGCGACGGGCTCGCGGGCCGTTTGCGACAGCAGGCTCGAGAACTTCACTTCCTCGGCGCGGAAACCCGCGGTGCTGCTGTTGGCGACGTTGTTGGCGATGGTGTCGAGGCGTCTCTGCAACGAGAGCTGCGCCGACAGCGCAACATAGAGACCTGTCTGCATGGGATCAGGACCCTCCGAGCCGCAGGTTCTGCAGCGAGGTCAGCAGGTCCATGCCGATGGCGCCGGTGCTGCCCTGACCGATGATGATGCTCGGCACGGCGGCTGGTTGCGAAGGATTGGCGATCTCCCACAGGCTGGTGAATTTCTGCAGGAGTTTGTCGACCTTGGCGGGATCCTGGAGGTCGGTGATGTCGAACTTGGACTTGATGATGTCGGCCTGCTTGTCGATGTCGAGGTTAGACAGCGAGGCCGGCAGCCCGAGCACGGTCTGGGCGACCTTCAGGATGGCGGGGTCGGCCAGGATGCCGTAGGCGCTCGTGACGCTCGAGGCCTTGCGCTGGAAGTAGAGCGCGAGGCGCACGCCGTCGTTGTCCTTGCCGGCATCCTCTTCAACGACTTGCCGGACATAGCGGTCGACGGTCCCCTGCTGCGTACGGTCGAAGGCCGTCGTCGCGGTTCCGTAGCGCTGAAAGTTGAACGCGGTCGCGAAGTCCGTGTAGCGCTGATCGGCCAAGGTGTTGGCGAAACTGCTCTTGTCGTCGATGCCCTCTTTCAGGACCTTGCGGATGAGCGCCTTGGCATAGCTCATGTCCTCCAGTCCGAAGGCCTTCATGGCATATGTGAACAACCGCTTGTCATCGAGGAAGTCGTCGATCGAGGTCACCTTGCCGATATTGGCGAGGTAATACTCGGTCTCGCGCGCGACCATGGGCTGCTTGGCGGCCGCATCGAGCGTGCGCGTCAGGTTCTTCGTGATGACGTTGTAGCTTGCCGACGTCGTGAGCACGGCGATCCTCAGCTGCTGACAGTGCTGCAGAAATGACGCAGCGACCTTGCCCGTGGCTGACTTGGCGCGGTTCGGCCTCCCGCTCGGGCCGGGACCAGCCCATCCGTCAGGCTCACGCAAGCCAACGCCGGTTACAGATCGCTATTGCGGTGAACCACACGGGGGTAGCCGGGTGACGATTGTAATCGGCCTCATCATCACGCTCGCCTGCATGCTCGGCGGCTTCGTCGCCATGGGCGGCCATGTCGGCGTCATGTGGCAGCCGTGGGAGTACGTCATCATCTGCGGTTCGGCGCTCGGCACGTTCGTCGTCGCCAACCCGATGAAAACGATCAAGGATACCGGCAAAGCGCTGCTCGAAGCCTTCAAGAACTCGGCGCCGACCCGGCGCGAGTACCTCGACACGCTGGGCGTCCTCTACTCCCTCATGCGCGAGCTGCGCGGCAAGTCGCGCAACGAGGTCGAAAAGCACATCGACGAGCCCGAGACGTCCGAGATCTTCAAGAAGTTTCCGAGCGTCCTGGCCAACAAGGACCTCGTGACGTTCATCTGCGACTACTGCCGGCTCATCATCATCGGCAACGTCCGCACGCACGAGATCGAGGCGCTGATGGACGAGGAGATCCAGACCATCCGCGGCGACAAGATGAAGTCGTACCATGCGCTGGTCAGCATCTCCGAGGGTCTGCCGGCGCTGGGCATCGTCGCCGCCGTGCTCGGCGTCATCAAGGCCATGGGCGCCATCGACCAGGCACCGGAGGTGCTCGGCCACCTCATCGGCGCAGCGCTCGTCGGCACGTTCGCCGGCATCTTCTTCTCCTACGCCGTCGTGACGCCGATGGCGACCAAGGCCAAGACCGTGCGCGAAAAGCGCATCCGTCTGTACATCATCGTCAAGCAGACGCTGCTCGCCTTCATGAACGGCGCCATGCCGCAGGTCGCGCTGGAGCATGGGCGCAAGACCATATCGTCCTACGAGCGCCCGACCATCGACGAGGTCGAGCAGGAGACGCTGGGCGGCGGCTCCGATGGCGATGCGCGCAAAGAGGCGGCGTAACGGCAATGGCGGCGAGCGGCACCGAGACCGGCGGCGGCGACAGCCTCAAGCAGATATTTGCGGGGGCGGTCAGCCGCATCGAGGAGCTGCCGACCCTGCGGGCCGTGTTCGAGCGCGCGGCGGAACTGTTCACGGAAGACATCGCCGCGTTGTCGCCGGGCGAGCCGGCATTCACGCTTGCGGCCCTCGCGGCGGGGCCGCTGGCCGATTGCCGGGTAGCGCCCGAGGGGGAATGCGCCGTCGGCGTTTTCGATGCGCCGGAGTGGGGCGCGCGCATACTGACGAGCGCCGACCGGCCGTGCATCCTGTCGATCGTCGATATGCTGCTGGGGGCGCCGGGTACGCAGGGAGAGCCGCCGCAGCGGGCGCTCTCGCGCATCGAGCTCAGGCTCGCGGGCGCCTTCTTCGAGCGCTTCGCCCGCTCGCTTGCGGGGGCCTTCGCGGCTGTTCTCCAGCCGTCGTTGACCCTGGAAAGCGTCGGTGACAAGCCGCCGCTCGATCTCATCGGGCGCGTGACGACGCCGGTCGTGACCGTCCGGTTCCGGCTCGAGGCCGGCGGGCGCACCGGGGAGCTGGCGCTCATCATGGCCCAGCAGGTTCTCGAATCGATGCGTCCGGCGCTCGGGCGCACATCCGACGAGGAGCCGGCGCCGTCCGATCCGAGCTGGTCCGACCTCATTCAGAACCGCATTACGCGGACCAGCCTGACGCTGAACGCCATCCTGGACGAGCGCATGTTCACGCTCGGCGAGCTGGCGTCCCTGAAGGTCGGGCAAGTGCTGCAATTCGATGCGACGCCGCAAAGTCGCCTGCGCGTCGAGTGCAACGGCGAGCCCGTTCTGTGGTGTCACCTCGGCAAGTTCAATGGCGCCTATACGCTGCGCGTGGAATCTGCCATCGACCGCGACGAGGAGTTCATGAATGACATTCTCGCCGGCTAGTCGCCCGCGTCCTGTCCGTTCCGGATGCCCGGTCGGCATCCGCGCCCTTCCTCTTGGATGAGATCGCCATGTCCCAGACCGACGCTGCGCAGGCTGCACTGATACAGGAATTCGCCACCGAGATCGGGGCGTCGGCGCCGCCGACCGTCGTCGAGGCGCGTGGCGGCAACATGGAAATGATCATGCGCATCCCCGTCTCGGTGCGGGTGGTGCTGGGCGCCGCGACGATGCCGGTGGCCAATCTCGCCAAGCTCGGGCGCGGCGCCATCATTCCGCTCGACCGCCGTGTCGGCGAGCCGGTCGATGTCGTCGTCAACGGCCGGGTGATCGCCCGCGGCGAAGTGGTCGTCACCGACGACGGCAATTCCCGGTTCGGCGTGAAGCTGACCGAGGTCGTCGGTCCTGCCGCCGCCGACAAGGCGTCCTGATCGTCTCTCGTCTCAACGTTCAACGGCACCTGCAACCCGATGGCCGCAACCAAGAACCCGCACACGGCACAGGAGCCCAAAGGGCTCAGCGGCGTGGAGAAGGTTGCCGTGCTGCTGCTGGCGCTCGGGCGGCCGCGCGCGACGCAGGTTCTGAAGCGGTTCGACGCCGACGAGCTGAAACTGCTCGCGAATTCGGCGGCAAGCCTGAAGCCCGTTTCGGCCGGCGATCTCAACACGCTGGTGGAGGAATTCGCCAACAAGTTCTCGACCGGCGTCAACTTCGTCGGTACCGCGAAGGAGGTGGAAAGCCTGCTCGCCGAGGTGTTGGCCGAGACCCAGGGCCAGGGCGAGGAGGATGCGCTGCCCGACCCCGAGCCACGGGCCGTCGAGGAGCCGGTCTGGGGGCAGATTTCGCGCATCAAGGAGGACGTGCTGCGCGCCTATCTGCTCAAGGACCATCCGCAGGCCGCAGCGCTCATCCTGTCGAAGATCGATGCCGCGCTCGCCGCGAAGCTGGTCGCCACCTTCGCGCCCGAGGTGCGCAGCGATCTTCTCATGCGCATGCTGTCCATCAAGGCGGTCCCCGAGGATGCCGCGCACGCCATCACGGAAGCGCTCAAGGAGGATTTGCTTGCAGCGCCGGCCGAGGAGAGCGGCGACAGCCACTCGGCCATCGCCAACATCATGAACCGCCTCGACAAGAGCCAGTCGGAGGAAATCCTGCAGGCTCTCGCGGCCGCGCGTCCCGACGATGCCCATGTCCTGAAAGGCATGCTGTTCACCTTCGAGGATCTCACGGTTCTCGATCCGCGCGCGCGCACCATGCTGTTCGACCAGGTGCCCATCGAGCGCGTGGTGTCTGCGCTGCGCGGTACGGAGCCGGAATTCCAGGGCGTCATCCTGTCGTCGCTCGCCTCGCGCTCGCGCCGCATGGTCGAGGCCGAATTGCAGAACGGCGGTGCGGCTTCCGCGCGCGAAGTCACGGAGGCGCGCCGCCTCATCGTCGACGTGGTGCTGAAGATGATCGCCAAGGGCGAGATCGAGGTCCGCGCGTCGGATGCGCCCGCCGACGGCGAGGAGGCGGCCTAGCCGATGTCGGAAGCGCCCGATCGCGAAAGCAAGACCGAAGAGGCAACGGAGAAAAAGCGCCGCGATGCCATCGAGAAGGGCAATGTGCCGTTCTCGCGCGAGGCCGCGACCCTTGCCTCGCTTGCGGCCCTGCTGGTGGTCACGGCCTTCCTCTTCGTCGGCAACGCGCAGCACCTGCGGCTCGCGCTGCAGGTGTTCATAGATGACCCCGGCGGGTGGCGCCTCGAGAACGGCGCCGATGTGATTCGCCTGTTCCAGGCGGTCGGGATCGACGCCGCGCGCCTTCTCGTGCCGGTGGTGATCGTGCTCGGCCTTGCCGGCATCCTCTCCTCGGTGCTGCAGAACCCGCCCGCCCTGGTGCTCGATCGCATCATGCCCGATCTGTCGCGGCTTTCGCTGTCGAAGGGCTGGCGTCGCCTGTTCGGCATGCAGGGGCAGGTCGAGTTCCTGAAGGCGCTCTTCAAGCTCGGCGTCGTGGTCCTTGTCGGCTACATCGTCCTGCGGTCGACCGAGGGCGACGTCCTCAAGGCGATGTTTCTCGAGCCGACCGTGGTGCCCGAGCTGGTGCGCAACCTGATGCTGCGCCTCGTTTCGGCGATGGTCCTGGCCACGGTCGTGCTGGTCGTTGCCGACCTCGTGTGGTCGCGCGTGTTCTGGCAGCGCGAGCTGCGTATGACGCGCCAGGAGGTGAAGGACGAGCAGAAGCAGATGGATGGCGATCCCATCCTCAAGGCGCGCATGCGCTCGCTGGCGCGCGACCGCTCGCGCCGGCGCATGATGACCAATGTCCCGCGTGCCACGCTCGTCATTGCCAATCCGACGCACTACGCGGTTGCGCTGCGTTATGTGCGCGAGGAAACGGGCGCGCCGATCGTGGTCGCCAAGGGGCAAGACCTCATCGCGCTGCGTATCCGTCAGATTGCGGAAGAAAATGGCATTCCCGTCATCGAGGACAAGCCTCTCGCAAGGTCGCTCTACGATAGTGTCCAGGTTGACCGCATGATTCCGCCTGAATTCTACAAGGCCGTGGCGGAGATCGTGCTGTTCCTGATGGTCAGGAAAGGCGGCGCACGTCCGCCGGCGAACTAGGACGCCTGATGCTGAGGCAAGGCAATATCACCACGCTGGAGCGGGAACGCGCGCTGGCGCTCGGCATGCGGGAGGTCGCTTCCGAGCTGCGCCTCATCGACGCCGTCGATCTCGTCGCCTTCATCCGTTCCGAGCAGTTCGCGAACGTGCGCAACCTCGTATCGTCCTCGACCGAGATGTTCTTCAGGTCGGGAACGGTCACCTTCGGGTTGTCGGGCGATGCCGCCGTGAAGTGGGGCGAGGCGCCCACCGTCTCCCTCGACATGGAATTCCACAACAAGGGCGTGAACGCTTATTTCCGCCTGCTGCTGGAAGCCGACCAGGCCGGCGTCGAGATCGACTACATCACGTTCGAGAACCCTTCCGACGATCCGGAGGCCAACACTGCGCGCCTGGTCGAGGCAATCGCCGACGCGCGCCTGTCCGATGCGTTCGTCGCGCCGTGCCTGCCGGGGACCGCGCTGCCCTAGGCGCGCGATGCTGCCCGCCAGCTTCGGGCAAGATTGAAGCCCTAGAACCTGTAAGGCAGGGAGGCGGGATTCCGCATGACACCGATTCATCTCTTCAGTCTCGCTTCGCAATACAACAAATGGCTGACCGTGCGGCAGTCGGCGGTGGCGAGCAACATCGCCAATGCCAACACGCCGGGGTTCAAGGCGCAGGACGTGCAACCCTTCGAGAGCGTCCTCGATCAGGCCAATCTCGCGATGGCGTCCACGCAGCCGGGTCACGTGTCGTATGCGCCGGCGTCGGTCCCGACCACGGAGGTCAGGGCCGATGACGCGTGGGAAGTATCGCACTCCGGCAATACCGTGAGTCTCGAGAAGGAGATGCTGAAGGCCGGCGAGGTGAACCGCGCCTTCTCGCTGAATACCAGTGTCCTCAAGGCGTTTCATCGCATGCTGCTGACCAGCGCCAAGAGCTAGGACGATGGCCGATCCACTCCAGGCTGCCCTGAAAATCGCCGCATCCGGCCTCGCCGCGCAGTCCAACCGGCTGCGCGTCGTGTCGGAAAACATGGCCAACGCGCAGTCGACCGGCACGACGCCCGGGTCCGACCCCTATACCCGCAAAACCATCAGCTTCGAGAGCGAGCTCGACGACAGCATCGCGGCAAACCTCGTCAAGGTCGACCGCATCGAGCTCAGCCGGGCGCCCTACCGCCTCGATCACGATCCGTCCAATCCTGCCGCCGATGAGAAGGGCTACGTGAAGCTGCCCAACGTCAATGTCCTCGTCGAGATGGCGGACATGCGCGAGGCAAACCGCTCTTACGAGGCCAATCTGCAGGTCATCCGGCAGGCGCGCGACATGATTGCCATGACCATCGACCTCCTGAAGAGCACCTGATGATCGATCCCATCGTTTCTGCAACGTCCAGTGCCACGACTTTCGCCGCCGGACGCACGTCGTCCGTCGCTACGTCGGCGGCCACGGCAGGTCCTGCGGCGGCGCGCGAAGCCGCGCCCGGCGATTTCGCCTCGGTGCTGGCGCAGGTTGCCTCCGATGCCGTTCAGACGCTGAAGACGGCCGAGGCCACCGCCATCTCCGGCGTACAGGGCAAGGCGGACGTCCAACAGGTGGTCGAGGCCGTGATGTCGGCCGAGCAGACGCTGCAAGGTGCCGTCGCGATCCGCGACAAGGTCGTTTCCGCCTATCTCGAAATCAGCCGTATGGCCATCTGAGGACGCCGCTATGAGAGCGCTTGCGATTGCAGCCACGGGCATGAATGCCCAGCAGCTCAA
>JBFWWW010000108.1:0-13103 GCA_050245975.1 Hyphomicrobiaceae bacterium
CCTGCTGCCGCGCGGCGATGCGGTGCAGGCCCTGCGCCAGACGGTCGGAGGTGTGCGCGAGGCGGTCGCCGGCCCGCGCGAAACGCACCGACAGCAGACGCGGCTGGAACCGTGCCGACAGCCGCGCGAGATGCGTCGCGTGCACGCGCGTGTTGGCGAGCAGCGCGCGGCCGAGCCGCCTGTCGCAGGCATCGAAGCGCTGGCGCGGCAGCGCCAGCAGGTCGGCGAGACGCGGCAGCCCGCGCGCGGCGGCCCGCAGCTCGGTGCGCACCGTATCGAGCAGGCGGCGCACGGCAACGCTAAGGCGCAGCTCGAGCTTGCCGGTCTGCTCGACGAGATCGGATTTCTTCGGCACCACCCATTCGGCGGCCTTGGTGGGTGTCGGCGCACGCGCGTCGGCGGCAAGGTCGATCAGCGTCCAATCGGTCTCGTGCCCGACGGCCGAGATCAACGGGATGCGACTCTCGGCCGCCGCGCGCACGACGATCTCCTCGTTGAAGCCCCACAGGTCTTCCAGGCTGCCGCCGCCGCGGGCGACGATGAGAACGTCCGGGCGGGCGATGCGTCCGCCGGGCTCGAGGGCGTTGAAGCCGCGGATGGCCGCCGCCACCTCCGCAGCGCTCGTCTCGCCCTGAACGCGCACCGGCCACAGCAGCACGCAGGTGGGGAAGCGCTCGGTGAAGCCGGCCAGCATGTCGCGGATGACGGCGCCCGTGGGCGAGGTGACGATGCCGACGACGCCGGGCAGGAACGGAATCTTCTTCTTGCGCGCCTCGTCGAACAGCCCCTCGGCGGCGAGCTTCTTCTTGCGTTCCTCGAGCAGCGCCATCAGCGCACCGGCGCCGGCCGGGGCCAGCGCGTCGATGACGATCTGGTACTTGGAGGAACCCGGATAGGTGGTGACCCGCCCGGTGGCAATGACTTCCAGCCCTTCGGCCGGCTTGAACCGCAGGCCCTGATAGGTCGTGCGCCAGATGACGGCCTCGATCTTGGCCTTGTCGTCCTTGAGCGAGAAATAGCAATGGCCCGAGGCGTGCGGCCCGCGGAAGCCGGAGATCTCCCCGCGCAGGCGCACATAGCCGTACGTGCCCTCCAGCGTGCGCTTGATGGCGACGGAGAGCTCGGAGACGGAAAATTCCGGCGTATTGGCGCCTTCCGCTGCGCGGGTGCGCTGTGGCCGCACGGTTTCTGTCACGTCGGGTCCAATGTTTGTTTCAGGCGCCTTCGATGCTACATCATCGCCGCCCGGGCGCGGGCCAATCCGCGACCCATGATTGCGGCCACGGTTCTAACGGTTTGCGGTGCGGGGGTAAATGCCATGAACGTGCTGATCATCGGCTCCGGCGGACGCGAGCATGCGCTGGCCTGGGCCATCGCGGCGAGCCCCCTGCTCGACCGGCTCACCTGCGCGCCGGGCAACGCCGGCATCGCGCAGGTGGCGGAGTGCGTGAACCTCGATTCGGCCGATCCCGAGGCGGTGATCGCCTTCTGCCGCGCGCACGACATCGGCTTTGTCGTCATCGGGCCCGAGGCGCCGCTGGTGGCGGGGCTCGGCGACGCGCTCGGTACCGCCGGCATCAAGTATTTCGGCCCGACGAAGGCGGCAGCCCAGCTCGAAGGCTCCAAGGGCTTCACGAAGGACCTGTGCCGCGCCGAGAACATCCCCACCGGCGCCTACGGGCGCTTCACGGACGCGGCGTCCGCCAAGGCCTATGCGGCGCGCCAGCCGCTGCCGACCGTGGTGAAGGCCGACGGCCTCGCCGCCGGCAAGGGCGTCGTCATCGCGCAGACGCGGGCCGAGGCCGACGCCGCCATCGATGCCTGCTTCTCCGGCGCGTTCGGCAGCGCGGGCGCCGAGATCGTCATCGAGGAATTCCTCGAAGGCGAGGAGGTGAGCTTCTTCGCGCTCGTCGACGGGGCCAACATCCTGCCGCTGGCGAGCGCGCAGGACCACAAGCGCGTCGGCGACGGCGACACCGGGCCCAACACCGGCGGCATGGGCGCCTATTCGCCGGCGCCGGCGATGACGGCCGAGATGACGCGGCGGACGATGGACGAGATCATCCGCCCCACCGTCGCCGGCATGGCCAGGCGCGGCATGCCGTTCAAGGGCGTGCTGTTCCTCGGCGTGATGATCACCAGGGACGGGCCGAAGCTCTACGAATACAACGTGCGCTTCGGCGACCCGGAATGCCAGGTGCTGATGATGCGCCTCAAGTCGGATGTGCTGGCCGCGCTGATCGCCACCGCCGACGGCGTGCTCGACCGCTTCGACCTGCGCTGGCACGACGAGGCGGCGCTGACGGTGGTGATGGCCGCCAACGGCTATCCCGGCACGCCGGAGAAGGGCTCCGAGATCAGGGGTCTCGATGCGGCCGCGGCGCTGCCGGGCGTCGAGGTCTTCCATGCCGGGACCAGGGCCGAGGGCGACAGGGTGCTGGCCGACGGCGGGCGCGTGCTGGCGGTGACGGCGCGCGGAGGGACCGTGATGGAGGCCAAGGCGCGCGCCTACGCGGCGGTGGCAAAGATCGACTGGCCGGGCGGCTTCTGCCGCTCCGACATCGGCTGGCGGGCGGTGGCGCGCGAAGCGGCCGCCCAGGCGACGAAGACATGACGAAGCGATGAAGACGCCGGCCCACCCGCAGCGGCGCACGGCGCTGCCCGTCAAGCCGCCGACGATCGCGCTGGCGCTCGGCGGCGGCGGCGCGCGCGGTCTCGCCCACATCCTCATGCTCGAGGTGTTCGACGAGATGGGCCTCAAGCCGCGCATCATCGCCGGCACGTCCATCGGCGCCATCTTCGGCGCGGCCTACGCCTCGGGCCTGTCCGCCAAGCTGATCCGCGCGCACACCGAGGAAGCGCTCGGCCAGCGCTTCGGCCTCGTCCGCCAGCTCTTCACCGCCCGCTCCGAGCCGGCAATGCGGCTCTTCCGGCTGGTGCCGATGCGCTCGACGCTGCTCAACCCCGAGACGCTCGCCAACCTGATGCTGCCGGACAACGTGGCGCGGGACTTCGCGCACCTCAAGATCCCGCTCCGGATCGTCGCCACCGACTTCCACGAGCAGGACGCCGTGGTGCTGACGCAGGGGCCGTTGCGGCCGGCCATCGCCGCCAGCATGGCGCTGCCGGCCCTGTTCTCGCCCGTGACCATCGGCGGCCGCACGCTGATGGACGGCGGGCTCGTCAACCCGCTGCCCTTCGACGTGGTGGCGGGAGAAGCCGACGTCACCATCGCCATCGACGTCAGCGGCGCCAACGTGCGCGCGGAGGAACGGCGCCACCCCTCGGCCTTCGAGGCGCTCGTCGCCTCCTCGCAGATCCTGCAGGCCTCGATCGTGCGCGAGAAACTGAAATCCGTGCAGCCCGACATCTACATCGACGTCGACGTCGACAAGTTCCACGTGCTCGACTTCCTGCGCTACGAGGACGTCTTCGAGGCCGCGGCCCCCGCCAAGGCGCAGCTCAGACGCCAGCTCCAGCGCGTGCTCGCGAGCCAGACGCTGGAGACCATCCAGGCGCCCGAGCCGCAACCCGTGCTTCCCGCCCCGACGCGCAAACGACGCCTCGGCGGACTGCGCCGCCCGAAACGCAACGAACCCTGAACATCTTTCCGCCTCGATACCGCCGTCAGCAGCCGCTAGCGTGCCTTCCGCTCACGCAACGGACGCGGAACCTGTTGATAGCCATCCGAGTTCCGCGCGCCGGTCGCCGGCGACGGATGCGGCGCACACGGAACAGGCTATCCACAGCCCGGCTTTTGTGACTTGCACCGGCCACCGAACACGGCTTTGTAGTGCCACCCCGCGCGTAAGCAACTTCGGAAGAGGGCTTTCGGAAATGCGACAGCGCATGACGCCCGACGCGTTTCGCGTGGACATCGACCTCGATTTCGCGGCGCGCGAAGCACAGCGCGTCAGCGACATGCTGGCAGCGCTCCGGCGCCGGCACGACCTGTCGCGCTACGAGTATACGCAGCACGTGCGCATCGTCCCCGGCGGCGAGACGTTCAGCCATCCGGTGCTGACGCTGTCGAACCGCTTCGCCGACGACGAGGACCTGCTGCTCTCCACCTACCTGCACGAGCAGATGCACTGGTACCTGTGGCTGTTCGGCACGCCGGACACGGACCCGCTGGCGCCGTTCTTCGACGAGCTCGTGCGGCGCTATCCGGAGGCGCCGACGCGGCTGCCGGAAGGCGCGCGCGGCTACGACGCCACCTACCTGCATCTCGTCATCAACTGGCTCGAAATCATGGCGACGTCGGAGTTCATCGGCTTCGAGCGCGCCGCGCGCGTGGCCGAGACGCCCTACGGCTACCGCTGGATCTATCGCACGGTGCTCAAGGACTGGAACGCGCTGCAGGACCTCTATACCGAGCACGGCCTGTTTCCGATCAGGACGGCCTCGGAGCTGCGGGCGGCGAAGCCGGAGGGCGGACGCCGGCGCGCGGCGAAGCGTCCCGACAAGGCGGCGGCGCCACGGCAGGGCAAGGCCATCGGCAACAGCGCGCTCACCCCGCTCCGCCTCAGCGCCGGGCGGCGAAGAACGACCGCAGCAGCGCGGCCGACGCCTGCTCCGCGAGCCCGCCATAGACTTCTGGCGCATGGTGGCAAGTCGGTGAACTGAAGAAGCGCGACCCGTTCTCGACCGCGCCGCCCTTCGGGTCGGCCGCGCCGAAATAGAGCCGTCGCACGCGCGCGAACGAGATCGCCGCGGCGCACATGGCGCACGGCTCGAGCGTGACGTAGAGGTCGGCTTCGCCCAGGCGGTCCGTCCCCAGGAGACGGCAGGCGCCGCGGATGGCAAGCGTTTCGGCATGCGCCGTCGGATCGGCCAGCGTGCGCATGCGGTTGCCGGCACGCGCCAGCACCCGCCCGTCCGCCGCGACGATGACGGCGCCGACGGGAACCTCGCCCAGCGCCGCCGCAGCCTCGGCCTCGGCGAGCGCCAACTGCATGTGGCCTGGGACGGGGTGAGATGTCATAAAGGGCTCCCAACGCGAGACCGTACACACGCCATGCGCACCAGCAAACCCGGCCAGCGCCGCCACGCCGCGGCCGCAGCCCCCGCAGCGAGGCCGGCCAAGCCGCAACGACCGCGCCCCGGGCGCGCACACGCGGACGCCGATGCCGGCGCGCCGAGCGGACCCATGCGCATCGCCAAGGCGCTAGCGCGCGCCGGCCTGTGCTCGCGCCGCGAGGCCGAACGCTGGATCGGCGAGGGCCGCGTCGCCGTCAACGGCGAGACCCTGACGAGCCCTGCCCGCGACGTGACGCCCGCCGACCGCATCCTGGTCGACGGCCAGCCGCTGCCGGCGGCCGAGCCGGTCCGGATGTGGCGATACCACAAGCCGAAAGGCCTCGTCACCACGCACCGCGACCCGGAAGGGCGCAAGACCGTGTTCGAGGCCCTGCCGCCCGGCATGCCGCGCGTGATCTCGATCGGCCGGCTCGACTACAACACCGAGGGACTGCTGCTGCTCACCAACGACGGCGCGCTGGCCCGCCACATCGAGCTGCCGGAGACGGGCTGGCTCAGGCGCTACCGCGTGCGCGCGCACGGCAAGGTGACGCAGGAGCAGCTCGACGCGCTCAAGGACGGCGTCACCATCGACGGCCAGCGCTACGGTCCCATCGTCGCCACGCTCGACAGCACGCAGGGGTCGAACGTGTGGCTCACGGTGGGCCTGCGCGAGGGCAAGAATCGCGAGGTGCGCACGATCCTCGCCCACCTCGACCTGGCGGTGAACCGCCTGATCCGCATCTCCTTCGGACCGTTCCAGCTTCTCGACCTGGCGCCCGGCGCCGTCGAGTCGGTGCGCCGCCGCGTGCTCGTCGACCAGCTCGGCCGCAAGCTCGTCGCCGAGCTCGGCCTCGATGCGGACGAGACGCCGCAACGGGCCCGCGGGCGCGCGAAGCGCACGGAGCCCGCCGCGTGAGAGTTGTCGGCGGACAGTTGCGCGGGCGCGCCCTGGTCGCCCCGCCCGGCGATGCGACGCGGCCGACGTCAGACCGCGTGCGCGAGGCCGTGTTCAACATCCTGGCGCACGGCATCCCCGATTTCACCATCGAGGGCGCGCGCGTGCTCGATCTCTTCGCCGGCACCGGCGCGCTCGGCCTCGAGGCGCTGTCGCGCGGCGCGGCCTTCTGCGTCTTCGTCGAGGAGGCGGCGGAGGCGCGCGGCGCCATCCGCGCCAACATCGAGACGCTGGGTCTGACGGGCGCAACGCGCATCTTCCGCCGCGACGCGACGATGCTCGGTCCCGCCGCCAACCGCGGCGCGGCCCATCTCGTGTTCGCCGATCCGCCCTACGGCCGCGGCCTCGGCGAGCGCGCGCTGGCGGCCGCAGCCGCGGGCGGCTGGCTGATGCCCGGCGCGATTGCGGTGCTGGAGGAGCGCAAGGGCACGGCGCTGCAGATCCCCTCCGGCTTCACGCTGCTGGATCAGCGCGACTGGGGCGACACCGACGTCGCCTTCCTGCGCTACAAGGGAGCCGCCGATGCCTGAACCGACGCCGCCGGCCGCCGCCGCGAGCGAGGCGCAGAACACGGGCTATCCGGTCAGCGGATGGGTCGAGGCGGGCCTCTACGTCTTCGCCATCGCCGTGCTCAGCCTCGCCTACGCCGTCGGCAACGTGCACGGCGCGCATCCCATCGCCTTCATCCTCTATGCCATGCTCGTGTCGGCGGTGGTCCTGCTGGCGGTCAACGGACCTGGGCCCGACGCGCTGCAGATCATCCTCGCCTGGCAGAGCTGGCTCGTCGGCGCCGGCATCATCCTGATGGAGGTGTTCTACTACATGGTGCTGCAGCACGTGGCGCCGGCCTACGGCAGCCTGCAGGTGCGCATCGCCATCCCGCTGTCGATGCTGATCGGCTGGCTGATGTTCTCGCGCCGCCCGCCGCGCATCGCCGTCATCGGCGCGCTCGTCATCGTCGCCGGCATCGCGCCGCTCTTCCTGCTGGTGGAGCCGGCGCACCGGCTCCCGGCGCTGGTGCTGTCGTTCAGCGCCGGGTTCGCCTTCAACCTGCGCAGCTTCGCCACCGAATTCCATCCCTGGAACCGGCGCGCCAAGACCGTGCGCGACAAGCTGCGCATCACCGGGCTCGTGGTGCTGGTGACGGCGGGCGCGAGCCTGGCGCTGACCGGGCTGCTGACGGCCGCGATCGCCGCCGGCCTGCTGGCGCCGATGTCGCTCGTGCCGACGCCGGCGCAGATGCTGCACGGGCCGACGATCGTGCTCGGGCTGACGGTGGGCGGGCTGCTGCTGACGGCGATGTCGTACCTGAGCTTCTCCTCGGTGGTGAAGATCACGACGGAGAATTTCGCCGCCACCAGCGCCTTCACGCCGCTCGCCACCCTGCTGGTGCAGATCGCCGGCACCGCGGTGGGGCTCATCCCCGCCTACACGACGACGCCGGGCATGATCATCTCCATGGCGGTCGTCATCGGCGGCGTGTTCCTGATCCTCAGCGCCGTCCGCCGCCGGCGCTAGCAGGTCCGTCCCGCCGGCCCGCCACCTCCTCTGTCATTGGGCGACGCAGCTGAGCGCCGAGGCCGCGCGCCCTCCACCTGTCATCCCGGAATTTCGCGAAGCGAAATATCCGGGACCCAGCGTCACAGGCGAGCGCGTGCCGTTTGGCCCTGGGTCCCGGCTCTCGCTGCGCTCGGCCGGGATGACAGGGAGAGTGCACTCCGGCGGGGATGACAAGGAGGGGCCGCTCCGGCGGGGATGACACGGTGGAGGGCCGGCCCGGATGACACCAGTGCGGCGTGCCGGGGCAAACCACGGCGGCGCTAGCGGCGGCCGAAGAGGCGCTCGATGTCGGCGAGCTTCAGCTCCACGTAGGTGGGCCGGCCGTGATTGCATTGGCCGGAGCCCGGCGTCGCCTCCATGTCGCGCAGCAGCGCGTTCATCTCCTCGGCCGTGAGGCGGCGCCCGGCGCGCACGCTGCCGTGGCAGGCCATGGTCGCGCACACGGCTTCGAGACGGTCGCTGAGGCCCGTGCTGGTGCCCTCACGCACGATATCGGCGGCGAGATCGCGCACGAGCCCCCTCACGTCCGTATCGCCCAGCAGCGCCGGGACCTCGCGCACGGCAACCGCGCCGGGACCGAACGCCTCGACGACAAGGCCGAGCTCGGCCAGGGCACCGGCCGCCTCCACGAGGGCCGCGGCCTCGCCGGCGTCGAGCGACACGATCTCGGGGATCAGCAGGCCCTGGCGCGCGACGCCGCCCGCGGCGAGCATCGCCTTCATGCGCTCGTAGACGAGGCGCTCGTGCGCGGCATGCTGATCGACGATGACGACGGAGGCCCGCGTCTGCGCGACGATATAGGTCTCGTGCAGCTGCGCGCGCGCGGCGCCGAGCGGCAGGTCGAGCAGCTCGGGTGCGGGCGGCGCGGCGGCGGGCGCGCTGTCGGCACTGGGGCGCGCCAATCCTGGCAGTGGCCCGGACAGTGAGCCGGACAGCGGACCCTGCAGCGGCGCCTGCATGGCTTCGGCGAACCCGGCGCCGAACCCGCCCGGCCGCGGCGACGGCCAAGGATCGGGACCACGCGGCGGCGCGGCGGCCGCGCCCCGCTGCAGCATGTCGAGGATGTTGACGGCGCCCGACGCCGTGGCGCGATGACCGGCGCTCTCAAGGGTGTGGCGCAGCGCGCCGACGATGAGCGCGCGCACGCGCGCCCCGTCGCGGAAGCGCACCTCGGCCTTGGTGGGATGCACGTTGACGTCGACGTCGGCGGGCGGCAGGTCGACGAACAGCGCCAGCAGCGGGAAGCGGCCCTTCGGGACCAGATCGCCGTAGGCGGCGCGGATGGCGCCCAGCAGCACGCGGTCGCGCACCGGCCGGCCGTTGACGAACAGGTACTGCTGGCCCGGATCGGGACGGTGCAGCGTCGGCAGGCCGGCGAAGCCCGACAGGCGCACGCCGTCGCGCTCGGCCTCCACGCGCAGCGCATCGTCCATGAAGGTGCGGCCCATGATGCGGCCGAGACGCTCCAGGTGCCCGTCCAGCCCGGCGCGCGGCAGGCGCAGGCCCGCGCGCTCGCCGGTGGTGACGGTGAAGGCGATGGCCGGATGCGCCATGGCGAGGCGCTTCACCGTCTCGACGATGGCCTGGTTCTCGGCGCGTTCGGATTTCAGGAACTTGAGGCGCGCCGGGGTGGCGGAAAACAGCTCGCGCACCTCGACGCGCGTGCCGCGCGATCCGGCCGCCGGGCGCACGGGCTCGCGCCGGCCGCGGTCGATGACGATCTCGGCCGCGTCGCTGCCCGCCGTGCCGGAGACGATCGACAGGCGCGCGATGGCGCCGATGGAGGGCAGCGCCTCGCCGCGGAAGCCGAGCGTGGCGATGTTGAAGAGGTCCTCGTCCTGCAGCTTGGAGGTGGCGTGGCGCTCGACGGCGAGGTCGAGATCAGCGGGCGTCATGCCGTGCCCGTCGTCGGAGACGCGGATGAGCGACAGGCCGCCGTCCACCGCGACGACGTCGATCGTCGCCGCGCCGGCGTCGATGGCGTTCTCGGTGAGCTCCTTGACGACGCTCGACGGCCGCTCGACCACCTCGCCGGCGGCGATGCGGTTGATGGTGCCCGGCGACAGCTGGCGGATCGCCACGCGCGTCCTCCCACAACGCCAAGCCGGTCAACCCGTCAGGACATGCGCTCGCGCGTGAGCCGCTTGGCAAGCTCGACGGCCGGCTGGTCGAAGGGATCGATGCCCAGCAGGCGGGCGACGAGAATCGTTTCGACCATACAATGCATCAACAGCGCGCCGATCCCGGCCTCGTCAAGGGCGGCAAGGTCGAGCGTGCGCACCGGGCGGCCGGCGCGCGCCAGGGCATCGGGAACGGCCGCGGACTGCGCTGCGACAAGCTCACCGACCGTGTGGCCGGACATGAAGCCGAGGCCGGCGGCGCCGGCATAGCCGGCATCGAGCGGCGGGCCGCCGGCGGAGGGCGCGCGCACCACCGTGATGAGGTGATCGCGGGGGCCGTCCATGAAGAGCTGGAGCTGGCTGTGCTGGTCGACGGGGCCCAGGCAGGCGATCGGGCTCGTGCCGTGGCCGGACTTGCCGAGGCTCTCCGCCCAGAGCTGCACGAACCAGTGGGCGAAGCGCTCGAGCCGGTCGGCATAGGGCATCATGACGTGGGTGCGGATGCCGCGCTCCTGCAGCAGCGCCACCGCCAGCGCGGCGCCCTCGGCCGGCGCGAAGGCCTGCGGCGCGCCGCCCGCCATCAGCGCGTCGATCACCTGCTGCGCGCCGCCGCGGATGGCGGCGACATCGAGGCCGCGCGCCAGCGCCGGCAGGAGGCCGACGTTGGTGAGGACGGAGAAGCGGCCGCCGACGCCCGGATTGTGATCGAGCATCGGGATGCCGAGGCCGGAGAACAGCGCGCGCAGGCCGTTGGCGGCCTTGCCAGCGGGCTCGGTGATGCCGAGGAACAGCTCGGGGATGCGGGCGGAGAGGCCCGCCGCCTTCACGGCCGTCAGCGCGGCGACGGCCTGCACCAGCGTCTCGGGCGTGTTGCCCGACTTGGAGGTGACGATGAAGCGCGTCTTCGCCGGATCGAGGCTCGACAGCGCGGCGGTCAGCGTGCCGGCGTCGAGGTTGTCATAGAAGCGCGTGCGCGGCCGGCGGCGCTGCTCGGGCGTCGCCGAGCCGGGGATGTTCCAGCCGGCGAGCTGCGCCAGCGTCTGGCCGCCGAGGCCCGAGCCGCCGATGCCGAAGAAGACGAGCGTGTCGGCGCCCTTCGAGAGCGCATCGAGGGCCGCGCGCATCGGCACGAGATCGGCCGTCTCGCGCGGCAGGCCCAGCAGCGGCAGGCGCGCGTCGCGCACGTCGGCGCGCAGGGCATCGAGCGCCGGCGCGAGCCTGTCGCACCATGCGGCGAGCGTCGCCGGCGCGAGGCCGTGCCCGCCGATGGCGCCGTCGAGGCAGCCGGCAACCGACTGGCGCAGGGACGCGCCGGCTGCCGCCCGCGCGCCCGTCCCGTTGCCTGCGCCCGCTGACATGCCCGCTGTCATGGCTCAGCCCTTGTCCGTCAGGCCCTTGGGCTTGCCGACGATGGTGACGATGGGATCGCCCTCGAACAGCCGGCGGGCGACGCGCTTGACGTCGGCCATGGTGACGGCCTCGATCTGCGCATTGCGCGTCTCAACGTACTGGACGCCGAGCCCTTCCATCAGGATCCACAGCAGCTGGTTGGCGATCTTGCCGTTGGTGTCGAAGCGCAGCGCGAACGAGCCGACGAGATAGCTCTTGGCGTTGGCGAGCTCGGTCTCCGTCGGGCCCTTCTCGGCCATCAGCTTGAGCTGGGCGCGGATGACGTCGAGCGACTGGCCGATCTCCTCGTTCTTGGTGGCGACGCCGCCGATGAACAGCGACGCATGCTTGAGCGGCTGCAGCGCGCTCGACACCGAGTAGGCGAGGCCGCGCTTCTCGCGCACCTCCTCCATCAGCCGGGAGGCGAAGCCGCCGCCGCCCATGATCTGGTTGAGGACGAAGGCCGGGATGAAATCCTTGTCCGTGCGCGCCATCGCCGGCAGGCCGAACCGGGCCACCGACTGCGGCACGTTCATCTCGATCACCTGCTGCAGCGGGCTCGCCTTCGGCACCACGTCCGGCACCTGCGTGAGCTGCGCCTTGTCCGGCAGCGCGCCGAACACGGTATCGAGCATGCGGCCGAGCGTTGCGGCGTCGATGTCGCCCACCGCGACGACCTTCAGCGTGTCCTTGGCGAAGGTGCGGCGGCGATAGGCCTCGAGGTCGTCGCGCGTGATGGCCTTGATCGTCTCCGCCGTGCCGTTGGCGGCGCGGCCGTAGGCATGCCCGGCGAAGGCCTGCGCGCTCCAGCGCTCGCCGGCAACCCGCTCGGGATCGCGCGCCGCGTAGGCGAGGTTGGCGAGCAGCTGCGCGCGCACGCGCTCGACGGCATCGGCATCGAAGCGCGGCTGGGTCACGGCCAGGCGCAGCATGTCGGCGGCCTGGTCGCGGTTCGCCGTCAGCGTCTCGAAGCTGCCGTACATCGCGTCGCGGCTGTCCTCGTAGCTCATGCGCAAGGCCAGCTCTTCCATGCGCTCCTGGTACTGCTGGCTCCTGAGCTCGCCGGCGCCCTCGTCGAGCATGGCGGAGATGAAGTTGGCGACGCCCTCCTTGCCGGGCGGGTCCTGCGCGTTGCCGCCGTCGAAGGCGAAGCGCAGCGCCAGCAGCGGCACGCCGTGCTCCTCGACCAGCCAGGCGGAGATGCCGCCGGGGCTTTTGACCTGCTGGATCTTCATGGCATGCGCCTCGTTGCTCGAAACCGCCAGCGCCGCGCAGAACGAAACCACGAGCAGGACAGCTGGCGCCATGGGGACAAACGATCCGCGCGCGGCACGGCGCAGCGCGGTCCAGGAACGGGACAAACTCAGCATACGCGCCTCCTACATCCGGTTGCCGGTGGAGGATTTGGCCGGCGTGCGCGCGGCCGCCGGCGGCGCGCCGCTGGCGCTGCGCGCCTCGGCCTCGGGCTCCGGCAGCAGCGTGCCGGTCACGGAGCGGCGCGGGTCGAAATACTTCGCGGCCACCTTCTGCACCTCCTCGCGCGTGACGCGGCGGATGGCGTCGGGCCAGCCGTCGATGTCCTTCAGCGAGCGGCCGACGATGAGGCCCCAGCCGTAGCGGCGCGCGAGCGAGGACTGGCTGTCGGATTCATAGATAAAGTCGGCGATGTAGGACTTCTTGACCCGCTCCAGCTCGGCGTCCGTCACGCCGTTGTCGCGGATGTCGGCCAAAACGCCGTCGATCGCGTGCTCGACCTTGTCGAGGCCGACGCCGTCGGCGGCGACCGCGTAGACGCCGATCTTGCCGTAGTCGCGCGCGGAGCCCGAATACCAGCCGCCCGCGCTGGAGGCGACCTGCTGGTCGACGACCAGCGCCTTGTAGAGCCGGCTCGTCGGCCCGGCGCCGGCGACGCGCATGAGCAGATCGAGCGCCTCGGCCTCGCCCGGCGCCGCCGTCGGGTAGCTCGGGGTCGAGTAGTGGCGATAGATCGACGCCTTGCCGGCGCGCGCATCCTTGAGCTCGACGCGGCGCGCCGCGCGCGGCTCGGGGTCCATCGG
>JBFWWW010000109.1:0-12882 GCA_050245975.1 Hyphomicrobiaceae bacterium
TGGTCGGATGCGTGCCCGGCAGCGTGCGATAGGGAATGCCGTCGCGGTCGATATCCTGGTAGCGGCCCCAATCGGCGCCCTTCGTCTCCTTGAAGGCGTCGAGAGCCGCCGCATCCAGCACCTTGCCGCGGTCGAGAACCTTGCTGTCGTCCCAGGCGAAAGCATCGGTCATCCAGTCGTTCATGCCGATGTCGAGGTCGGACATGACGATGACCGGCGTCTGCAGCCGTTCGGCCAGGTCGAACGCCTGCGCACCGAGCGAGAAGCATTCGGTCGGATTGGACGGGAACAGCAACACGTGCTTGGTGTCGCCGTGCGAGGCATAGGCGCACGAGATGATATCGGACTGCTGCGTGCGCGTCGGCATGCCCGTTGACGGCCCGCCGCGCTGGATGTTGAACAGCACGACCGGCACCTCGGCGAAATAGGCAAGCCCCAGGAACTCGCTCATCAGCGAGATGCCCGGTCCCGACGTCGCCGTGAAGGACCGCGCACCGTTCCAACCGGCGCCGATCGCAATCCCTATGGCAGCCAATTCATCCTCGGCCTGCACGATGCCGTACATGCGCTTGCCGTCCTTGTTGACGCGAAGCCGCTTGGCGTAGCGCTCGAAGGCCTCGGCCAGAGACGTGGACGGCGTGATGGGATACCAGGCACAGGCGGTCGCGCCGCCGTAGATGGCGCCCAGACCGGCAGCATCGTTGCCGGTCACCATGATCTTGCCCTTCGCGCCATCGGCATGGCGCACCCGGATCGGCAGCGGGCACTTGAAATTGGCCTGCGCAAATTCGCGTCCGAGGTGGACCGCCTCCATGTTGGCCGATACCAGCTTCTCCTTGCCCTTGAGCTGGTCCGCCACGACCCCTTCGACGACCTTCAGATCCATGTCGAGCAGGGCGGTGAGAGCGCCGACGTAGACCATGTTCTTGAAGAGCTGGCGCTGACGCGGGTCGGTCCATTTCTTCGCGCACATCTCGGCGATCGGAATGCCGAGCACCGTGATGTCGTCGCGCGGCCAGATGCGCGGCAGCGTGCTGTCGTAGAGCAGCCAGCCCCCGGCCGCGACCTCGGCAAGGTCCTCCTTGTAGGTCTGCGGGTTCATCGCCACCATCAGGTCGATGCCGTCACGGCGCGCGAGGTAGCCCGCCTCCGACACGCGCACCTCGTACCAGGTCGGCAGGCCTTGGATATTGGAGGGGAAGATGTTCTTCGGCGAAACGGGAATCCCCATCCGGAACAGCGTCTTGGCGAACATCGTGTTGGCGCTCGCCGAGCCGGACCCGTTGACGGTCGCGAACTTGATGACGAAGTCGTTGATGCCGCTCATGTCTGCTCCGCATGCGCCTCAGGAGGCGTAGGCCTTGTGATGTGAGAGGCAGGCGGACGCGGCCTGCGCCTCGATGTACATGAACTTCTGCATGTCCCAGGCACCGGTCGGGCACCGCTCGGCGCACAGCCCGCAGTGCAGGCAGACGTCCTCGTCCTTGGCCATGATGCGGCCGGTCTTGAGAACATCCGAGACGTAGAGCTCCTGCGACGTATTCAGCGCCGGCACCCTGAGCTCGCGGCGCAAGTCCGCCTCGTCGTCGTTGGCGGTGAAGTTGATGCAGTCGACCGGGCAGATGTCCATGCAGGCGTCGCACTCTATGCAGAGCGAACGCGTGAAGACCGTCTGGACATCGCAGTTGAGGCAGCGCTCGGACTCGCGTGCGGCGAGCTGATCGTCATAGCCGAGTTCGACCTCGACCTTCAGATTGCGCAACGACTTCGCCATGTCGGCATGAGGAACGGCAACGCGCCGGCTGCCGTCGTAGCCGTTCGAATAGGACCACTCGTGGATGCCCATCTTCTGGCTCACGAGCGTGGCGCCGGGCTTGGGGCGCTCCTGCAACGTCTTGCCGTTGCAAAAGAGATCGATCGAGATCGCCGCCTGGTGTCCGTGCGCGACGGCCCAGATGATGTTCTCCGGGCCCCATGCCGCATCACCGCCGAAGAACACGCCCGGACGCGTGGACATCATCGTCGTGCGGTCCACAGCCGGCATATCCCATTCGTTGAACTCGAAACCGATGTCCCGCTCGATCCAGGGGAAGGCGTTCTCCTGCCCGATGGCCATCAGCACGTCATCGCAGGGGAACGTGACTTCCTCGCCGGTCGGTACAAGGCGGCGCTTGCCCTTGTCGTCGTATTCCGCGCGCATCTTCTGGAATACGACGCCGGTCAGCCGCCCCTTCTCGACCACGAACGCCTTCGGGTTGTGGTTGTCGAAGATCGGAATGCCCTCGTGCTCGGCCTCCTCGATCTCCCAATCGGACGCCTTCATGTCCTTGCGCGGGCTGCGCACCGTCACGCGGACATCCTCGGCGCCAAGCCGCAGCGCCGTCCGGCAGCAGTCCATAGCCGTGTTGCCGCCACCGATGACGACGACGCGCTTGCCGACCTTCTCGACGTGCCCGAAAGCGACGGAGGTGAGCCAATCGATGCCGATGTGGATGTTGGCGCCGGCTTCCTTGCGGCCGGGGATGGCGAGGTCCTTGCCTTTGGGCGCGCCGGTCCCGACGAAGATCGCGTCGAACCCTTCGGCGAGCAGCGCCTTCATGCTTTTGATCTCGTGACCGAAGCGCGCCTCGACGCCGAAGCGCAGGATGCGATCCACCTCGTCATCGAGCACGGCCGCCGGCAGACGGAAGGAGGGGATATTCGTGCGCATCAGGCCGCCGCCCTTCGGATCCTTCTCGAAGAGCGTGACGGCATAGCCGAGCGGCAGCAGATCGCGCGCAACGGTAAGCGAGGCGGGCCCGGCGCCGAGCAATGCGATCCGCTTCCCGTTCTTGACTACGGCGATCGGCGGCATTCGGCCGTCGATGTCGCCTTTATAGTCGGCGGCGACCCGCTTCAGCCGGCAGATCGCCACCGGCTTTTCCTCGACGCGTCCGCGCCGGCAAGCCGGCTCGCAAGGGCGGTCGCACACCCGGCCAAGGATGCCGGGAAAGACATTCGACTCCCAGTTGAGCATGTACGCGTCGGCGTAGCGGCCCTGGGCGATCAGCCGGATGTATTCGGGAACCGGGGTATGGGTGGGGCAAGCCCACTGGCAATCGACCACTTTGTGGAAGTACTGCGGATTGCTGATGTCGGTGGGGGCCGTGCGCCCCCTGCGTCGCGCCGCGATCTCGCTCGCCTGCATCGCGTCCTGGTCCTCCTGCGCCCCCGTGCGGCTTTGAGCGCGCGTTCGGGCGGCTTCTTTTATACCCTGGTAACCTAGTGATCTACGGCGATCTGCAGCAAGACAAAAGAGCCGGTCCGGAAACGGCTGTGGAGGGCATTCCGGCCCATGAAACGGGCGTGCACTGCACCATCACGAGGCCGCTTCCCGCGCCGGTGCGAGGCGTCGCACGCCGCCTCTCGAATGCCAACGCATATGGTATGCCAGTTCCGTCGCGAACTTCAGGCACTCGCCTTGTGCCGCTCGGCCGGCGGCCAGGTCTTGAGGACGGCACGCGCATACTGCGGCGGGGGCACGAGCTCGGCTCCCAGCTCATAGGCGGCATGCCAGCCCCAGTGGGGGTCATCAAGAAAAGCGCGCGCCAGGGCCACAAGGTCGGCCTCCCCGTCCGCAACAATCTTCTCCGCCTGAGCCGCATTCGTGATCAGGCCGACCGCCATGGTGGGAATGTCCGCCTCCCGGCGGATGCGGGCAGAGAACGGCACCTGGTAGCCGGGCCCGATCGTGATGCGCGCCGCGGGGTCGATGCCGCCGGACGAGCAGTCCACGAAATCGCACCCCAGACGCTTCAGCTCGCGTGCCAGCGCCACCGAGTCCTCGATGGACCAGCCGCCGTCCACCCAGTCGATGGCCGAGATGCGCACGCCGAAAGGCTTGGGCTTCGGCCAAACCTCGCGCATCGCGGCAAAGGTCTCCAGCACGAGGCGCATGCGGTTCTCGCGGCTGCCGCCGTAAGCATCGGTCCGCTTGTTGGAAACCGGCGACAGGAACTGGTGCAGCAGGTAGCCGTGCGCTCCATGCAGTTCGATCAGATCGAAACCCAACCGGTCCGCCCGCTGCGTGGCGCGCACGAATTCGCTCGTCAGCGCCTTGATCTCCTCGACGGTCATGGCGTGGGGCGTATGCCACCCGGCCGCGAACGGCACCGCCGACGCCGACTTCGTCGGCCAGGATTTTTCCGCCAGGGGTTCGGAAAGCGACTTGCCCTCCCATGGCCGTTTCGATGAGCCCTTCCTCCCCGCGTGTCCCAGCTGGATGCCGAGCTTTGCCGTCCCATAGGTCCGGCACGCCCCGATGACGCGCGCCAGCGCCCGCTCGTTCTCATCGGAATAAAGGCCGAGACAGCCGTGCGTGATGCGGCCCTCGCGCTCGACAGCTGTCGCCTCGACCATAAGCAGGCCGGCGCCCGAATTTGCCAGGGAGCCAAGATGCATCGTGTGCCAGTCCGTCGCCGATCCATCGTCGGCCGAGTATTGGCACATCGGCGATACGACGATCCGGTTGGCGAGTTCGACGTCGCGCATGCGGAACGGCTGGAACAAATGGCTCGGCATGAAGGGATTCCCGGCTGCTGCTGACTGCAGCCGCTTTACCATCTGGTGGCCTTGCGCGCCACGGTATCGCGGCCGGAAGCCTTCGCGATGCCCTTCAGCCTGTTCAATTCAACTTGATCGTGCCGTAGAGACGCACGGTCCGCCCCGGCTCCAGCACCTCGTCCTTCTTGAAGGACACGGCATTGCGCACGTCGTCGTTGAGAAGGTTCTCGCCCTTGAGGCCGATGATCATCTCCGGAACGATGTTCGCGGTTTTGTCGAACTTGAGCGTATAGGCCAGATCGGCATTGAGCAGCGTGTAGCCCTTGGTCGGGGTCTCGTTCTCGCCGATCCTGTTCTGGTCGAAAGCATGCAGCATCCCGACGCGGGCAAACCAGTTCGTGTCGCGATAGTAGATCCCGCCTCCCAGCCGGTGAGGGGGAATGCGGGGAACGTTTCCGCCGGCGGCGTCCTCGAAGCTGGCGCGCACGAAATCATACTGTGCATCGACGCCCCAGAGCCCGCGCCAAACCTTGGCAACGTCGTATTGGCCGCCCAGCTCGAGCCCGTAGAACGTCGCATCGCGCTGCTGGAAAAGGACCTGGTCGAACTCGCCCCCCGGGCCCGGGGCGCACGACGCGGCCGTCGCGTCGCAGGTGGCGCCTGTGCGCTGCTTGAAGATGAAGCCGTCGAACTTGGTGTAGTAGAGCGACGTGTCAAAGCGGAACCGCCCCAGCGATTTCTTGAAGCCCAGCTCGTACGTCTGCGCGGCCTCCGTCCGCAGATCGGGATTGCCGATCTCGAACGTTCCCGTGGCTTCATGCGCACCCTTGGAGAACAGTTCGGCAGAGTCCGGCGCGCGTTGCACGTACTGCGCCGTCAGGCGGGCCACGACATCGAGAGGCAGCTGATAGAGGAGGCCTGCGCTGACGCTGAGGGGGTGGAACGTCCGATCGGCGGCGATGGTCGGAAGAAGAGGATCGCTGAAATCGAGCCCCGTCCCGACGACATTCGTCTCCTCGATCCGCGCCGCGCCCTGCAGGCGCAGGCGCTTCGTCATCTGCAACTCCTCGAACCAGAACCCGGCGATGCTCCGCGTGCGGTTCGGGTCGAGCAGGGAATCGCCTTCGAAGCTCTGCGCCGCAAGATCACGCTGTCGGAGCTGAGTCCCGACGGCTCCGCGCAGCTCGCCGAACGGCGTCATCACCGGCATGTGCTGGATCTCGATGCGACCCTCGTTCTCCTTGTTGGTGAAGCGGGAGCCGATTTCCGGTGTGCCCGTCTCCAGGGCGAGCTCGTTGTGCGCATAGTTCGTGCCGCCGAACCAGAAGCGGATCGCCTCGATGCCGTAGTCGCGCACGCGCCACTCGCCTTTCGACATCACCTTGTCCTGATGCATGTCGATGCGCGTGAGCTCCTCGAGCGCCTCGCCTCCCGGTATGCCGTAGAGACTGTTGAAGCGGACATAGGCGACGCCGACATAGCCGTTCGGCCCGACGAACGAGCCACCCAGCGAGTAGCCGTCGCTGTTGACGAACGAATTGCGTTCCCTGCCCCGTGGCGTGCCGTAGTCGTCGGCATCACGCTTGAAGCCGTCCGCATGCAACACCCAGTTTCCGGAGCCGGCCGTCACCTTGAAAGCGCCGTCGGCGCTGCGATCGACCGATCCCATGCCGCCGGTCACCGATGCGCTGAACCCGCCGCGCGGAACGAATTCGGGGATGCGGTTGTTGGTGGCGTTCACGACCCCGCCGATCGCCTGCGAACCGTAGCGCAGCGTTGCCGGACCACGCACCACCTCGATCTGGTCGACCGAGAAGGGATCGATCGGCACGGCATGATCTTCGCTGAGAGCGGAAACGTCATGCGATCCGACGCCGTTCTCCTGAACGCGCACGCGGTTGTTATCGAGGCCGCGGATGATCGGGCGGCTGGCTCCCGCAGCGAAATTCGAAGCCGTGAGGCCGGGCCTGTACTGCAGCGAGTCGGCCAGGTTGGAGCCAGGCGTGGCGTCGATCTGCGTGTCCGTCACCACGGTCAGTGGCGCAAAGGATTCGTCCACGATCGTTCCCGCGGGCGACGCATCTGGCGCGGTATCCGCCGCGGCCGGAGCGGCCTGCGCGGGCCGTGAGCGCGCAACGGGGCTCGGCGTCGTAACGACGATGCCGGGCAGTTGCGTCTGCGCGAGTGCCGTGTCCGGCACCATTACGAGCGAGACGAGCAGCAACGCCACCAGTCCGTGAAAACCCGAAGCCAAGGTCGCCGGGTTCATGTCGTGCGATCCCACCTGCCAGCGCCACTTCGTCACCCTGCACCTCGCTTAATGATACTGTATAACGTATCTACCTATTCAGCTTGGTGGCCTCAATCCGTGACAGCTGGGGGTTCGCGCTTTGCCATAACCCTGAGACATTTTTGTAACATTATAACATCATGGACCGCCGAGAGCCCGAATTGCCGTCGTGGATGCTGCCGCCGGTCGCGGTCGGCAGGCCGGTCTTTGCGGGGTTGGGCACCTTGTCGGCCCGGGCTCCGGAGCCCACTGGCGCTGCAAGCGGCATACCTCTGGCCATTCCGGCCTGGGGGACGGGCCGCCAACGTCCAGGCTGGCGAAACGAAGTGCTGAGATCGATCGCATTTGCGTTGGCCCTCGGCGCGCATGCCCTGGCGTTCGCCGAATTCGCGCCCGCAGCACCGGACAGCATCGGCGGCGGCGGCAGGGAACTCGAGGCGATCAGTGTCACCATCGTCGCCTCGCACGTTCTCGATTCGCGGCAAGCTCCGCAGGCCGACAAGACAGCGGCAGCGACCCGTGAGGATGTCGCGCCAACGGATGGCGACACCAGGCCTGAGCCGCCGAAACCTGACGCAACCGAGAAGCACGAAGAGCATGCGCCGCCGCCGGAAGGCCTCGCCGCGCTGGACAAGGCACAGCCGGACCCCGAGAAAGCCCCCAAGCCTCCGCAGCCTGTGAAACCGGAGCACACGCCGGAGCCGACACCCGCGGCCGGCGGCACGACCGCACGAGCCGAGCAGGCTCAGCCCGGGCAGGCCACAGCCGCCGCAGCCACCGCCGCGCCCGGCGAGGTGCGCGCCTATGCGCACCTCGTCGCCACAGCCTTGAAGAAAACCCGGCCGAGCAAGGGTCTGAAGGCCGGCCATCGCGGAACCGTCCGCATCATCTTCATCGTGGCACCGTCCGGCGGACTCAGCGACCTGCGCGTCGCGCAATCGAGCGGAGACCCGGCACTCGATGCCGTAGCGCTGTCGGCCGTCCGGGAGACCAGGTTCCCGGCGCCCCCCTCGGGAATGACAGAGACGCAGCTCACCTTCGATATTCCCTACCGGTTCCGGTAACGGCGCTGGCCGCCGCGCGGGCCGTTAACAGGCCTCGGCAGGCAGGGTTGGCGCGTCCGGGCGCGCCGTCTATGGTGCGCCCCTTTCGCAAACCCTGGGACGTCGCCCGCCATGCCGCGCCTTGCCCGGCCGCTTGAAGAGCTTGGATCCGACTACGATGCCGTCGTGATCGGCTCGGGTTACGGCGGGGGCGTCGCGGCGTCACGGCTTGCCCGCGCCGGCAAGCGCGTCTGCGTCCTGGAGCGCGGCCGCGAGGTCCAGACCGGCGAGTTCCCAACGCGCCTGCCGGACATCCGCCGCGAGATGCAGGTCACTTCGCGCCGCATCCGCACCGGCTCCGAAACCGGCCTCTACGACATCCGCCTGGGCAGCGACATGCACGTCCTCGTCGGCTGCGGGCTTGGCGGCGGGTCGCTCATCAATGCCGGCGTCGCCCTGCGTCCAGACCCACGCGTTTTCGCGGATGCGGCCTGGCCCGACGACATGCGCAGTGACGACGCGCTCGATGAGGGCTACAGGCGCGCGCAAGACTGGCTGCGGCCCGCGCGCGCCCCCGCCGCCTCCGCAACGACAAAATTCCAGGCGTTCGCCAAGGCCGGCGCTGCGGTCGGCAAGGAACCCGTGGTGCCGCCCCTCAATGTCGCCTTCGAGGATACGGTCAGCAGCGCGGGGATAGCGCAACCGGCCTGCACCGGATGCGGTGATTGCTGCGGCGGGTGCAATGTCGGCGCCAAGACCACGGTGGCGCTCACCTATCTGCCGGATGCGGCGCACCACGGCGCCCATCTCTTCACACACGCACGCGTATCGAGCCTGACGCGCGCACGCGATGGCCGCTGGCAGGTTCACATCGCAGGCCGCACCGCTCCGTTGACGGCATCCCTGGTTATCCTCGCCGCCGGCACGCTCGGCTCAACCGAAATCTTGCTTCGGTCGGGCGAAAGAGGCCTCGCGCTGTCGGACAAGCTCGGCTCGCGCTTTTCCGCCAACGGCGACATCATCGCCTTCGGCTACGGCGCCAAGATCCCCGTCAACGCCATTGGCGTGGGAAATCCCTCCAAGGTTGCCGGTCTTACAGTGGGCGCGGTCGTCAGCGGACAGCTCGATTTCCCCGATGCCGGCTGCCTCGACAATGAAATGCACGTTCAGGAAGGCGTGCTTCCATCGGCGCTCGCACCGATTCTGCCGGTGCTCTTCATTCCCAACGGCCGCCTGCTGGGCGCCCTGCAGAGTCTCGTAACGGGTGTATACAAGGGACCTTTCGCAGGCCTGCAGACGTTCTTCGCCGTATCGCACGACAACTCGGGCGGCACGTTCCGCCTCGAGGATGATCATCTGCAGCTCGCCTGGCCCAACGCCGGACAACACCCCGTCTACAAGCGGCTCGATGACACGCTGTCGGAACTCGTCTCGGCTGTTGGCGGCCGCTACGTGAAAAATCCGCTTGCCGGTACGGTCATGGGCCATACGCCCGCAACGGCGCATCCGCTTGGCGGCACGCCCATGGGCCGCACTCGGTCGGATGGCGTCGTGGATCATAAATGCCGGGTGTTCGATGCGGCCGCGACAGGCGACGCGACGGCTGTACACGACGGCCTTTACGTGACCGACGGCGCCGTCATTCCCAGATCGCTCGGTGTCAATCCGCTGCTCACGATCACGGCGCTGGCGGAACGCGCCCTCATCCACATGGCCCGCGATCACAACTTCTCCTTCAGCGCCGAACCCTACCCCCGCGCGGCCGCCTAGCCGGAGCGCTGGCGCACGTGAAGCAGGCGATCCAAGGTTCGGGCAGCCGAGGATACTCTTTTTTCGAAAATGCGGATTCGGCTGTTGCCAAGGCAATATGCGCCGCCTACCCTCATGGCCATCAATCAAGATCACGTGCGCGGCTTTGGCTGTCGAAATCGTGGCGATGGGAGCGATGCGGTTCACTCAATCAGCCGGCGACAGCCGCAGTATGCCTGGGCGAGATCCAGGTGAAGCGGAGCATGCGCCTGGAACCGCCTCGCGTGGCACAGGTTGCGTAGCCAGAAAGGACACAACGTGGTCGACGCCGTAATCGTATCCACCGCCCGTACCCCGATCGGCAAAGCCGTCCGCGGCGCATTCAACCTCACCCATGGCGCCGAAATTGGTGGTCACGTCATCAAGCACGCCGTTGCACGCGCGGGCATCGATCCCGGCAGCGTCGAGGACGTTGTGATGGGATGCGCCAATCCGGAGGGCGCAACAGGCGGCAACATCGCCCGCCAGTGTGCGATCCGTGCCGGCCTGCCGGTCACCGCCGCGGCGCAGACGGTCAACCGGTTCTGCTCCTCCGGCCTGCAGGCCATCGCGCTGGCGGCACGCAGCATCACGCAGGACGGCGTTCCCGTTGCCGTCGCCGGCGGGCTCGAGTCCATCAGCCTCGTGCAGATGAACCTCAACACCAAGTTCTACCGCGACGACTGGATCGTGGAGCACAAGGGTGCGGTCTACATGCCCATGATCGAGACCGCCGACATCGTCGCCCGGCGGTACAACATCTCGCGCGAGAAGCAGGACGACTACGCGCTGAGTAGCCAGCAGCGCACCGCAGCCGCGCAGAAAGCCGGCCGCCTCGACGCCGAGATCGTGCCCATGACGACGGTCATGGCGGTCGAGAACAAGGAAACCAAGGAAATCTCCAAGCGCACGGTGACGCTCGAACGCGATGAGGGCAACCGGCCGGACACCACCATCGAAGGGCTCGCCAAGCTCAAGCCGGTGCGCGGCGACGACCAGTTCATCACGGCCGGCAACGCCAGCCAGCTTTCGGACGGCGCATCGGCCTGCGTGCTAATGTCGGACAAGGAGGCAGCCAAGCAGGGCATCAAGCCGATGGGCATCTTCCGCGGCTTTGCCGTCGCCGGCTGCGAACCTGACGAAATGGGCATCGGTCCCGTCTTCGCGGTGCCGCGGCTGCTGCAGCGGACCGGCCTCAAGATGGACGACATCGGGCTGTGGGAGCTCAACGAAGCCTTCGCCAGTCAGGTGCTGTACTGCCGCGATAAACTCGGCATCCCCTCGGATCGCCTCAATGTCGACGGCGGCGCGATCGCCATCGGGCATCCCTACGGCATGAGCGGCGCGCGGATGACAGGCCACGCGCTGATCGAAGGCAAGCGCCGCGGCGTCAAGTACGCGGTCATTACGATGTGCATCGGCGGCGGACAGGGTGCCGCCGGCCTTTTCGAAATCGTCTAGTCCGCCGCGCAGCCCTGGCTCGACGGCCGGGGCGCCCCGCGCCCAGGAGATCCATATGGACCTGCGCTTCAACGACGCCGAGATCGCGTTCCGCGACGACCTGCGCAAATTCTTCCGCAGCGAAGTCCCCGACTCCATCCGTCGCAAGGTCAGCGAGGGCCGGCACCTCGACAAGGCGGACATGGTGACGGCGCACAAGGTCCTGCATGCGCGCGGCCTCGCCGTTCCGCACTGGCCCAAGGAGTGGGGCGGCGCAGACTGGACGCCTGTGCAGCACTACATCTACACCGAGGAGCTGCAGGCCAACTCCGTACCCCAGCCGCTGCCGTTCAACGTCTCGATGTGCGGACCTGTCGTGATCGCCTTCGGCACCGACGAGCAGAAGAAGCGCTTCCTGCCCCGCATGGCGGCGCTCGACGACTGGTGGTGCCAGGGCTTCTCGGAGCCGGGCGCCGGCTCGGATCTTGCCGGCCTCAAGACCACGGCCGTGCGCCAGGGCGACCACTACATCGTCAATGGCCAGAAGACCTGGACGACGCTGGCCCAGCATGCGGACTGGATCTTCTGTCTTGTCCGCACCGACCCCGCGGCCAAGAAGCAGCTCGGCATCTCATTCCTCGTTTTCAGCATGAAGAGCCCCGGCGTGACCGTGCGCCCGATCGTCACCCTGGATGGCGGGCGGGAGGTGAACGAGGTGTTCTTCGACGACGTCAAGGTGCCGGTCGAGAACCTCATTGGCCAGGAACATCGCGGCTGGGACTGCGCCAAGTTCCTGCTCGGCAACGAGCGCACCGGCATCGCGCGCGTCGGCTATTCGAAGCAGCGGGTCCGCAAGATCAAGGAACTCGCCGGACGCGTCATGGCAGGCGATCGTCCGCTCATGGAGGACGAGCGCTTCCGCGAGAAGGTGGCCGCGGTGGAGGTGGAGCTCAAGGCGCTCGAAATGACGCAAATGCGGGTGCTGTCCGAGGATCGCCATCGCAAGGGCAACACGCCCAACCCCGCATCCTCGATTCTCAAGATCAAGGGCAGCGAGATCCAGCAGGCGACGACCGATCTCCTGCTCGAGGTTGCCGGGCCGCTCGGACTTCCTTACCAGCCGGACCACGACGACGCCGTGTTCGGCTCCAACGAGCCGCCCATGGACCTCGCCTGGGCCGCACCGGCCGCGCCGCAGTATTTCAACTACCGCAAGGTCTCGATCTACGGCGGATCGAACGAGATCCAGCGCAACATCATCGCCAAGGCCGTCCTCGGCTTCTGAGGCCGGCGGCAACAGATCGGGAAGAGACGGCAATGGACTTCGACTTCAGCGACGAGCAACGCCAGCTCAAGGACAGTCTCGATCGCCTGCTGGCGGATCAGTACAGCGAGCTGTCGACCCGCTTTGCCTACCAGAAGGAGCCCGGCGGCTATAGCGCAAAGGTCTGGCAGTCTCTCGCCGACCTCGGCGCGCTCGCCATCCCGTTCGCTGAGGAGCATGGCGGCCTTGGACAGGGCGCCATCGAGACCATGATCGTCATGGAATCGCTCGGCCGCGCGCTGTCGATCGACCCGTTCGTTCCGACAGTCGTGCTCGCGGGCGGCGTTCTGCGCCACGCCGGCAGCGCCGCGCAGCAATCGGAGCTGACGCCCGGCATCGTTGCCGGCACGACGAAGCTGGCGCTTGCACACCTGGAACGCGATGCCCGCTACGATCTCGCCCATGTCGGAACGACCGCGAAAGGCGACGGCAAGGGCGGATTCGTTCTCGAAGGC
>JBFWWW010000110.1:0-12836 GCA_050245975.1 Hyphomicrobiaceae bacterium
CTCGGCCGGGTTTGAGCGGTCGATGCAGGGCGTGGTGTGGAAATTTCCGTCGCCGACATGCCCGACGATGGGCGCGATGAGCCCCGAGGCCTTGATGTCCTTCTGCGTTTCCACGACGCATTCGGCCAGGCGCGAGATCGGCACGCAGACGTCGGTCGCGAAGGCGTCGCGGCCGGGCCAGGCGGTCTTCACCGCCCAGTAGACATCGTGGCGCGCCTTCCACAGCCGGCGCCGTTCCTCCTCGGTCTCCGCCCAGTCGAAGCGGATCGCGCCTTCTCCTTCGGCGATGGCGCGGAACAGCTCCACCTGGTCGCGGGCGGACACCTCGGTGCCGTGGAACTCGAGGAAGAGCGTCGGCTTCTCCTCCAGCCCCAGCTTCGAATACATGTTGACCGAGTAGATCTGCATCTCGTCGAGCAGCTCGACGCGGGCGATGCCGAGGCCGAGCTGGATGGCCTGGATGACGGCGTTGCACGCGCCCTCCAGCGTCTCGAACGGGCAGACGGCGGCGAGGATTTTCTCCGGTATGCCGTAGAGGCGCACCGTGAGCTCGGTGAAGATGCCGAGCGTGCCTTCCGATCCCACCATCAGTCGCGTCAGGTCGTAGCCCGCGGCCGACTTGCGCGCCCGCTGAGCGGTCTTGATGGTCGATCCGTCCGCCAGCACGGCCGTCACGTTGAGGACGTTCTCGCGCATCGTGCCGTAGCGCACGGCGTGGGTGCCCGCGGCGCGCGTGGCCGCCATGCCGCCGTTGGTCGCCTCCTCGGCGCCGGGATCAACGGGGAAGAACAGGCCACGGTCGCGCAGATAGTCGTTGAGCTGTCGGCGTGAGACTCCGGGCTCGACCACGCAGTCGAGATCGCGCTCGTTGACCGCGATGATCCGGTTCATGCGCGAGAAGTCCAGCGAGAGACCGCCGCGCGGCGCATTGATGTGGCCCTCGAGCGAGGTGCCGGCGCCGAAGGGGACGATGGGGACGCCATGGGCGGCCGCCACGCGCACGACCTCGGCCACCTCCTCGGCGGTCTCGACCCAGATCACCGCGTCGGGCGGCTGGTTCGGGATCCAGGTCAGCGTGTTGGCGTGCTGCTGGCGGATGGCCTCGCCCGTCTGCAGGCGGTCGCCGAAGCGCTGGCGCAGGATGGAGATTGCCGTCGCCGTGTGGTCCTTGGTCGTTTCGCGAGCCTGCGCCGTCATTGTCTCGTGTGCCTCCACGCCGGATGTCGCCTCCGGATCGATGCCACACTAGGCCGCCGCAAACGGACGGCCAAGGCCCACGGCCGGTGTTCGGGAAACATTGTTCACAGACCCGTGTCGCGAAGTGATGGCGCAGCGCCTTGCGCTCCGGTGGCCGAATAGCGATCTGCCATCCAACACTGGGCCGTGTTGCGGCCGAAGCAGGGGTCATCATGCATCACTTCAGATTTCGCCTTTGGCGCCGCCCGAAGGCTTGCAACGAGAACACGCCCGGCGTCACGGCGCCTTGCCCGGCCGACTCCGCGCCGGACGACGCGCGGGACCTGGCGAGAGAATCCGCGCTGGTGGCGTCGGTCGACAGCTCGCCGGCTGTTCTCATCAACCTGTGGACCGTTGAAACAGATCACAAATTTGCCCTCGACGGGCGTCGGCTCGGCCGCCGACACTCGGGCTAGACCCTGACGCGGGATGGCGGCCGTTGCCGCCGCCTGCCTTCATTTGCCCCACCCGATACGCTACATCCCTCCCCGTGTGTGTGGAGAACGCTGGCGCCGTGGGCGCAGCGGCATCGGTTCGGAGGGGCAAGCCATGCGTTCGAGGCTCTGCGGTCGCCTTGCGGCCTGGCTGCTCATGCTGGTGCTTGTCGTCCCGGCGGTGGCGACGGCCGCACCCGGCGAGACGGACGTGCTGCTTGTCGCTCATCACCTCGACCGCAATGCCGCTTCCGCGGTGATCGACCTGTCGTCCGCGCGTGGAGCCTTCAAGGCCGTGCGCGTTCTGGTCCGCCAGCAGCCCGTCGAGTTCACGAACATCCGTGTCACGTGGTCGAGCGGTTCGCAGCACGACGAGCGCCGGACCATCAAGCTGCAGCCCGGCGACCGGACCGCGCCGATCGACCGTCGCGCCGACAACCGGTTCGTCGACAGGATCGAGATGTTCTACCGCGTCCCGCCGGCCGCGAAGGGCGACCCGCAGGTCGAGGTCTACGGCATCCAGACGGCCGACGGCGCCGCGCTGCGACGCCCCGTGCGGGCGCAGCCGAAGCCTGTCGCGGCCATCGCGCCCAAGCCCGCGCCCGCGCAACCGCTGCCGGTCGCCGCCGCCGACAGCGGCCACGAGGTGCTGTTTGGCGGCCGGACGGTCGGCTTTTTGCGCGACAGCGACGTCATCGCCGTCAATCCCGAGGTCGGGAGGTTCGACCGCATCCGGCTGCGCGTCCTCGACAACGACGTGTCCATGAAGACGGTGACGATCGAATACGCCGATGGCAGCTACGAGACCGTGGTCATCAACGCCGACCTGAAGCCCGGCGCGGCGTCGCAGTGGCTGCGCGTGAAGTCCGATCGCTTCATCCGGCGCATCTCTCTCGCCTACCGGCCGCGGCTCGGCTTCAGCGGGCGCGCCTATGTGCAAGTGTACGGGCACTACGAGGCGGGTTGGCTCGGCGCGAACGGTGATGCGCTCAAGTACAACAAGGGGTGGATGCTGCTCGGTTCCCAGTCGGCCGGCTTCACGATCGACAGCCGCGACGTGATCACGGTCGGCCCTGAGCTCGGCAAGTTCGGGCGCATCCGCATAACGGTGCGCGACGAGGCCATCACGCTTTTCAAGGTGCGCGTCGGCTATGGTGCGGGCTCCGTGACCGAGGTGCCGTTCCATCGCCTGAAGATCGAGCCTGACGGCAGCTCCGACGACATCGAGCTGCCTGGCGGGCCGAACGTGATCGAGGATATCCGGCCCACCTATCGCACCCGCATCTTCCAGCAGGGCGGCATCGCGGAAGGTCGCGCGCTGGTGGAGATCTGGGGCCAGCGTTGATCCGGTCCTGACCGGCGCCGCGGCTGCTGCTGCGACGGGTTCACGCTGGCGCCTTTGGCTGCCATAGTGAGCCAACCCTGCATCCGGACCGGAAACCCCCTGCATGAAGACCCGCGCCGCCGTCGCCTTCGAGGCCGACAAGCCGCTCGAGATCGTCGACGTCGACCTGGAAGGCCCCAAGGCCGGCGAGGTGCTGGTCGAGATCAAGGCGACGGGCCTGTGCCATACCGATGAGTTCACCCGCTCGGGCGCCGACCCCGAAGGTCTCTTCCCCGCCATCCTCGGCCATGAAGGCGCGGGCATTGTCGTGGATGTCGGCCCCGGCGTGCGCTCGGTGAAAAAGGGCGACCACGTCATCCCGCTCTACACGCCCGAGTGCCGGGAGTGCGAATACTGCCTCAATCCCAAGACGAACCTGTGCCAGGCGATCCGCACCACGCAGGGGCAGGGCCTGATGCCGGACGGCACGAGCCGCTTCTCCATCGGCGGCAAGAAGGTCCATCACTACATGGGCACCTCGACGTTCTCCAACTTCACGGTGCTGCCGGAGATCGCGGTGGCGAAGATCCGCGAGGACGCGCCCTTCGACAAGGTCTGCTACATCGGCTGCGGCGTCACCACCGGCATCGGCGCCGTCATCAACACGGCGCGCGTCGAGCCCGGCTCGAACTGCATCGTGTTCGGCCTCGGCGGCATCGGCCTCAACGTCATCCAGGGCCTGAAGCTCGTCGGCGCCAACATGATCATCGGCGTCGATCTCAACTCCGACCGCAGGGCGTGGGGCGAGCGGTTCGGCATGACTCACTTCGTCAACCCGAAGGAGGCCGGCAAGGATCTCGTCGGCCATCTCGTCAACCTGACGAAAGGCGGCGCCGACTACACCTTCGAGTGCATCGGCAATGTCGAGGTGATGCGCACCGCCCTCGAAGCCTGCCACAAGGGCTGGGGCGAGAGCATCATCATCGGCGTCGCCGGCGCGGGCCAGGAAATCCGCACCCGTCCGTTCCAGCTCGTCACGGGGCGCGTATGGCGCGGCACGGCTTTCGGCGGCGCCAAGAGCCGCACGCAGGTGCCGAAGATCGTCGACTGGTACATGGACGGCAAAATCCAGATCGATCCCATGATCACGCACACCATGCCGCTCGCCGACATCAACAAGGGCTTCGACCTGATGCACAAGGGCGAGAGCATCCGCGGCGTCGTTCTCTACTGACGGGAGTGGCGATGTCGGGTGATCCGGCCACGTCGGGCATCAATCCCTTCGCCGGGCGCGACATCAACTGGCTGCTCGACCTGCGTGCCGCGACCCGGCGCGATCATCCCTTCCTGATCTGGGAGCCGTTCGAGGGCGAACGGGAGGTCTGGACCTACGGCCGGTTCCACGACCGCGTGCAGCGCGTCGCCGCCGGCCTTGCCGGGCGCGGCCTCAAGGCCGGCGATACGCTGCTGGTCCACCTCGACAACTCCCCGGAGATGGAATTCCTCTGGTTCGCGACGGCGCGCCTCGGCGTCGTCATCGTCACCACGAACACCCGCTCGTCGGCAGACGAGATGGCGTACTTCGCCGAGCACTGCGGGGCGGTGGCGGCCGTGACGCAGCCCGAGCTGGCGAGCCTCCTGTCGGCCGCCGCACCGCAGCTCGAATGGATCGCCGTCACCGAACGCCTGGCGGGCGGAGGGTGCCCGCCAGCCGGCCAGCTGCCCGGGCGGGACGCCAGGTTCTCGACGCTCGACGGCCACCCGGCCGGTTTGCCGCGGCTTGCGCCCGACCCCTGGCGGCTCAGCTCCGTGCAGTACACCTCCGGGACGACTTCGCGTCCCAAGGGCGTGCTGTGGACGCACGGCAATGCGCTGTGGGGCGCGCGCACCTGCGCGGTGCACGAGGCTTTGACGCAGGATGACGTGCATCACGTCGTCCTGCCGACGTTCCACACCAATGCGCGTGCTTATTCCATCCTCGCCACGCTCTGGGTCGGCGGATCGTTCGTCCTGCAGCCACGGTTTTCCGCCAGCCGCTTCTGGGCCGCGGCGCGGCGCAATCGCGCGACGTGGCACTCGACGGTGCCCTTCTGCCTCAAGGCGCTGGCGGCGCATGAGGTGCCGGGCGACCACAGCTTCCGCATGTGGGGCACGTCGGCCAACCAGCCGAGCTTCGCGGCGGCCTTCAACATCCCGACCATCGGCTGGTGGGGCATGACCGAGACGATCTCGCACGGCATCATCGGCGACGCGCTGCTGCCCAATCCGCCCAACACGACGGGCCGCCCGGCCGCCGGTTACGGCATCCGCATCCTGCGCGCGGACCGGACGCACGTGGAGCCGGGCGAGACCGGACACCTGGAGTGCCGGGGCAGGCCGGGCATCGAGCTGTTCCTGGAGTACCTCAATGCGCCCGAGGCCACGGCGGCGAGCTTCACCGACGACGGGTGGTTCATCACCGGCGACCGCGTGACGCTCGGCACCGGGGGCACCATCACCTTCTCCGACCGTGACAAGGACATGCTGAAGATCGGCGGCGAGAACGTTGCCGCCTCCGAGATCGAACGGGTGGTCGCAACGGTCCAGGGCGTGGGCGAGTGCGCCGTGGTGGCGCAGAAGCACCGCATGCTGGACGAGGTGCCGGTCGTGTTCGTCATCCCGCTGCAGGGCCTCGCAGCGGAGCTGCGGGAGGACTTGGGTGCCCGCATCGTCGCGCAATGCCGGGCGCGGCTCGCCGATTTCAAGGTCCCGCGACAGGTGCTGGTGGTCGATGACCTGCCGCGCGTGACGCTCGAGAAGGTGCACAAGGCCGAGCTGCGCCGCCGCCTGCCGATCGCGGAGTAGCGGCGGTTATCGGGCCGGTACCGACGCGGTCGGTACGTCGCGGCCGCCGGCATATTTCTCCAATGCCGCGATGCGGTCGGCCATGGCGGGGTGCGTCGACCACAGGCTCGACATCCGGCCTGCGACCGGGTTCTCGATGAAAAAGGCTTCCATGCGCGAGGGCACGTCGAAGCTTGCCTTCGCCTCGATCTTCCGCAACGCGCGAATGAGCGCGTCGGGGTTCTTGGTCAGTTCCACCGCGCCGGCGTCGGCGAGGTACTCGCGCGAGCGCGAGAGCGCGAGGCGGATCAGCGTCGAGATACCCCACGAGATCAGAATGACGGCGACGGCAATGACGATGGCGATGATCGCCGCGCCGCCGCCGTTCCCCGAGCGGCCGGAGCGCCCGCCATTGCTGTCATTGTCGCTTCGGCCACCCATCCAGGTGTCGCCGTCGGTGCGGGTCGGCAGGCGCGGCCGGCTGGTCGGCGACCAGCCGTAGGGGAAGTCCCAGCCGCGGATCACGAGGTCGCCGAAGAACGCGAAAATGCCGGCGAAGATCACCGCGATCACCATGAGCTGCGTGTCCTTGTTGCGGATGTGCGTCAGCTCATGGGCGAGCACGGTCTCGAGCTCGTCATCGGAGAGCGTGTCCATCAGGCCGCGCGTGACAGCCACCACATACTGGCCGTCCTTGATGCCCGAGGCGTAGGCGTTGAGAGCCGGCGTCTCGATGATCTGGACCTGCGGCATCGTGAGGCCGCGCGAGATGCAGAGCGCCTCCAGGGCGTTGTAGACGCGCGGGGCCTCGCTGCGGGCGATGCCGCGCGCACCGGTGGCGAAGCCGATGAGCTTCTGATGGAAGACCCAGGCGATGGCGAACCAGGCGAGCGAGGCCAGCAGCGCCACGGGCCAGGAGCGGGCGAACTGCTCGGCCGCGCCGGCGACGATTTCGTCCAGAGTCCCGCCGAGGAACGCGCTCCAGATCAGCAGCAGCGAGAACAGCAGCGCGTGCAGGAGCGCCACGAATCCCGCCAGCAGCAGGATGGAACGGATGCGGTTCGCCCGGATGTGCCCGTAGAGTCCGAAAGCCTGCATGTCAGTTGGTGCCGTTGCTAGTGGAGCCGCACGAGGATGAGACCTGCCATGACGAGGCCCGCGGCGACAACGCGGGATGCGAGCGCCTTCTCCTTGAGGACGGTGATGGACAGGATGGCGGCGAAGAGCACGCTCGTCTCGCGCACCGCGGCGACAAGGCCGATGGGCGCGCGCGTCATGGCCCACAACGCGATCCAGTAGGAGGCGAGCGACAGCACGCCGCCGACGAAGGCGAGGGTCCAGTCCTTTTTCAGTCCCATCACGGTGCGCCGCGGTGCCCTGAGCAGCCCGAACGCAAGCATCACCAGGCCGTTGCCGGCGAAGAAGGCCAGGGCATAGGCATGCGGCGAGCCGGAGCGGCGCGCGCCGATGCCGTCGACCAGCGTGTAGGCGACGATGGTCAGCGCCGTGGCGAAAGCGAGAGCGACGGCCCGACGGTCGATGTGGCCGACCGATGACTTGCCGAGCGAGAGCAGGAGAACGCCGGCAACGAGCGTCAGGATGCCGGCCCAGCCGACGGGCCCCAACGACTCCGACAGGATCGCCATGCTGCCGAGCGCCGTGAAAAGCGGGGCGGCGCCGCGTGCCAGCGGGTAGACCTGCCCGAAATCGCCGAACCGATAGGCTTCCGACAGCGCCGTCCAGTAGCCGATGTGGATGACGAGCGATGCGGCGAGAAAGGGCCACGACTCGGCGGCCGGCAGGCCGAACAGGAGGAGCAGGGGCATGGCCACCACGCCGCTTGCCACGGACATGAGCACCGTCGCGACGGCCGGATCGAGCCGTACCTTGATGGAGGCGTTCCAGGCCGCGTGGCAGAAGGCAGCGAACATCATCGCCGCCAGCACGTGCAGGTCCACCCGACCCCTCCCTCAGGCTTCAGCGCTTGCCGAACGCGCTTTCCTTGGCCTTCACCAAGGCCACCACCGTATCGTTGACAGGCGTGGGTACGCCGACCTTGCGCCCTTCGCGCGGAATGGCGCCGTTGATGGACTCGATTTCGGAGCGGCGCTCGGCGAGATGGTCGAGCAGCATCGAGGGCCGCGCATTGGGGATCTTCTGGCCGAAGGCCTTCACGTAGGCTACGGGATCGGTGAAATCGAGGTTGATGCCCTTCTTGCGCGCCACGGCATAGGCCTCGCTGGCGCAGGCGGATGCGATGGCCCAGGCTTCCGGGTTGGCCTGCACCTCGCCGACGCGCAGCCCCGTGAGCGCGCAGGTGCCGGAGTACGTGCAATTGCAGATCAGCTTTTCCCAGACCATCTTGTGAATGTCGGCGAAGGTCAGGACCTTGAAGCCGCCCGACCGCCACACCTCGGCGACGGCCTCGACGCGCGGGGATGCCGCGCCCGACATCTCGCCCAGGCGCACGAACTCCCAGCCGTTGTGGTGGGCATGTCCCGGTCCACGCATCGAGGCGCCGAAACCGCCGACCACGCCGATCAGGACGCACTCAGGGCCGACCACGGACGCGACCTTGTCGGCGCTGCCGAGCCCGTTCTGGATGGTCAGGATCGGAGCGTCGGGCTTTGCCATCTGCCGGGCGGCTTTTGCCGCCGCAATGACCCCATCGTCCTTGGTGGCGATGATGACGAGGTCCGCATCCTTGACGGTCGAGGGCTCGGACGTCGCGCGCATGTTGACCGTGCGGTCGCCGGAAGGGCCCTCGACGCGCAGACCGCGCACGTTGATGGCATCGACGTGGTCCTGCCACTGATCGACGGCGATCACCTCGTGGCCTGCGCTCGCCAGAAGCGCCGCATAGACTGACCCCATGGCGCCGACGCCGATGATCGCGATCTTCATTGGGGTCTCCCGTTCATGCTCCAAGGGTGCCAGCTTCCGCGATAACGCCAGGTTTGACAATCGCGTGCAGGTTCAGTCGCCGGCCTCCGGGGCCTCCTGCGGCAGGACGACGAGCGCCTGCCCGCGGTCGAGATCGACCTCGGGAACACAGGCGTCGGTGAAGGGAACGAGCAGCGTGTCGCCGCCCGCCGCGGGCCGGATTTCGAGCAGATCGCCGGCGCCGTAGTTGGGGACGTCGATGATCTCGCCGATCGTCTGCCCGCCCGCATCGCGCGCGGTCATGCCGATGAGATCGGCGAGGTAGTATTCGCCTTCGGCTGCGGGCGGCAGGCGGCTGCGCGCAACAAAGAGCGAGACGCCTCTGAGGCCTTCGGCCGCTGTCCGGTCGGAGACACCGGACAGGTGCGCGGCGACGCCTTTCGACGTCACGCGCAGGCTTGCGATCGAGAAGGAGCGCTTGCCGGTCTCGTCCGACAGCGCTCCATAGGAGCCGATGGCCTCGGGCGGCGACGTATAGCTGCGGATCAGCACGTCGCCGCGGATGCCGTGCGCGCCCGCGATGCGGCCGAGCAGGACGCGGCGGTCGTCGGTATCGGCCATCGGCGCCGGATCAGGCGGACGGAGCCGCGTCGCCGCCGGCGGCCTTGGCAGCCGCAGCCTCGCGCTCCATGCGCTTCTTGCGCGGCTTGGCCTTGTTCGGGTTGGTCGGCTGCGTGCGCTTCATGAGGCCGGCGGCGTCCAGGAAACGGGCGACCCGGTCCGTCGGCTGCGCGCCCACGGACAGCCAGTGCTTGGCGCGCTCGAGATCGATCTTGACGCGGTCGGCGCTGTCTTTCGGCAGCAGCGGATTGTGCGTGCCGATCTGCTCGATGTAGCGGCCGTCGCGCGGCGAGGCCGAGTCGGCGACGACGATGTAATAGTACGGGCGCTTCTTGGTGCCGCCGCGCGAGAGCCTGATCTTTGCTGACATGGATAGTGGTCCTTTTTCTGCGTAAGCTGATTGGTGATCTGACTATTTCTTCTTCGGAAATCCAGGCAGGCCCGGAAAGCGCTGGCCTCCGCCCAGGCCGGGGAGGCCGGGAAGGCGTGGACCGAGGCCGCCGAGGCCCGGCAGCGAGCCGCCGCCTGCTCCCGGCAACCCCTTGAGGCCGTCCTTGAGTTCTCTGGGCAGCTGTTCGAGCGCCTTGGGATCGAGGCGGGCAAGGTCTGCCTGCATCTGCTCCATCTCGGCCGCGCTCGGCGCCGCCGCGCCGCCGCCCATGCCGAACATGCGCCCGAGCATGCCCTTGTTCTTGCCGACCATCTTCATCATGTCGGCCATCTGGCGGTGCATCTTCAGCAGGCGGTTGACGTCCTCGACCTTGGTGCCGGAGCCGCCGGCGATGCGGCGCTTGCGTTTGCCGTCGAGCACCTTCGGGTTGCGGCGCTCGCGCGGCGTCATCGAGGAGATGATGGCCCGCTGGCGCTTGAGAATGCTGTCGTCGAGGTTGGCGTCGCCCAATTGCTTCTTGATTTTGCCGACGCCCGGCAGAAGGCCCATCATCCCCGACATGCCGCCGAGCTTCTGCAGCTGGCCGAGCTGCTCGGACAAGTCCTCCAGGTCGAAGGCGCCTTTGCGCATGCGCTCGGCAATGGCCTGCGCCTTCTCCGCGTCGATGGTCTGCGCGGCCTTCTCGACGAGGGACACGACGTCGCCCATGCCGAGGATGCGGCCGGCGATGCGCTGCGGGTGGAAATCCTCCAGCGCGTCCCACTTCTCGCCGACGCCCATCAGCTTGATCGGTTTGCCGGTGATGGCGCGCATGGAGAGCGCGGCGCCGCCGCGGCCGTCGCCGTCGACGCGGGTCAGCACGATGCCGGTGATGCCGACGCGGTTCTCGAAGGCCTTGGCGGTGTTGACGGCGTCCTGGCCGGTGAGCGCGTCGGCGACGAGCAGGACCTCGTGCGGCTGGGTGGCGGCCTTGACCTCCGCCACCTCGTGCATGAGAGCCTCGTCGACCGTCGTGCGCCCGGCCGTATCGAGCAGCACCACGTCATAGCCGCCGAGCCGCCCGGCCTCCATCGCGCGCCGCGCGATCTGCAGCGGCGTCTGCCCTGCGACGATGGGCAGCGTCTCCACCTGCGTCTGCTCGCCCAGCACGCGCAGCTGCTCCTGCGCGGCGGGGCGGCGCGTATCGAGCGAGGCCATCAGCACGCGCTTGCGGTCGCGGTTGGTCAGCCGATAGGCGATCTTGGCCGTGGTCGTCGTCTTTCCGGACCCTTGCAGGCCGACCATCAGGATCGGGATCGGCGGCTGCGCGACAAGATCGACGGGTGACGCGTCCGAGCCGAGCATGGCGACCATCTCGTCATGGACGATCTTGACCACCATCTGGCCCGGCGTGACCGACTTCACGACCTCCTGGCCGACGGCCTTGGCCTTCACCTTGTCCGTAAAGTCGCGCACGACGTCGAGCGCGACGTCGGCCTCCAGCAACGCGCGCCGGACCTCGCGCATCGCCTCCGCGACGTCGCTTTCGGTCAGCGCGCCGCGGCGCGTGAGCTTGTCGAAGACGGCCGACAGGCGGTCGGACAGGCTTTGGAACATGGCAACCCTTCATCGTCTGCATTTGGCGGCGGCGCCGCCAATGCAGGTCATGTGGCGTTCCATACGGCCAACGGCAAACACGCCAGCGAGCGCAACGCGCCGGCTGGCGTTTACCGTCCTGCCTCCCGGCCGCTCGGAGCGTCCCCAAGCGTTCCCTGTGCAGGATGGCGGCTCGTCTTTTGCGGGCCGTCTGGAATGGGCCGCACCATCGTGGATGCGAGAGGCGCTGTCAACCTTCGCGGACGGCCTCGCATTCCTCGCATTAAGGAAACCTTCGGGATTGCCCCCTACCCTGTGGGCCTCTCCAACCTGTCGAGTATCCGATGCGTATTTCCCTGCCGGTACGGCCAATTCTTGCTCTTGTGTCTGCGGGCGCGCTGAGCGTCGCATTCGGTTTTTCGGGACCGGCGCAGGCCAAGGGTTTCAAGTTCCGCTCCCATAGCCACAGCCATGCCAGTCACGCTGAGCCGACGGGCAGCAAGGCAGCCGGCCGGGAGCCCGTGAGCTCGAGCCGAGGCTCCAGCCACGTCTACATCTCCGTCGGCAACCGGTCATCGGGCCAGCAGGACCCGCGTCGCGACGCCGCCAAACCGCGTTCGGCCGCCGCCGTCGCCGCCGATGCGCGCCGCGCACAGGCCGTTCTCGCCGCAGAGCGCGCCGAGGTGGCGAGCGAGCAGGCTGTAACGCCGGTCTCCGTTGTTGGCCCGACCAAGGACTACGGCAACGGCGTTGTCTGCATCGCCGGCTGCTGACCGGTCCTCAAGACGCCGGCACGACCCGCAGGATCAGCCCGTTGTCCTCGTCTGTCATGACCCAGACGGCGCCGTCGGGTCCCACGCGCACGTCGCGGATCGGATGCCCCTGGTCCTTGAGCAGGAGCTCTTCGGCGACCGGCGTCTCGCCGTCGAACACCACCCGGTGCAGCGCGCGGCTCGTCAACCCGCCGACCAGCATGTTGCCCTTCCAGCCGGCGAACAAGTCGCCGGTGTAGAAGGCCGCGCCTGACGGCGCCATCGACGGATCCCAGTAGTAGAGCGGCTGCTCCATGCCCTCCTTCGCCGTGCCGATGCCGATCTTGGCGCCGGAATAGTCGCGTCCGTAGGTGATCACCGGCCAGCCGTAGTTGCGGCCCTTGCGCGGGATATTGATCTCGTCGCCGCCGCGGGCGCCGTGCTCCGCGGTCCAAAGCTCGCCCGTCGTCGGATTGAGGGCGGCGCCCTGCACGTTGCGGTGTCCGATCGACCAGATCTCGGGACGCCAGCCGGGCAGCTTCGGATTGCCGGCAAAGGGCGCGCCGTCCTGCATGACGCGCACGACCTTGCCGAGGTCGTTGCCCGGGTTCTGCGCCTCTTCGCGTGCCGAATACCGTTCGCCCTGCGTGATGTAGAGCGAGCCGTCGCGCGCGAACACGATGCGCGAGCCGAAATGCGCGCTCGAGGCATAGGACGGCTGCTGCCGGTAGATCACGCGCACGTCGTCGAGACGACCGCCGCCATTGTCCGAAAGGTTGAGCACGGCGCGTGCGACG
>JBFWWW010000111.1:0-12833 GCA_050245975.1 Hyphomicrobiaceae bacterium
GGATAGGTGAGCAGGCACGCCACCATCGCCGCGACGGCGACGAAGATGGGCAGCACCCATTCGCGGCCGATGCGCTCGCCCAGAAGCTTGCCCGAGAAGGTCGGAATGGTGGAGACGAGCAGGAACGCCATCGCCAGGGTGTAGAGCGCGGTGATGACCGGGAACGCGCGGATGTCGAGGCCGAGACCGTCGATGTAGAGCGGCAGCAGGACGGTGATGGCGCCGGCAGGGGCGGGCATGCCCGTGAAGTAGTTCGACTGCCACTTCGGCTTCTCGACGTCGAGCATGGCGTTGAAGCGCGCCAGCCGCATGCCCATCGCCAGCGCGAACACGAGCACGGAAATCCAGCCGAAGCCGCGCACGCCGTCGAGGCCCCAGGCGAAGACGATCAGCGCCGGCGCGACGCCGAAGTTGACGAAATCGGCAAGGCTGTCGAGCTCGGCGCCGAAGCGCGACTGCGCCCTGAGCGCGCGCGCAACGCGGCCGTCGACGCCGTCAAGCAGGGCGGCGATGACGACGAGGGCGACGGCAAGCTCGAAGCGCGCCTCGAAGGCCATGCGGATGGAGGTGAGCCCCGCGCACAGGCTGAGCAGCGTGAAGAGGTTCGGCACCAGCATGCGGACCGGCACCTTGCGGTCGCGGAACAGCGTCCGCCGGCGCCGGCGGCGTTCCTCCTGCTCCAGTCGCGGCAGATAGGGGTCCATGGGGTGCTCCTGTCAGTGGGCGGCGCAATTCGCGCTGCCCGCGCGATCCTGCCGACGATATAGCCTGCCGTACAACGGCGACAAGCGGTCGGGGCCAAGGGAAACCAGCAAATGCCGGCAACATTCCGGTCGATAAGGCGGCAGCATGGCTTGCAGATACGCCGCAGGCGAGGCAGGCCGCCGGAGACGCCCGCTAGTTGGCGCGTGCCTCGCGCTCCGGCTCGTCCGACTTGAGGTCGGCCAGCACCGTCTCTCCGCCCACGGCACGTTGCCCGACGGCGACGAGCGCGTGCCGCCCCGGCGGCAGGTAGACATCGACCCGCGAGCCGAACCGGATAAGGCCGAAGCGCTCGCCGGCGCCGACCATGTCGCCGTCGCGCACGAACGTGACGATGCGGCGCGCGACGAGACCGGCGATCTGCACCACGGCGATCTCGGTGCCGGACGGCGTGGCGATGACGATGGAGCGGCGCTCGTTGTCCTCGCTCGCCTTGTCGAGGGCGGCGTTGAGGAAGGCGCCGGGCACGTAGACGGAGCGCGCGATGCGGCCCGCTACGGGGCAGCGGTTGATGTGCACATCGAACACCGACAGGAAGATGGAGACGCGCACGCGCTCCCCCTCGCCCAGCGCCAGCTCGGCGGGCGGGCGCACGCGGTCGATGGCGCTGATGCGGCCGTCGCCCGGCGCGACGACGAGGCCGTCGCGCATGGGCGTCACGCGCACCGGATCGCGGAAGAAGTAGGCGATCCAGATGGTGACGATGAGCGCGAGCCAGCCGAGCGGCGACCACAGCCACCACAGCAGCAGCGTGGCGACGGCGCCGAGGGCGAGGAACTTGTAGCCGTCCGAATGCACCGGCGCGAGCTGATCGAAGATCGTGTCGAGAAGCGAGTGGCGATCCTGCACGGGTCTGGCTCCGCTGTGGCGACTGCCGTTTCGTGCCCGCAAGTAGCCGTTTTGCGGCCGCGGCGCAATGCGGCGGTGGCGGAGGCGGTGCATAGAAAGCCGGTATACAGGCCGGCCGCACCTGAACGCAGGGGAGCGGGCGTTACGACGCGGCGAACGCCGGATGATAGCCGACAGCGCCTCGCGGTGGCGCGCCATCGAAGACGAGCCGCTGGAAATAGACCGCGGGCGCTCCGGCAAAGCGGAGGTCCGGGTCATTGGCGAAGCCAAACCGGTCGTAGTATGCGGGATCGCCGAGCACGACGCAGCCTTTCGCGCCGCGCGCTCGAAGACGCGACAGCCCGCCGCCGACGAGCGACGCTCCGATACCGCGCCGACGCATGGAAGACAGGACGGCAAGCGGGCCAAGCCCGTACCACCCCACGTCCCGACCGTCGACGAGGACGGGCGAGAACGCCACGTGTCCGAAAATCTCCCGATCCGTCCCGGCCACCAGGGACAGGGAAAGCGCGCCGGCTTTCCTGAGCGCATCGACGATGGCGGCCTCGGTCCCGTCGCTGTGCGGGGCATCCGCGAACGCCGACGCCACAAGTGCCCGGATGGCCGGAATGTCGTCAGGCGTCTCGTCGCGAATGATCATGGCTCGATGGACGCCAAGCCCTCCGGATCGGCCCTACTGGATCGGGACATTGATGAAGCGCAGGTCGGACTTGCCCTCGTTGATGCTGAGCAGGATCTGATCCCTGCCGGCCTTGCGCATCTTGGCGATGCCCTTCTCGACGTCGGCCAGCGACTGGACGGCATCGTTGGCGGCCTCGACCAGCACGTCGCCCGGCTTGACCTTTTTCTGTGCCGCCGGGCTCGCCGGATCGACCTCGGTGACGACGAGGCCCTTGGCTTTCCTGTCGAGCTTGTATCGGGCGCGCAGCTCGTCCGTGATGGGCTCGAGCCTGAGACCCAGCAGCGCGCGGCCGGCAGTCTTCGGCTCGCCGTTCTTGTCCCTGGGCTTGTCGCCGGACTTGGCGATCGTGTCGTCGTCCTCCGTCAGGCGGCCGACGGCGATCTTGAGGGTCTTCCTCTGGCCCTTGCGCAGGACCTCGACGTCGACTTCCTTGCCGATCTGCGTCTGCGCCACCGCACGCGGCAGGCCGCGCACCGAGGCGATGTCCTTGCCGTCGAACCTGAGGATCACGTCGCCGTCGAGGATGCCGCCCTTGGCGGCCGGGCCGCCGGGGGTGACGGAGGAGACGAGCGCGCCGACGCCGTCGGTATCGTTGAGGCTGTCGGCAATGTCCTCGTTGACCGACTGCACCTTTACGCCGAGCCAGCCGCGACGCGTCTCGCCGAACTGGCGCAACTGGTCGAGCACGGTGACGGCGGTGTCGGCGGGGACGGCGAAGCCGATGCCGATGGAGCCGCCGGTGGGCGAGATGATGGCCGTGTTCACGCCGATCACCTCGCCGTCCATGTTGAAGAGCGGCCCGCCGGAGTTGCCCTTGTTGATGGCGGCATCCGTCTGCAGGAAATCGTCATAGGGGCCGGAATTGATGTCGCGCTGCTTGGCGGAGATGATACCGACCGTGACCGAGCCGCCGAGGCCGAACGGATTGCCGATGGCCATCACCCAGTCGCCGACCTTGAGCTTGCCGGACGAGCCGAAGGGCGCCTGGATGAGCGGCTTCTTCGGCGTCACCTTGAGGAGCGCGAGGTCGGTCTTGGTGTCCTTGCCGAGGATCTTGTCGACCTTGAGCTTGGAGCCGTCGTTGAAGTTGATGATGATCTCGTCGGCGCCGTCGATGACGTGGTTGTTGGTGACGATCAGCCCTTCCTTGGCGTCGAGAACGAAGCCCGAGCCGAGCGAGGACACCTTGCGGTCCGTCTGCTGGCGGCCGCCCTTCTTGTTGAAGAAGTCGTCGAAGAACTCCTCGAAGGGCGAGCCCTTGGGGACGCGCGGCAGCGGCACGCCCTCGGGCCCCTTGACGGTCTGCGTCGTCGAGATGTTGACGACGGCATCGATGAGCCGCTCGGCGATGGGGGCGACGCTGGAAGGGCCGGCGCCGCCGAGCATCAGCCCGACGACCGCAACCGCAGCGACCGCGCCCGCGCGGCGCACAGCACTGCGGACCCCGCCCGCTGGTGACGCGGCGCCCCCGGCAAATTCAACCATCTGCGAGACCTCCAAGCAGCGCCGAACATTCAGTGCGGCCGGCCTTGCCGGCGCATCCGGCGGAAATACCTCAGCCGTCTGATTCATTCGCCAGGCTATCTATCCTGTCAACGGCAGCACAATTGCGGCGGAACGGGAACACCTATCCGCGCACCAGCCACACCACGAAGACCCCCACCGCGACGGCCGCCGCACCGGCGATGCGCAGCGTGGAATCCGCCGTCCGGCCCATCTGCTCCATCATGCGGCGGCCGAGATCGGGGGCCGCCGCCCACAGCAGGCCTTCGAGCACGAGAACCAGCCCGAAGGCGACAAGCAGATCGCTCATTGCGCCGGCTTGGCGGCCGGTCCCGGTGCCTTGGCTGCGCCGGCCGGGCCGTTGAAGTAGCGGAAGAAGTCGCTGTCGGGCGACAGCACCATGCGCGTGTCGTTCGACTTGAAGCTCTGCTCGTAAGCCTGCATCGAACGGTAGAAGGCGAAGAAGTCGGTGTCGCGGTTGTAGGCCTCGGCGAAGATGCGGTTGCGCTCCGCATCGCCCTGGCCGCGGGTCTCCTCCGACTTGCGGTTGGCCTCGGCCTTGATGACGGTGGCCTCGCGGTCGGCGGTGGCGCGGATGCGGTTGGCATCCGCCGCGCCCTTGGCGCGGAACTCGGCCGCCTCGCGCTGGCGCTCGGCGCGCATGCGGTCATAGACGCTCTTGGAGTTCTGGTCCGGCAGGTCGGCGCGCTTGATGCGCACGTCCACCACCTCGAGCCCGAAGTCCTTGCCTTCCTGGTTCACCACGCCGGCGATGTTCTTCATCAGGTCCTCGCGCTTGTCGCGCACGAGATCCTGGAAGGTGGCCCCGCCCAGCACGCGGCGCATCGAGGATTCCACGATCGGCCCCAGCGTCTGGCGCACGCGCTGCTCGTTGCGCACGGTCTGGTAGAACTTGAGCGGATCGGTGATGCGGTAGCGCGCGAAGGCGTCGACGACGAGACGCTTCTGGTCCGCCGCGGTGACTTCCTGCGGCTGCGTGTCGAGATCGAGGATGCGCTTGTCGTAATACTCGACCGTCTGCACGACCGGCACCTTCCAGTTGAGGCCGGGCTCGCTGACGATCTTCACCGGCTTGCCGAACTCGAGGACGAGCGCCTGCTCGTTCTGGTGCACGATGAAGAAGGAGAAGTAGGCCGCCGCGGCCGCGAGGCCGAGCAGAATGACAATGGTGGCGAAGAAGGTCCGCATGTCAGTTGCTCCCTTCCTTGCGCTGCGGCTTCTGCAGCTCGCCGAGCGGCAGGTACGGCACGATGCCGGAGCCGCCGCCCTTGCTGTCGAGGATGATCTTGTCGGTGCCGCCCATCACGCGCTCCATGGTCTCGAGGAACATGCGCTTGCGGGTCACCTCGGGCGACTTCTTGTACTCCTCGTAGATCTTGAGGAAGCGCGCCGTCTGGCCGTTCGCCTCGGCGACCGACTGCTGGCGATAGCCCTCGGCGGCCTGGAGGATGCGCTCGGCCTCGCCCTGCGCCTCGGGCACGATGCGGTTGGCGTAGGTCGTGGCCTCGTTGCGCAGGCGCTCCTGGTCGGCGCGCGCGGCCTGCACGTCGCGGAAGGCGTCGATCACCTGCGTCGGCGGGTCGACCTTCTGGAGCTGGATCTGATCGATGCGGATGCCGGCGCCGTAGTGGTCGAGCGTCGCCTGCATCAGGCGCTGCACGGCCTGCTCGGTCTTCTGGCGCGCCTGGGTGAGGATCGGCTGGATGTCGGACTGGCCGACGATCTCGCGCATGGCGCTCTCGGCCACTTCCTTCACGGTGATCTCGGGGTTCTGGATGTTGAAGAGATACTCCTGCGCATCGCGGATGCGCCAGAAGACGACGAAATCGACGTCGACGATGTTCTCGTCACCCGTCAGCATCAGGCTCTCCTCGGGCACGTCGCGCGTGGCGCCGGTAAAGCCGCGGCCGCCGCTGGAAGTGCGCATGCCGATCTCGATGATGTTCTGGCGCGTGACGGCCGGCAGGCGGACCTCCTCGATCGGATAGGGCATGCGGAAGTGCAGGCCCGGCGGCTCCTGGCGCACGAACTTGCCGAAGCGCATGACGACGCCGAGCTCGTCCGGATTGACGCGGAACGTGAAGGCGTAGAAGGCCACGAGCGCGCCGAGCACCACGACCATCAGGAACACCAGCGAGCCCGGGATGCCCGAACCGCCGGGCATGACCTGCTTCAGCTTGTCCTGGCTGCGCTTGAGGAGGTCCTCAAGGTCGGGCTGGTTGTGGCCGCCGCCGGACGGACCCTGCCCCCACGGGCCGCCGCCACCGCCGCCTTTCCAACCGCCGCCACCGCCGCCACTCTGATTGTTCCAAGGCATGAGGCTCGCCTTCTCCTTCCGCTTCTCCGGCCCCGAGGGCCGGCCATGGTTCGCATCGCCGACCCGTGCGGGCCGCCACATCCCCAGGTTGCACCCTGCCAGCGGGGCCCTGCCGCCATTGGCACCGCAAACGGGCCGGGGGCCGGGTCGCCGGGCTTCGATTGTCCCGTATTGCTGGGGAAACTGCTTCGGCCGTCGCTTATAGGCCACGCGGCCCCTCGGGCGCAAACCTGCACGGAGAGATTGGTAAGGCGGGGCCGAGGTTCAAGCCGCCGGAACCCGAAAAGCGGGCTTCCCACGCATCCCAACGGGGAAAAAGCGTGTTGCGGGCGCCCGGTCAGGCGCGATCGAGCACCTCGACGGTGAAGGCGAAGTCGTCCTTCGGGCCGGCGGCATGGTCCTGCCGCGACACCGGGCGCCAGTGCGCGGGATCGAGCGGGGGAAAGAGAACGTCGCCCGGCGGGCTGCCGTGGACGCGCGTCAGGACGATGCGGTCGGCGAGCGGGAGCACCGCGCGGAAGATCTCGGCGCCGCCGATGACGGCGATCTCGTCGGCACCGCGCTCAACCGCGAGACGGCGGGCGAGCGCCAGCGCGTCCGCGACGGTGGCGGCGACATGGACGCCTGCAGCGGTAAAGGCGGGCTGGCGCGTGACGACGACGTTGTCGCGGCCGTCGAGCGGCTTGCCGATGGACTCGTAGGTCTTGCGGCCCATGACGACGGGCTTGCCGAGCGTGCGGGCGCGAAACTGCCTGAGGTCGGAGGAAAGGCGCCACGGCAACGCACCATCGCGGCCGATGACGCCGTTCTCCGCCACGGCGACGACGAGCGTGATGCGGGGCGTGGCCATCACACCGCCACGGGCGCCTTGATGAGCGGATAGGGGTCGTAGCCGACGAGCTCGAAGTCCTCGTACTTGAAATCGAAGATGGAACGCACCGCCGGATTGATGCGCATGCGCGGCAGGGCGCGCGGCGTGCGCCGGAGCTGGGTGTCGGCCTGCTCGAGGTGGTTGAGATAGAGGTGCGCGTCGCCGAAGGTGTGGACGAAGTCGCCGGGCGCGAGGTTCGTCACCTGTGCCATCATCATGGTCAGCAGCGCGTAGCTGGCGATGTTGAAGGGCACGCCGAGGAAGATGTCGGCGGAGCGCTGGTAGAGCTGGCAGGAGAGCCGTCCGTCGGCGACGTAGAACTGGAAGAGGCAGTGGCAGGGCGCCAGCGCCATGTCCGGGATGTCGGCCGGATTCCAGGCCGAGACGATGATGCGGCGGCTGTCGGGATTGGTCTTGAGCGTCTCCACCGCTTCCTGGATCTGGTCGATGGTGCGCCCGTCGGGTGCCGCCCAGGAGCGCCACTGGCGGCCGTAGACTGGGCCGAGATCGCCCTTTTCGTCCGCCCACTCGTCCCAGATGGAGACGCCGTTGGCCTTGAGATAGGCCGTGTTGGTGTCGCCGGCGAGGAACCAGATCAGCTCGTGAATGATGGACTTGAGGTGCACCTTCTTGGTCGTGACGAGCGGGAAACCTTCGGCCAGATCGAAGCGCATCTGGTGCCCGAAGATGCTGAGCGTCCCGGTGCCCGTGCGGTCGGTCTTGCGCACGCCGGTGTCGCGGATGCGGCGAACGAGGTCGAGGTATTGTTGCATGGGCCGACTCTAGCCTGATTCCGCGCGGCCGTCACACCAGGTGGCCGAACGCCCAGAGGAACAGCAGGAGCGCCGTGTTGTAGACGCCGTGGCAGACGAGCGTGACGCGCAGGCTGCCCGTGCGCCAGAGCAGCAGGCACATGACGAGGCCGACGAGAAACACCTCGACGAGGCCCGAGGCGGAGTAGCCGGCATGCAGCGCCGTCCACATCGCGGTGGTGATGATGGCGGCGCCGAAAAAGCCGAAGCGCGTGTGCGCCAGCGCCGTCTGCAGGAAGCCGCGGAACAGCAGCTCCTCCGAGAGCGGCGCGCCGAGACCGATGACCAGCAGCGCCAGCCACCAGCCGGGGCCGTTGACCATCTCCTTGAAGGGTCTGAGATCGGCCAGCATGTCGTGACCGATGAGGGCGTAGAGCACGAGGTTGTAGATCGCGAGCACGACGGCGAGGATCGCGAGGCCGGTCAGATAAGCGCGCGGGCCGCCGGCGGGAGGGCCGAGCGCCAGCACCTCGCTGCGGCGGCCGCCGCGCAGGCCGCTGACCAGCCACGTGAGCGCGATCATCGCCGTCTGCGCGACGCCGAGCCAGGTGAGGAGCGCGCGCCCGCCGCCGGGCCAAGAGCTCTCGGGGGCCTCGATTTCCGGCATGTAGGAGATGCCGGCCAGCGCCAGCAGGACGAACACGCCGACCGCCACGCCCATGCCGGCGAGCACGATCAGCACCGTGACGGCGGTGGCCGACAGCCCGGGCCAGGGCGAGCGCGCGGCCCACGATCCGGCCAGGAGGCCGCTGCGGGGTGGCGCCGGGGCGGTGGCACCAAATGGTGTCTGTCCCGGCGGTGTCTGTCCGGGCGATTGTATGTCCTGCATGGCTCCTCACCGATCCTTTCCCGGCGTCAACCTTTGCCGTCGTCAACCCTGCTCGAATCCGGCGGGCGCAAGCTCTGAACAAGCAATCTTTTTTTCATGGCCGTCCTTGCTTATATTCAAGGTGCCGGATTCGTCCGGCTATGGCGATAAATGGACGTCGGAATAAGCCCATCGGACCCGGGGGCAGTACCCGGCGCCTCCACCAAATGCCGCTGTCGCGGGATGTTTTTGCGACGGCAGCAGGTCGGTTCAGACCAGCCGCGGCGCTGCGGCGGCATCTGATGGGGGCGAACTAGGATCGACGAGGGTGTAAAGGGCGCGCTTTTGCCCGGCATGATACCGCCGTTATCGGGTCAATCAGAATAGTTGCCAATGACAACTATGCTGAGGCCGCTCTCGCTGCGTAATGCAGCGCGAAACGCCTGAAATGAAGCCCTGACGTCTAGCAACGTCAGGCGCGGTTCGGAGGGCACCGGGCAACAGAAGCCCTCCACTTTCATTCCGCGCCGACGACCCGTGGCGCAACCGGAGCAACGGATCGCGCATGACGGCGGGCGAGACCATCGACTACGAGGCAATAGCCCAGACGGCCATGCGCGGCGTGGTGCGCAGCGTGCTGGCGAAGGTCGCCAAGTCCGGGCTGCCGGGCGAGCACCACTTCTACATCGCCTTCAACACGCGCGCGCCGGGCGTCGGCATCTCCAAGCGGCTGAAGGAAAAGTATCCCGAGGAGATGACGATCGTCCTGCAGCACAGGTTCTGGGACCTGGCCGTGTCGGACGAGCGCTTCGAGGTGAAGCTGACGTTCGACAGCATTCCGGAGCGGCTGACGGTGCCGTTCTCGGCCGTGAAGGTGTTCTTCGACCCGAGCGTGCCCTACGGGCTGCAGTTCGAGGACCCGGAGAGCGACGGCGGCGGACGCCTGCCGATGGGCACGTTCGAAGGCAACGTGGTCGGCCTCGGCGATCCGCAGACGCAGCCGGGCGAACGTACCGGGCCGCCGCGCGCGGGCCGGGCCGTACCGCCGGCCGCCGAGCGCAGCGAGAAGAAGCCGCGTGCCCCGCGCCGACCGCGCGCCGACAAGACCGACGAGCCGGCAACGGCAGCGCCGCAGGGTCAGCGCACGCCGCCCGACGCGCCCGCGCGCCATGCGGCCAACGAGGGCGCGGCGACGAAGCCGGAGGAGCCCGAGCATCAGGCCCCGGCCAACGACGGCGACGGCGACGGCGACGGCAAGGTCGTGAGCCTGGAAAAATTCCGCAAGAAGTGACACCTGCAGCACGGAGCCTGCCGATGTCCCCAACCATCACAGCCTTCGAACGCTCGCCCGATCGCGGCCGCGGCCTGGCGCGCGACATGCGCGTCCGCTGGGCACTCGAAGAAGCGGGCCAGCCCTACGATGTCCGCCTGCTGTCGTTCAAGGCAATGAAGGAGCCGGCGCACCGGGCGCTGCATCCGTTCGGCCAGATCCCGACCTACGAGGACGGCGATCTCGCGCTGTTCGAATCCGGCGCGATCGTGCTGCATATCGCGGAAGGCCATCCGGGCCTGCTGCCGCAGGACGCGAACGCCCGGGCGCGCGCGATCGCGTGGATGTTCGCCGCCCTCGACACGGTCGAGCCGCCGATCGTCGAGCGCAGCCTCGCCAATATCTTTGAACGCGACAAACCCTGGCACGGCGAGCGCATCCAATTCCTCGACGGCAGCATACGCACGCGGCTCACCGACCTCGCGCGCCGGCTCGGCGAGGCCGAGTGGCTCGACGGCGCATTCAGTGCCGGTGACCTGCTGATGGTGTCTGTGCTGCTGCGGCTGCAGGGCTCGGGCCTGGTGGAGGAGCATCCGAACCTCGCAGCCTATGTCGCGCGCGGCACGGCGCGGCCCGCCTACCAGCGTGCGTTCGCCGCGCAGCTCGCCGTGTTCAAGGCTGCGGCGGGGCAGTGACGGCGATCCGTCGTTCGGCTCCTCGAGCCATCCCTCGATCGCCGCGGCAAGCGTCTCGGCGCGGGTGTTCTGGTGGGTGATTGATCGCCGGTCTTGTCGGAGACCGCGCCGCGGTGCATGGCCTGCGCAGCGCGCGGCGAGAATAAAGGGAGCCAAAGGGCCGCGACGTCGTTGTGACTCCAGCACACATTTGATAGGGCTGATTTCAGGTCATTTCCTGAAATCGCCGCCGGCAACCGGAGTTCTCGAACACAATGGCGCGGATCACGCTTCGTCAACTGCTCGACCATGCGGCAGAGCATGGGTATGGGGTTCCTGCCTTCAACATCAACAACATGGAACAGGCGCTGGCCATCATGGCGGCGGCCAGCGAGGTCGACGCGCCGGTTATCATCCAGGCCTCGCGCGGCGCGCGCTCCTACGCCAACGACGTGATGCTGAAGCACATGATGGATGCCGTCACGGAGATCTATCCGCACATTCCCGTCTGCGTGCATCTCGATCACGGCAACGAGCCGGCGACCTGCATGACGGCGATCCAGGCGGGATTCACGAGCGTGATGATGGACGGCTCGCTCAAGGCCGACGGCAAGACGCCCGGCGACTGGGACTACAACGTCGGCGTGACGAAGGCCGTCACCGGCATGGCGCACCTGGGCGGCATCTCGGTGGAGGGCGAGCTGGGCGTGCTCGGCTCGCTGGAAACCGGCATGGGCGACAAGGAGGACGGACACGGCGCGGAGGGGAAGCTGTCGCGCGACCAGCTGCTGACCAATCCGGACGAGGCCGTGAAGTTCGTCCGCGAGACGAAGGTCGACGCGCTGGCGATCGCGATGGGGACCTCGCACGGGGCCTACAAGTTCTCGCGCAAGCCGGACGGCAGCGTGCTCGCCATGCACGTCATCGAGAACATCCACAAGAAGCTGCCGAACCTGCACCTCGTCATGCACGGGTCGTCGTCGGTGCCGCAGGACCTGCAGGACATCATCAACACATTCGGCGGCCGCATGAAGCCGACGTGGGGCGTCCCCGTCGACGAAATCCAGCGCGGCATCAAGCACGGCGTGCGCAAGATCAACATCGACACCGACAACCGCATGGCGATGACGGGACAGATCCGGCGCGTGCTGTCCGAGCACCCCGACGAGTTCGACCCGCGCAAGTACCTGAAGCCGGCGATGGACGCCATGCAGAAACTCTGCAGGCAGCGGCTGCAGGAGTTCAACACGGCGGGACAGGCCGGCAAGATCAAGCGCATCGCGACGCTTGCCGAAATGGCCGCGCGCTACAAGACGGGCGAGCTGGACCCGAAGCTGGCGTAAAGCGAGGGCGCGCTTGCGTTACCCGGACGCGCCGCCGTGCGGCGGCACGGCCGGGCGGGGGCGGGCGAAGATCAGCTTCTGGTAGACGAGGCCGATGCCGATCAGCACGGCGCCGAGGCAGATGAACGACAGCGCGCGCCACAGCCCGGTGATGCCCGACAGGTCGTAGAGGAACACCTTGAGCACGGACGCGACGACGAGCGCGGCGGAGGCGAGCCGCGCCTCGCGTGAGCCGCGCCAGACGCCGTAGGCGAGCATGAGGAGGCCGAGGCCGAGCCAGGAGACCGAGTAGGTCCACACCTCGGCGTTGCCGGCGGGGCTGAGGATGGAGAGGTGCGGGCCGTGGAAGACGTGGCGCACCTCGAGCGTGACGTAGCCGAAGATCAGGAACAGCGCCAGCAGGCCGGCACCCGTCACGTACCAGCCGGGGCGGACGCCGCGCGCGGCGCGGGCGACGACGACGGCGGCAAGGCCGGGCAGCAGGTAGGCGAGCGCGAGCGAACTCAGGACCGGCGGGCCGAGCACGCGGTCGCCGCTGAGGAGCGGGTTCTCGGCAAGCCCCAGCCCCATGACGATGAGGAACGCCGCCAGCACGCCGAACAGCATCGAGGCGGCGCGGTAGACGACGTTGGCGCGGCCGAGGTCGAGCCGCATCAGCACATAGGAGAAGCCGAGGCTGGTGAGCGCGAACAGGCCCTGCTCGACATGGCCCGACTGGCGCGACAGCGGATCGCCGCCGTTGAGCGCGTGGTGGATCTCGTAGAACACCAAGAGGCCGGCGAACAGGATGCCGAGGCCGTCGCAGAGGCGGACCGCGAGATCATCGCGTTCGCGCGCGAGGATGCGACCGGCGGCGAGGAAGGCGACGGCGGGCGCGCCGTAACCGAGCAGCAGCCAGTTGAAGACGGGCCACGTGCCGAC
>JBFWWW010000112.1:0-12758 GCA_050245975.1 Hyphomicrobiaceae bacterium
CCGATATTGCCGAGGCTCTTGAACATCCCGTAGCCGTCGTAGTCGGGAAAGACCAGCCGGTCCGGCGCGAGGACGCGGACAAACCCTGCAGGTCCGCCCTTGAACGAGCAGTCGGGGCGTCCCTCCGCGTCGGCCGTCGCAAGGAAGAAGAAGCCGACGCTTTCGATGAAGGCTTTGTCCTCGTCCTTGAACCTGTCGCGCCACAGGCGCTCGACCAGCCGGTCGGCGAGCTGGCTCGAGCCGAAGCGGGCCTGAAGTTCGCGGTTGCCGTCATGATACATCGGCATGGGACGCCCTCTGACGATCGGACGCCAGTATATCGCAGGTGCCCGCTACCGCATATCGGAGCCTGCTGTCCTCGCCGGCATCCGGTGACCGGACGGGCACTACGGGCGAGCGTGGAAAAGGGCGGGGCCGCCATCGGCAGCACCCGCCGGATCGTTGCCGTTCCGTCAGGTCAGGTGGTCAGCTCCTTGGCCGTGATCTTGTAGGTGAACGTATCGGCATCGAGGCAGTCGAGCCGGCCTGCCGCCGTCTCGGCCTGCGGGTACATCAGGAAGTCGACGGCCGGTCCTTTCGAGCCAGGCAGGGCAATGTCGTGCGCGACGTTGTAGGCGAGCCAGTTCGTCTCCCAGGCGCCGAACAGGGTCTTGCGCGCATTCTCGACCTTGGGATCGGACAGCGGCAGGTTGGTCGGCGGCTCTTCGAGCACGACCTTGCGCACATCGGCGGGATCGACCGGCACCCAGCCGAAGCCGGAGAGGTAGACCTCGGCGCGGCAATGCTGCGCCTTGGTGACGATCTCCGTCCCTGCGCCCAGGCTCTTGTAGCCGAACTTGGAGGGTGCGACGCGCAGGCCATATACGTCGCGCGCCGGCAGGCCCGCGGCGCGGGCAAGGCCGACGTAAAGGGCATTGAGGTCGGCGCACTTGCCGCCCAGGTTGCCGCTCTTCAGCATGGCGGCAATGTCGCCGGTGCCGCAGCCGCGCGTCTTGGCATCGCGATGCGTATTGTCGACCACCCACTCGTAGATGCGCCGCGCCTTGTCCACATCGCTGCCCGCGCCGGATACGATCTTGTCCGAAGTCGTCTTGACGATGCCGTCGGTCGGAATGAGGTTCGTCGCCATCGTGAACAGCTTGCGGTCGGCATCCGAAAGCGCTGGCCCGCTGCCGGGCTTGGCAAGATCGATGGCGCGGTCGCGCGTGGCAAACTTGCTCGTCACCTCGACCACCGGAGCAGTCTCATCTTTCGCCCAGACGACGTGCAGAAACTGAGCGCCGTACCTGGCATCGGTCTTGATCGCGGCTTCCTTGGCGTTGGTCGTCCACGTGCTGCCCTCGGGCCGGAACCAGCCCGGATCGTTGAACGCGGGTAACGGGATCCAGGCCTGACCCGGCGATTTGAGATCGAGCCGCGTGACCGTCTGGAACGTGCGCCAGGCGCCGGGCTTGGGCGCAAAGCCGTTGTCGGCAAAGGCAGAGCCAGGCAAGGCAGATGTGGCCGCGAGCGCGGCGCCGGCTCTCAAGATCTCGCGTCTGTTCATCGTCATGTGGGGTCTCCCTGGGTGAGCGTGGTCATTTCTGCTGTTGCGTACGGATGCTGCCGATCGCGTCGACGACGTCGCGATGGGTCCAGTCGAGGTCGCCTTCGACGAAGAGGCGGGGCGTGCGGTCGCGGCCGAGAACGAATGTCGTCGGCAGCGTGCTGACGTTCCAGGCGCGCGTGACCGCGCGGTCGGCGTCGAGCAGGATCGGGAAGTTCACGGGCGTGGCCTCGATGAAGCGTCGCACCCGCGCGGGCACCTCGGCCACATTGACGGCCAACACGGTGAGTTCATGCGGCGGCGTATCGGCAACGAGCCGGACGAGCGAGGACAGCTCCTCGCGGCAGGGCTCGCACCAGGTCGCAAAAAAGTGCACGAGGACGACAGGACTGGCGGCGGCCGTCAGGCGCATCGGCGAACCGTCGAGCACCGGCAGCGTGAACTCGGGGCCGACGCGCGCAGCCGCAGACACGAGATGGCGGACGGGCTCGTCCCGCCCGGTCTCGGCAGCGGCGGCGGTTGCTGAGAGAAGAGCCAACGCCACGGCGATGAGCCCGGTCAACCCGGTCATCCCGCGGTAGCTTGAGCGGCGAAAGCCCCGAAACTCGGGAGCAGCGCGATCTCGCATCGACGGTCAGAGCTTAGAGCCGCGGAGGCGGGATCGTCAATCGCGCGCGGGTAGGTGGAGGAGCGCGTGCGCCCAGTGTCGTTTCGTGGGCGTTTTCGTGGGCGGAGATTTTGGGGGAAGTCTGAAGGCCCAAGAAATTTGGCGAGCCAAGCGGGATGAAACAGCGAACACGTATGTTATCGCAATTGCTTTATGAAACACCATGACCGCCCCCGTCTGAAGCAGCTTGCCATCGTGCTCGCGGCCGTCAAGGACGCGCCTGCGAACGCAGAATACGTCCAAGTCGTGCGAGGTGCGCTTCGAGCGCAGGTGGAGTTGGACCGCTTCGTCGGCTTGTCAGGCCCCGATCGAACAAGCGTGCGCCGTGCTCGCTCGTGTAAAGGCCGAGCCCTGATGGTAGCCGCAAGGCGGCCAGCCGTGACACGACCTGCGGGCGCCTGCGTTCAGCATCCTGCAGTCGGGTGAGGGAAAGCCTGCGGCGCGATCGAGCTAGGAATATGTCGTGAGAAGCAAGATGGTGCTTACGTCGAGCGTAGCAACTAGAGAATTGGAGGAACGGTGCTCAGAACCGATAAGAGGAACTAGACGGCGCCCGTGCTAATCGGTTTTCGAGGCGAGCTGATTCGCTTTAACGGCCAAATTGGATTGTGGTCGGAGCGTAGGAGCCCGACCAGGTGAATGCGGGCTTCGTGCCTCGCATGGATTGGGCGGCTCCGGTCCTGATTGATCTTTGTCCTGGCGAAGCGATCGTTACGCGAAGCGCGGAGACCCGCGCGTTCCTGGCAGGCGGGGCTCCGCCAAGCGACCAACCTGTCGCGTGGTAGAGCGCGGCCGCGTGCCCAAAGGGCCGCGGCTCGCCCCAAAAACTGACCACGAACGTAAGCGACCCAAGGCGGCACCGCGCCGCCGTGCTCGAGATCCTCAAGGACAAGCCCTATGGGTTGCCGCTTACAGCGGCAATCGTTGACGATCTCTGCGCGTCGGTTGCCGGAACCGCAAGGTCGGGACGAAAGAATGCTCCGCGGGGGCCGAACATGGCGTAATCGCAAGGCAGCTATGGTGGCCGCCTTGTCAAACGCCAGCCGGAGCGCGCGTCTCATGACCATAAGCTTGAAGCAGTATGTAGGCCTCGACGTGTCCCTCGATGTGACCTGGGTCGCGGTCGTCGATGAGAACAACAAGGTCGTGTGGCGCGGCAGCGTCGTTTCGACGCCAGATGCCATCGCCGAAGTGCTGCAGAAGCACGCCAAGCGCGCCGATCGTGTCGGTCTCGAAGCTGGCCAGCTCTCCGCCTGGCTCCATCATGGTCTGGCGGCGAAGGGCCTGCCGGTTATCTGCATCGATGCCCGGCACGCGAAAGCAGCATTGTCGCGGAAGATCAACAAGACCGACGCGAACGATGCTTTGGGCCTCGCCCAAATCATGCGGGTCGGCTGGTATCGCGAGGTCGCGATCAAAGGCCATGCCTGCCAGGCGGTCAGGGCGCCGCTGGTTGCTCGTGCGCAAATCGTCTCGCAGATCACGACCTTGAAGAATTGCGTGCGTGGTATTCTGAAGACGTTTGGTCACGTGCTGCCGAAGAAGTTGCGCGCGCCCTATATCACCAGTGTGCGCGAGATCATCGAAGGAAACGTCACACTCGAGCCGATCGTGATGCCGATGCTGAAAGCGTTGGCCGCGACGATGGAGCAACTGCAAGTCTACGATCGTACCGTCCATCGGATCGCTCGCGAGGACGAAACGGCACGTCTCCTGACGACTGCGCCGGGCGTCGGCCCCATCGTTGGGCTCGCCTACATCACCGGCGTCGAGACACCGGCCCGTTTTGCCCGCTCGTCGTCGGTCGGCGCCTATTTCGGCATGACGCCGCGACGCTACCAATCGGGCGAGGTCGACTTGGCCGGCCGCGTCTCGAAATGCGGTGACGGCATGGTGCGTGGTCTCATGTACGAGGCAGCCAAAGTGCTGCTCAGCCGATCGGCCAAGCCGAGCGATCTGCAGGCGTGGGGCCGGGCATCAATGAAGCGCATCGGCAGGAAGAAAGCCACCATGGCCGTTGCGCGCAAGCTGAGCGTCATTCTGCATCGCATGTGGACGACGGGCGAGCCGTTCCGCTGGACCGCTGTGCCGGCTCCTGCTGCAGCCGCCTGAATAAGCTGAACCTATAAGAACAATTCGCTGCCTTTCGCAGCGAAACGTCGTCCCTGCCGGGACGGGTCTCGGTGACCGCGCGATTCTTTTTGCGACGGGTTCGATCTCGTGTCGAACATTGCGGCGCCGAAGCCCTTGGAGACCATGATGCGGCGAGCGCAAGTCGACCGCGAAGAGAACAATGATCCGGCAGAGCCGAATCGTGGTTCGCGAAAGGCAGAAGAAAAACGATCGAGGAAATCCAGTCCGGCCCGATCGAACTATCGTGCCGTCGTGCTCGCAGCTGTCAAGGTGCGGCCTGGAAACGGCGGAGCTTGTGGCACGGTCGGAGCGACGGTCGACCTTGACAGCTTTCTCCGCGCGTCGGCCGTAGCGAGCTGCGGTCGGGACGAGGGAAAGCCTGCGGCGCGGTCGAACCAGAGAAAGGAACCGAAGTAGAAGAAAATCCACGCCAAGCCGCTTTTTGAGCTTGCATCGCACGAAGCGATTAGAGAACAAAAGGATTGCATCGGCTAGGGCGGTGACCAGGAGCGTACTTCATATAAGCCTGACCCAATTGAAGGGAGGGGGGCCGCCTACGCGCGGACTGTGGATCAAGGGCGCGGAGACGCGAGAACTCGGATCGGTCTGCGACCTGGGCATGGTGGCGCCGTGCTCACCCCATCGAACAGTACCGAGGGGAGAACGAGATTGCCTTCGGCGCTGCCGGGGAGCCGCGCATGCGCGTCGCATGCGTACACGGGGGTCGTTTCCCATGCGGCTCTAGGAGCCGCTTGGCCCAGGCGTCCGACCGCGGACTGCTGCGCGAAGGGAGATTGCTTGGCGTTTGGCGGCCATGGTCACCTCGGCCAGCGGATGTCGTGCCTACGCTCAGCGTAGGCGGAATCAGCGCAATGAACAGCCAATGAATTGGCCATTCAAGGTCGGTTCAAATCAGCAGCCTACATTCCTGCCTCAGGCGGCCAACAAACGGCCTCATCTGCAAGCGACTTCTACGCTCGTAAAGCTCAACACAGAGGTATGATGCATGAAAAAGATCCTCATTGTTGCCGTTGCGGGGTCCATCGCTGCAGTCACGCAAGCCTTCGCGGCTGGCGGGCACTGCGACGCCGATATGGCGGCAATCAACGCTGCCATGGCGAAGGCGAAGCTGAGCGAAGCGGATATGAAGACAGTCAAGACAGCACTTGCGAAGGGCGAGGAGTTGCACAAGGCTGGAAAGGAAGAAGACTGCGAGAAGGCTCTCGCCGCCGCGCAGAAGCTCGTCGGTATCAAGGACGAGCATAAGCACTAGCCTGGTCGCACTCGACGAGAGGCGGCTCCGGTTTTACTGGAGCCGCCTCTCGTGTTACTGCTGATGGAAGACAACCGCATGCCCCTCAACGCAACGTAGGCTGCAAATCTCGCGAGGGGTCCTCTGAGGGCCTCTTAGGGTGGCATTTTGCGGCACTTACTTGTCGAGGGCCATTCTTTTCCGCGGTTGCGGTCAATAGTACGGGCACACCCAGCGGTGATAGCGGCGGCTGTACCAGCAGTCCGAATAGTAGGGGCTGCCATACGCGAAGAAATTGCCATGATGGCGATGTCTGCGGATGAACCCGTGGCCGCCGCCGCGGTGAGCGAAGGCGTGACCACCCCCCCGGTGGCCGAACCCGTGGGAACCGCCACGGCCTCCATGCCCACCGTGGCCTCCATGGCCACCGCGTACACGTTGGATGAGCGCGTCGCCATCCGCGTTGGCGAAGTCGATTGTTCCAGGGATCCCTGGCATGGGCCCCGCCTTGGCGATTCCTGACCCATACATCAACGCCACGACGGCAACCGTGGCAAAAGTCATGATAGACTTCCGCATGATTTCCTCCCTTGGTCCCGGCGGAAGATCAGGATAGCAGTTCCGCACGCTGCGAGATGTCACAAGACCGTGTCGAGGAGCCAATGGAAAGGCAAACACGTGGCGACCGCGCGACGGACGCGCGCGCGCTGTGGAAGGCCTTGGGGCTGACAGGGACTTTCCTGATCCTCGAAGTTGTCGGGGGGCTGCTGACAGGGAGTCTGGCGCTGATCTCCGATGCAGCGCACATGCTGACCGACACCGTCGGACTTGCGATTGCGCTCGCTGGGATAAAGATCGGCGCCCAGCCGGCCGATAGCCGCCGGACCTTCGGGTATCAGCGGTTCGAGATTCTGGCAGCTGCCTTCAACGCGATCATGCTGTTCGCGGTCGCGGGATACATCCTCTATGAAGGCTACAAGAGGCTCATTGAGCCTCCCGAGATTCAATCCCTGCCGATGCTGGCGATTGCCAGCGCGGGTCTTGTCGTCAATCTCATAGCGATGCGCATGCTCGAAGGCAGCAAGGCAAAGAGCCTCAACATGAAGGGCGCCTATCTCGAGGTCTGGAGCGACATGTTGAGCTCCTTGGGCGTCATCGGCGCTGCCGCAGTGATATGGCTGACGGCGTGGATTTGGATCGATGCAGTCGTGGCGATCGGCATCGGGCTCTGGGTGCTGCCGCGCACCTGGTCGCTTCTCAAGGAAACACTCAATATCCTGCTGGAAGGGGTTCCTGAGGGACTAGACCTGGGCGCCATCGCCTCGGCTTTGAAGTCCGTTCAAGGCGTGCAGGATATCCACGATCTGCACGTCTGGGCGCTCACGAGCGACGTGCCGTCGCTTTCAGTCCATCTCGTCCTTGCCGACGGCAGCGCCCCCGGGCAGGTGCGCAAAGCGGCGCAAGCAGTGCTCCGAGAGCGCTTCGAGATCATACATGTGACGTTGCAGACCGAGGCGGGCGATTGCCGGGAGGAGCGTCAGCAGCACGGCTCCCACTGATACTCAGAGCGGTGCACCCGGCCATGGTTGACGGCCGACGAGGCTGGTGCAGTATTTCCTAGAGTGGGTGCGCTTGCCTCGGCCGCAGGGTTGCCTGCGGCCGGAGTCAAGCCAACCGGCAATCGCGCTGCGCTAGTGGTGGCCCCGGCGGTGGTGACCGCGGCGGCCATGATGCCCGCGGCGCACATGGTGACCGCGCCGCGCGTGGTGCCCGCGGCGCGCATGATGTTGCACCTTTTCTACAATCGGGGCTTCTGCGCCGATGGCGGAATGGGTGGCTAGACCGACCGTCGGCGCTGCTTGCGCGGAAGCAGTGAGGAACCCTATTGCCAAACTTCCAATTGCGGCCACCACCCAATGTCTCGCTCGCATGCTTTTCTCCTTTGCTACCGGTGGGCGCCTCCCGCTACTCGTCGCGAGATTGCGGGACGGTCAGCCCATTGAGCATCTATCAGACACGACGACGAATGTATGGAACATGAACGGCTGCGAACCGCGTCGACCGCGACACGGTCGAACTCGAGTTGGCCAGCAAACAGCCGCGTTGCGTTATCGCCCGATTAACCGTCACGCGGGAGCCGATTGACCTGTGGCTTGAGCTTCTCCTGAAATTCACGCAGCAGAAACAGACTGACGTCGTCCAGCGAATCGTGGCCCTTGCGGAAGGGTTGTTCGAGCATGCTGATCAGGTACAGGGCATAGACGAACATGTAGGCGACAAAGCCGAAGATCAGGGCGGATTCCGGAGATCCTTCCGTCTTCAGGAACAAGAGCAGGAACAACATCGCAGCCACGAGTGTCTGAACCAGGATGTGTATCGAGGGTACGAACTGCATCCTCTGGATGTGATAGATGCGCAAGATACTTCGCCGCAGCGCATCCTGCGCGGTTCTCAGTCGAACGACGAAGTTCGCCGGCAAGCCTGATTGTTCAAGCGCGCTGAAGATTGGCGACAGCTTGTCGATCTCGCTCAGGACCGGAACCATGTCGGCATGGCCGCCTTGGTGGCCGAGACGATCGCCGAGGGCCGTGACGATGTTTGAGAGAGTGCGGCGCAGGACGTCAACGTCCACGTCGTTTCTTGCGGCGCCAAAGGCAGTAACGTCATCGTGGATGGCCTCGAGAGCGACGCGAAGTTCCGCAGGGATGCGTTCCGCCTCCTTGTAGTCGGACAAGACGCTGGAGAGCAGAAAGCCGATGATGAAGATTGAGCCCGCAATCGCGCTGGTGAACAAGGGATTGAGGCTTAGAAACTCGAGGCCGAGGGCGTGAATGGCAGCTTTGGCGACACTGAGCGCCACCACCACGGCAACTACCGTCAAGAAGAGTCGGAATCGCTTTCCAAGTTCTGCGCGCGCCTGCGGGCGGCCACGTGGATGAACTGGAGACATGTTTCCTCCTTCGAGCTTGCGGCCGAGGTGACGCGAACGGCCTCGTCCGACAGAAGCGGAAGACCTTTCGCCGCCGCCAGCGCGGGATCTGCGCAGCCGGGAGCGTAGACGGTTGACCATAGGACCGTGCGCGGCAGGTTGTGCATGATAATCAAGTGGAAGGCATTCAGGGGCCGCGCAGCGTCTCGGTGGCGACCTGATAGTACGCTATCGCCTTGTCGATCAGCGAACGGCTCAGCGGATGGTTCGCCGCCAGCGGCAAGCCGGTTCCGGCATCGACGACGCGAGCGCGCCCTTTGGGCGAAAGCTCGACGACCAAGCCCTGCTCCAGGTAGCCCACGGTCAGGTAATTGGCGAGCAATGCGCGCTGGCTGCCTCGCTGCTCACCCAGAATGTCGCGGCCGAAGAACCGTGAGGTATAGCTGAAGTTGAGCAGCCCAAGCATGGTTGGGCCGAGGTCGATCTGCGAGGCCAGCGTATCGACCATGCGCGGGTCCAGCCAACTGGGCGCGTATATGATCAAGGGAATGCGATAGTTCTCCGGCGGCAGATCGGTTCGCCCGCGGCCGTGCGAGGTGTGGTCGGCCACGAAGACGAAGACTGTGTCCTTGAACCAGGTCCGTGTCGCGGCTTGCTCCATGAATTTGCCAATGGCCCAGTCGGCATATTTGACGGCGCCGTCGCGTCCGGATCCGGAAGCAATGTCGATGCGGCCGGAGGGATAGGTGAAGGGTCGGTGGTTGGAGGTGGTCAGCACATGCGCAAACGCCTTGCGGCCCGCTGCGACGCGCTGGTCGACCTCGCGCAGGACCTGGCTGAACAAGTCCTCATCGGCGATGCCCCAGATCGTCTCGTGCGAGATGTGCTCTTTGGAGACCTGCGTGCGATCGATGACGGTGTAGCCATTGCCGGCAAAGAAGTCGTTCATGTTGTCGAAATAGCTGTAGCCCCCGTAGATAAAAAGCGCCTCATAACCCTGCTCCCGGAACACGCCGCCGAGCGTCTGCAAACCCTTGTTGTTCTTGCGCATCAGCACGGCGTGGCCGGGTGTTGGCGGAAAGGACAGAGATATGGCCTCGAGGCCGCGCACCGTTCGCAAGCCTGTCGCGTACATTTGCGTGAACATCAGACCCTGGCGCGCAAGCCGGTTCAGGTTTGGCGTGAGGCCGCTCTTGCCGCCGAAGGACTCGACGTAGTCGGCGCCGAGGCTCTCCATGGTCACCAGCACGACGTTGAGAGCTCGGCGCTCGCCTGACGCGGTCACGGTGCGTTCGAGCGGATGGCGTGCGGACGTGAAAGACGGCACGGAGCCGGCTTCGACGACCTCGTGGCGGAGGTCGCGCATCGCGTCTTCGCTCGGCCGCGTTCTGTAGAATGCGCGGTAATCCAGGTCATTGCTGCGGAAGGCGCGTGCGAACTCGTAGTAGCCGTTGCCGGCGAGCTCTCGTGCCGAGGCCGAGGACAGCGCCTCGCGCGGGCCATCCCCCACGATCCAAAAGGAAGCGATGGGCAACATCAGGACGACCGCCGTGACGGCGAAGCGGCGGGACGGGGAGCCGGCCTCGGCGCAAGCGGCCTGCCAAACCGGGCGGCGCAAAGCGGCGAACAGGCCGAGCGCAGCAGCGGCGATGCCGAACAGGATCGGCGCCATCGCATAGGACTCGCGGATGTTGCCGGCCACTTCGCGGGTGTAGATCAAATAGTCGACGGCAATGAAGTTGAAGCGCGATGAGAACTCGTTCCAGAAAATGATCTCCGCCACAGCCGTGAGCACCAGGGCGAAGAGCAGGCCAAGGACGAGCATGCTTGCGGTCGGCCCATGCGTTCTGCGCCCCCAGCGGTTGTTGGGAAGGGCGAGCGCGAGCAGACCGAACGGCACCAGGACATAAGCGGCGGCCGCGAGGTCGTAGAGTAGGCCGACGGCAAGAATGGGTAGCGCTGTCGCAGGGGCAAAGTTGGCAGGCTCGGCCTCGAAGATCATCAAGGCAAGGCGCGTGGCACCGCTGGCGAGCAGAAACAGCGCAGCGACCCAGACCAGAAGGACGTAGCGCCCCGGCAGAAATTGCAACGCGGACATGAGTGAGACTCAAAGTACCAATCGCTATCAGGATGGGGCGTGTATCTCTAGGATCGGCACAATGCGGCGGCGTCAGGGCAAGCGCAGCAATATTGGGAGGTGCCCGTGTCTCTGCAGCTGCTCGATCACCTCGCTGGCCGGGATCGCGAGCAGAAAGAGGGTCGCGTCGAGGAAGGTGCGCAAGACGAGATGTGGGGTAACCATCAAGGCTTGGGCGTCCGTCCAGCCCTTAAGGCGCGGCAGAAAGGCAGGAACCCGCTCAGCGTACCGCGCATATTCGGCGCCGAAGGTCTCAGCCAAAAAAGCCTCTTCGTGTTTCGTCACATTGTAGAAGACGGCAAACGTGGCTGCAGCGATCACACTCGCCACCATAAGGCTGCCGGACTGAGCGCCGACGCCGAAGGTACCGAGAGTGGCGAAAGCGTAGAGGGGATTGCGACAGACCGAGTACGGCCCAAACGCCACCAGCTCGCGCTTCTTGCGCCCGCCGATGTACAGGGTGCACCACGTGCGTCCGAAGATGCACACAAAGATCAAGGCAATGCCGATCCACTCAATGGTCTTGTGCACCACCTTGGCGCTCGGCCACCAAGCGGAGCTTGTGAAGAGCAACGCCAGCAGGGCCAGGCCAAGCATCCCCCACAGGATGTGCTTGCGCCGTCGCTGCAGCCTCTGAAGGTCGCCCGTTTCTGGCAGCGGCGGTAGCATGACGGGCTACTCGGCTGCAGCAGGTCCGGGAAGCGTTCCAGCTGGGATCTGCTCGAGCGGTCTTCGCTTCGGACGCGTGCGTTTGCCGAATCTGACGTAGAGTGCGGGCAGCACCAGCAGCGTAAGCAGCGTGGCGCTGATCAGACCGCCGATGACCACGGTCGCGAGTGGCTTCTGCACCTCGGCACCCGTTCCCGTCGCCAGCGCCATGGGTAGGAAGCCCAGCGAGGCAACCAGCGCCGTCATGACGACCGGGCGCAGGCGCGTGAGAGCGCCCAGCATGATCGCCCGGCGCTGTGACAGGCCTTCATCGATGAGCTGCTTGATGTAGGTCAGCATGACGAGTCCGTTGAGAACGGCGACGCCAGAGAGCGCGATGAAGCCCACCGCGGCGGAGACCGAGAACGGCATGCCCCGGACCCATAGCGCTATGATGCCTCCTGTCAGCGCCAGCGGCACGGCGCTGAAGACGAGCAGCGCGTCACGGGGCGAGCCCAATGCCGAGTAGAGGAGGAGGAAGATCACGAAGAAGCACGCGGGAACCACAATCATGAGCCGCTGCCGCGCAGCGGCGAGGTTCTCGAACTGCCCTCCCCAGGAGATGTAGTAACCGGGCGGCAGTTGCACCTGTTGGGCAACCTTGGCCCGCGCTTCGGCCACGACGGAGGCAATGTCGCGGCCGCGAACATTGGCGGTCACGACCACGCGCCGCTTGCCGTTCTCACGCGAAATCTGGTTGGGGCCCTCCGAGAAGGAGAGGCTAGCAACCTGTTCCAGCAGGATCGAGGCCGCTCGGCCCGACCGGTCGGGTGGCAACGGCACGGGTAGATGCTTGAGCTTCTCGAGGTCGTCACGTACGGCATCGGGGAGCCGCACCACGATCGGGAATCTCCGGTCGCCCTCGAAGAGCACGCCGGCCTCGCGGCCGCCGATGGCGGCGCCGATCACGTCCTGGACCGCGAACACGCTCAAGCCCAGCCTGGCGATCTCGTCCCTGTTGATCTTGATCTCGAGGAACGGCAGCCCTGCCGCCTGCTCGACGTTGATGTCGGCTGCCCCTTCCGTCTCGCGCAAGATCGCGGCGATCTGGTTTGCTGCCTTGAGCATCGGCCCGAACTCCTCACCGAACACCTTGACGGCGAGGTCCCCGCGGACACCGGCGAGCAGCTCGTTGAAGCGCATCTGAATGGGCTGCGAGAACACCAGGTTGTTGCCGGGAAGCTTCTCGACCGCGGCCTGGATCTGGCGCACCAGCTCGTCCTTGGGAAGATCGGGATCGGGCCAGTCCTGCGCCGGCTTGAGGATGATGTACGTGTCCGAGGCATTGGGCGGCATCGGGTCCGACGCCATCTCGGCCGTGCCGGTCTTGGAGTAGGTGAAGGCCACCTGGGGGAAGCGGCTCACCACCTTCTCGATCTCGAGCTG
>JBFWWW010000113.1:0-12712 GCA_050245975.1 Hyphomicrobiaceae bacterium
GAGATAACAGCGCGCGCAATCAGGCCCGCGCAGCCGACCCCGGCAGCTCGGTCTGGGTCAGCGCCAATGCCGGCACGGGCAAGACGCACGTGCTGACCCTGCGCGTGCTGCGGCTGCTTCTGTCCGGTGCGCCGCCCGAGCGCATCCTCGCCCTCACCTACACGAAGGCTGCCGCCGCCGAGATGTCGACGCGGGTGTTCAACACGCTCGCGGGCTGGGCGACTGCGGATGCGAGCGTGCTCCGCGACGCCCTCACGGCCCTGCTGGGGCGTGAGCCTGAACCCGGGGAAACCGCTCTAGCGCGGCGCCTGTTCGCGCGCGCCATTGAGACGCCGGGCGGCCTCAAGGTGCAGACCATCCACGCCTTCTGTGAGCGCCTGCTGCAGCGGTTCCCCCTCGAAGCGGGAGTCTCGGCCGGTTTTTCCATTCTCGATGACGAGATGCGCGCGCAGCTGCTGCGCGAGGCGACGGATGCGGTACTTTCTGTCGCCATTGCGGACAGAACCTCGCCTTTGGGACGGGCGCTGCAGACCGCGATCGCATTCGCGGCCGATGCCGGCTTCGATGCCGTGCTGGCGGAAGCGCTGTCACGACGCGACCTTCTGGCTGGTGTCCACCGCTTCGACCATCGAGGGCGGCACGGGTTCGACGCCCTGGAAGCGCTTTACCGCGACGCGCTCCGCCTGCCGCCCGACCTGCGTGCCCGCGAGGCCAATGCTCAGCTCGCGGCCTCCACGCCCGATGACGAGCTGCAGCGCTTTGTCCCGGCTCTGGCGGCGGGCAGTGCCTCGGATGTCGCCGCCGCGCAGAATGTCCGCACGGCGCTTGCCGCCACCAGCGATGCAGGCCGCATTGCCGGCCTGGCGGCGTGGTTTCTCACCGCTGCGGGCGAGCCGCGCAGAACGCTGGCGACGCGGCGCGTCCTTGATGCGCAGCCCTGGATGGATCTGGCCTCCCGGGCCGCGCAGGAGCGCTTTATTCAGCGGCGCGAGGTGCGCAACAAGGTGGTCGTCGTCGAGGCGATCGTCGCGCTGCTGCGGCTCGCGGACGGCGTTTTGCAGCGTTACGGCGAGCTGAAGGCGAGGCACGCCGCGCTGGACTTCGATGACCTGATCGACAAGTCGGTCGCACTGCTGGGCGGCCAGCCGGGCGTCACGGCGGCATCCGATTGGGTGCTCTACAAGCTTGATGGCGGTCTCGATCATGTCCTCGTCGACGAGGCGCAGGACACGAGCAGCAGCCAGTGGGCGGTGATCCGCGCGTTGGCGATGGAGTTTTTCGCCGGGCAGGGCGCGCGCGGCGAGGTGCGCACCCTGTTCGCGGTCGGCGACGAGAAGCAGTCGATCTACGGCTTCCAGGGCGCGGCCCCCAAGATGTTCGCCGACATGGGCGAGAGGTTCGAGCAGTTGGCGCAGCAGGCTGGCCTCGTGCTCCATCGCATGCCGCTGACCGTTTCCTTCCGTTCGGTGGAGCCCGTGCTCGATGCCGTCGATCTGGTGTTTGCCGACCGGACGCGCACGCCGGGCCTCACGGCGGATGAGACCAGTCCCGTGCGTCACATCGCACACCGCATCGGACATGCCGGCCTGATCGAGATCTGGCCGACCGAGCGTCCGGACGATGCCGCCGCGGCCTCGCCCTGGCTGCCGCTGGCGGATGAAAGCCGGGGTGATCCCGTGGCGCGTCTGGCAGACAGGATTGCGCGGACCATCAGGCGCTGGCTCGACGAGGGCGAGATCCTGCAGTCGGAGAACAGGCCGATCCGCGCCGGCGACATTCTCATTCTGGTTCGCAAGCGCCAACCCTTCGCGCCGGCCATGGTGACGGCTCTCAAGAAGCTCGGCATTCCGGTCGCCGGCGCGGACAGGCTTGCGCTTGCCGACGAGATCGCGGTGCAGGACCTCATGGTCCTCGGCGATTTCCTGACGCTGCCCGAGGACGATTTGGCGCTGGCAACGATCCTGAAGTCGCCCTTTTTCGATCTCGACGACGATGATCTGCTTGCAATCGCACCGGGCCGAAAGGGAACGCTGTGGTCGCGACTTCTCGAGCAGGCCGGAATGGATGCCCGTTTCGCTCCCGCCGCCGAAAGCCTGAAGCGCTGGCGCGCGCAGGCCGACTATATGCCGCCGTTCGAGTTCTATGCTGCGTTGCTCGACCGCGATGGTCTGCGCCGGCGGCTGCTCGGCCGCCTCGGCCCGGAAGCCTCCGATCCGGTTGACGAGTTTCTCAACCTCGCTCTCAACTATGACGAAACGGCCGCGCCGTCGCTGACGGGCTTCCTGGCGTGGATCCGGTCCGGCCGCCGCGAGGTCAAGCGGGACATGGACCAGGGACGCAACGAAGTGCGCGTGATGACCGTCCACGGCGCCAAGGGCCTCGAAGCGCCTGTCGTGTTCCTGCCGGACACCTGCTCGACCCGCAGCGGAGCCATCGGCATCGGCCTTCTCGATTTCGAGATCGAGCTTCCGGTCGGGCTGGCGCAGCCTGTGCTCTGGCCGGTCAAGGGTATGAGCGGGCTCGAGTGCGTGCGCGATGCGCGCGCAGCTGCCGCTCGGCGCGAGACAGAGGAGCGCAACCGCTTGCTCTACGTCGCTTTGACGCGGGCACGCGACCGCCTCTACGTCTCGGGCTTCGAAGGCGTTCAACAGCGGCCCGCCGATTGTTGGTACAATCTCATCACCGTCGCCCTGGCCGACAGGATGGTGCCCGCCACGGCCGCCGACGGCGGCATTGTCTCGCGCTGGCAGACGCAACAGAGCGTCGCGCCGACGTCGCCGCGTGTTTCTGACGTTCAGAGCGGCACGGCCGCGCCGCTGCCGGAGTGGGCGAACCGTCCGGCGCCGCGCGAACAGCGTCTCACGATGCCTCTTGCTCCGTCGCGTCTTGCGCCGCTGGAGACCGACAACGAGGGCGAAGTGGTGGAGCGGCCGCGTGGCAAGCTGGCAGAGCCTCCCGCGCTGACGCCGGCTGCGCTGGCGGATGCCAACCGCTTCCTGCGCGGCACGCTGACCCACGCGCTGCTCGAGCACCTGCCCGGGCTTCCGCAGGCGACGTGGGAGCACGCGGCGGCCGCGTTCGTCGCGCGGCGCGGACCAGGGCTGTCGGAGCGCACGCGCCGCAGCATCGCGTTCGAAACTCTGGCCGTTCTGCGCAACCCGGCGTTTGGCGCCGTCTTCGGTCCTGACAGCGTTGCCGAGGTCCCCATTGTCGCGGAAATTCCCAATCCGTCGCGGCGCGGTCCGGCCCTCCGCCTGACCGGTCAGATCGACCGCCTGGTCCGGCTCGGGAACTCGGTCCTCATTGTCGACTACAAGACCAACCGGCCGCCGCCCCGCTCTCCCGAGGACGTGGCCGACGCCTACCTGTTCCAGCTCGCGGCCTATCGCCTGGCGGTCGGGCGCATCTTTCACGAAATGGAGATCAGGTGCGCCATCCTGTGGACCGACGGGCCGCGAATCATGGAGATTCCGGGCGAGCGGATCGACGAATACCAGCAGCAACTCTGGGCCCTCGGTTCTGCGGGTCTCGATGCCCTTGACGCTTGAGGACGGGGTACCTACGTTCCGGGTCGATTTCAGGTCTGCTTCAGCCGTGCAGCATTCCTCTGAAAACAAGGAGATCAGTCGTCATGGCGACAGGAACACTCGCCGTTTCGGATGCCAGCTTCGATAAGGAAGTGCTTGGCGCCTCCGAACCGGTGCTCGTTGACTTCTTTGCCGAGTGGTGCGGGCCATGCAAGGCGATGGCACCGGCGCTCGAGCAGGTTGCGACCGAGCTCAAGGGCAAGGTGAAGTTCGCCAAGATCGACGTCGACCAGAACCCGACCGTGACGACGAAGTACCGGATTCAGGCGATGCCCACGCTGATGATCTTCAAGGGCGGCAAGGTCGCCGCCCAGCACGTCGGCGCGCTGGTGCAGAAGAAGAAGCTCGAGGACTGGATCAACGCCTCGATCTGAGCCGTCGCTCATTTGGTTTTCAAGGGCCCGGAGCTTGCAGCTCCGGGCCCTTTAGTTTGTCTGGGCCGTGACGCCTTCCTGCAGCGCAAGCACATGCCCGGCGAGGTACAGCGATCCGCAGATGAGAATCCGCATGGGGTGCGGCTCCCGCTTTTGCAGAAGCGTGACGGCGTCCCCGATACCGGAAGCCGGTTCGGCCGCAAAGCCGAGGTCGCGGGCGAGCCGAGCCAGCTCGTCCGGGGCAAACGGCGCTTCGTGCGCGCCGGGAATGGGCACGGTGATGATATGGCGGACGAGGTCGCGGAACGGCCTCAGGAACCCCGCTGCATCCTTCTGGCCCATCATGCCGAGAACGAGCCCGACGGGTTTGGCGGCGCGGTCCTCCAGATCGGCGAGCGATTGCGCGATGGCTTCGCCCCCGGCGGGATTGTGCCCGCCATCGAGCCACAGCTCGGCGCCGGGCCGCAGCAGCGCAGCCAGGGGGCCGCCGGCGAGCGGTTGCATGCGGGCAGGCCAGCGTGCGGCGGCGATGCCCTTGGCGATCGCGTCGTCGCTGATCCCGAGCGGCCGCAGATGCACCGCCGCCGCGACGGCCGTCCCGGCATTGCCGATCTGGTGGCGCCCGACGAGCCCGGGCAGCGGCAGATCGAGCAGGATGTCCTCGCTCTGGTAGACGAGGCGACCGTGCTGCTCGAACGCCTCGTAATCCTCTCCCCTCACGAGCAGGGGCGCTCGGACGGCGCGGGCCCGGGCGCGAATGGCATCAAGCGCCGCCGGCGGCTGAGCGGACAGGACAGCCGTGACGTCCGGTTTCAGGATGCCGGCCTTCTCGGTCGCGATCTTCGCCAGGGTGTCGCCGAGCTTGTCCATGTGATCCAGGGCGACAGGCGTGATGACGGTCAGCGCGGGCCGCGGCACGACGTTCGTGGCGTCCAGGCGTCCGCCGAGCCCGACCTCGAGAAGGACCGCATCGGCGGGATGTTCCGAGAAGGCCTGCAGCGCGGCGGCCGTGGTGATTTCGAAGAACGTCTGCTCGGCGCCGCCGTTGGCCTCGCGCACCCGCTCCAGCACGTCGGCGAGTGCGGCATCGCCGATCGGTTGGGTCTTGCCGTCCGCGCCCGCGAGGCCGATCCGCTCGTGAAAGCGCACGAGGTGCGGCGACGTGTAGGTGTGCACGCGCAGGGACGCAGCCTCGAAGATCGCCCGCAGGTAGGCGAGCACGGAGCCCTTGCCGTTGGTGCCGGCGATGTGGATGACGGGCGGAAGGCGCAGCTCCGGATGCCCGAGCCGGTCGAGCAGGGTCTCGATACGTCCCAGCGACAGATCGATCAGCCGCGGATGCAGCAGCTTGAGCTCAGCCAAAAGCTGTTCAGACGTCGGCATGGGGTGTCGCCGAGCGATCAGTTGCGCGCGCCGTCGCGCGGCGTTGGTTTCAACGCCGTCTTGGGGTCGGTGTCGCGCTTGGCGGCGTCCGTGCGTGGGACGAAGCGGTCCTCGTCGTCAACCGGCTCCGGCTCGATCACCTCGGAGGTGCGGGCCAGCGTTTCCATGACCTTGCCGTCGACGGCGCTGCCGTTGATGTAGGTAGTGCCGTTGCCCTTGCGGCGCTTGTCGGCCGCGGCCTTGGTCGCGGTTTCCGCTGGGCTCAGCAGGCGGCAGATCCGGGCCAGGGTTTCGCGCATCTGGTGACGGTGCACCACCATGTCGATCATGCCGTGCGCCAGCAGGTATTCCGCGCGCTGGAACCCGTCGGGGAGTTGCTCGCGGATCGTCTGCTGGATGACGCGCGGCCCCGCAAAGCAGATCAGGGCGCCGGGCTCGGCGATGTGCACGTCGCCCAGCATGGCATAGGACGCCGTGACGCCGCCGGTCGTCGGGTCCGTGAGAATGACGATGTACGGCAGCTTCCTCTCGCGCAGGCGCTGCACGGCGATGGTCGTGCGCGGCATCTGCATGAGCGAGAGGATGCCTTCCTGCATGCGCGCGCCGCCAGAGGCCGCAAACAGCAGGAACGGCGTGCGCTTTTCGACCGCATGCATCATGCCGGTGATGACGGCTTCGCCCGCAGCCATGCCGAGGGAGCCGGCCATGAAGCGGAAGTCCTGGGCGGCGGCCACCACGTCCTGGCCGTCGAGCTTGCCCTCGCCGATGAGGACCGCATCGGGCATCTGCGTCTCGCCGCGCGCATCCTTGAGCCGGTCGAGATAGCGCCGGCCATCCCGGAATTTCAGGGGATCCTGCGCAACCTCGGGGATGGGGACGCGGTTGAACTGCCCGTCGTCGAAGAGGTGCTGCAGCCGCGCCTCCGCGCCCATGCGCATGTGGTAGTCGGAACCGGGGATCACAAACTGGTTGGCTTCCAGGTCCTTGTAGAAGACCATTTGCCCGGTATCCGGGCACTTCACCCAAAGATTGTCCGGAACCTCGCGCTTCGTGGTGAGGAAGCTGCGAATTTTGGGGCGCACGACGTTATTGATCCAGTTCACGCTGAACGCTCCTTCGTCCGGCCTCTTGCGGTTCCAGCCGGGCCGGTTCCGTCACTCCGATATTGCGCTGCCTATTGGCGATGCATCTTGCGGACCCTCAGGCGGGGCGCAAGGCATCACCCAGGCTTTTCACCAGATCTAGGACCGCTGGCGCCGTTCTGCCAGTCGCCTCGCCCTTCGGACCCAGAGTTCCAGCGATTGCGGTTACGAGCGCCGAGCCGACCGCCACACCGTCCGCACCCGCGGCGATGGCCCGGGCCTGATCAGGGGTCTTTACACCAAATCCAACCGCGACGGGAAGATCGGTCGATTTCTTAATTTCTGCAACCCTGGCGTGCACATCCGCAATGTCGGGAGCGGCGGTGCCCGTGATCCCCGCGATGGAGACGTAATAGAGAAACCCGGACGTGTTTGCCAGAACGGCGGGCAGGCGGCGCGCGTCGGTGGTCGGCGTCGCCAGCCGGATGAAATTGAGACCGTGCTTCATGGCCGGGATGCAGACCTCGTTGTCGGCTTCCGGCGGCACGTCGACGATAAGGAGGCCATCCGCGCCAGCCGCCGCGGCATCCTCGAGAAAGCGCTCTACCGGGTAGACGTAGATCGGATTGTAGTAGCCGAACAGGACAACGGGCGTTTCCTGGTCCTGGGCGCGCAGGGCGCGGACCAGGTCGAGTGTCTTCTTCATCGTATGCCCGGCCTTGAGGGCGCGCAGCGAGGATGCCTGGATCGCCGGTCCGTCGGCCATCGGGTCCGAGAAGGGCATGCCAAGCTCGATGAGGTCGGCGCCCGCCTTCGGCAGGCCGAGGAGAATTTTTTCTGCCGTCGCGTAGTCGGGATCGCCGGCGGTGACGAAGGCGACGAGCGCGGCGCGGCGCTGGGCCTTGAGCGCGGCGAAGCGGCGATCGATGCGGGTCGGGTTCATGATGCTGGTGCCTTACATCTTCATGCCGAGATGGTCGGCGACGGCGAAGATATCCTTGTCGCCGCGGCCGCACATGTTCATCACCAGCAGGTTGTCCTTCGGCAGGGTCGGCGCGAGCTTGGTGACGTAGGCGAGCGCGTGCGCCGGCTCCAGAGCCGGAATGATGCCCTCGATCCGCGTGCAGAGCTGGAAGGCCTCGAGAGCTTCCTTGTCGGTGGCCGAGACATAGCTGACGCGGCCGGTATCCTTCAGCCAGGAATGTTCCGGCCCGACGCCTGGATAGTCGAGCCCGGCCGAAATCGAGTGGCCTTCAAGGATCTGCCCGGCGCTGTCCTGCAGCAGGTAGGTGCGGTTGCCATGCAGGACGCCGGGGCGGCCGCCGTTCATGGATGCGGCATGACCGTTGTCGACTTCGAGGCCGTGCCCGCCGGCTTCGACGCCGTAGATTTTCACGCCCGCATCATCGAGAAACGGATGGAAGAGCCCGATGGCGTTGGACCCGCCGCCGATGCACGCGACGAGCGTGTCCGGCAGCCGGCCCTCGCGCTCCTGCATCTGCTCGCGCACCTCGTTGCCGATCACGGACTGGAAGTCGCGCACCATCGCGGGATAGGGGTGCGGTCCGGCCGCGGTGCCGATGATGTAGTAGGTATCGCGTACGTTGGAGACCCAGTCGCGCAGGGCCTCGTTCATGGCGTCCTTGAGCGTGCCGGCGCCGGAGGTCACGGCATTGACCTTGGCGCCGAGCAGCTTCATGCGGAAGACGTTCGGCTTCTGGCGCTCGACGTCGGTCGCGCCCATGAAAATCTCGCACGGCAGGCCGAAGCGCGCGCAGACGGTTGCCACGGCGACGCCATGCTGGCCGGCGCCGGTCTCGGCGATGATGCGCGTCTTGCCCATGCGGCGCGCAAGCTGGATCTGGCCGAGGCAGTTGTTGATCTTGTGGCTGCCGGTGTGATTGAGCTCGTCGCGCTTGAAGTAGACCTTGGCGCCGCCGAAATGCTCCGTCAGGCGCTCGGCGAGGTAAAGGGGGCTTGGCCGTCCCGAATAGTGCGTGTTGAGCGCCGTCAGCTCGGCCTGGAACACCGGGTCGGCTTTCGCGGCGTCATAAGCCTGCTCGAGCTCCAGAATGAGCGGCATCAACGTCTCGGCGACGAAGCGCCCGCCGAAGATGCCGAAGAAGCCCTGATCGTCGGGGCCGGCGCGGTGGCTGTTGGGCGTGCCGGCTGGCTTTTTGGAGGAGGCTGGCATGATCAGGACACGATCCGGGTTGCTGGGGCTGACTTCGCGATAGCGATGAAGCGGGCAATGAGGTTGACGTCCTTTTCGCCCGGGCGGATTTCGACGCCGGAGGAGACATCGACAGCGACTGCCCCGGTTGCCTCGATTGCCGCCGATACGTTGTCCGGATTAAGTCCGCCGGACAGGATGTAGGAGACGCGTGTCTTGACCTTGTCGATGGCGGTCCAGTCGAAAAGGGTCCCGTTGCCTCCCGGCAATGCGCCGGCGCGGCTTTCGTCGACCTTGGCATCGAACAAGATGAGATCGGCAATGCCCGCATAGCTGAGGGCTGTCTCCGCATCCTCGCGGCTGCCGACCCGGATTGCCTTCATGACGCGGGTTCCGAACTTGCGGCGGATCTCGGCGACGCGGTCGGGGCTTTCAGAGCCGTGGAGCTGGAAGATGTCGGGCGCCAATGCGGTCCACACGGCGTCCAGCAGCCCATCGTCGGGATCGACAAGCAGTGCCACGACGTCGGCGCGCCCGACGATGCGGCGGGCGAGGTCGGCGGCGGCCTCCACGGTGATGTTGCGCGGGCTCGGCGGATAGAACACGAAGCCGACATAGTCGGCGCCGCCGGCGAGTGCCGCTTCGAGCGCCGCCTCGGTCTTCAGTCCGCAGATTTTGACTTTCGTCGTCATGTCGGGGTCGGTTCAGGTCTGCACCGTAGGGAACCCTCCCGGGTCTGTCCAACGGCCAATTCGGGAGCAGGTTTCAGTGGTGGGCGACGGCCAGCGCCTTGTCGGCCGCAATACGGCTGTCGCGCTCGCGTGCCAGCCGATCCGCCTCGGCCTGCCATCGCGCCGCGTCCTGTGTACGCCGGCGCGCGGTGCGGCGCCATCGCGCCTGTGTCATCCAGGTGGACAGCCCGCCAAGAACGACACCGATGATCAGCGCCGCAAAAAGATAGGCGTAGAACGGCAGCTCGATCGACAGCACCGGGTTCTCGGGGCGGAAGGGATCAAGCACCAGGCGCACGGCATGCCTGTTCGCGACCGCAAGCGCGATGAGAAGAACCGCGGCGGGCAGAGCGATGACGATCCAGAGTATGCGACGCACCACGCTGTCGACTTCCTGCTGTGCCGGACTTTGACCTGCTAGCGCCGGGCCGGTGTTTCGTTGAGCCGCTCGCGAAGTTCCTTGCCCGTCTTGAAGAAGGGCACGAACTTTTCCTGTACCGCCACGGGAACTCCGGTGCGCGGGTTGCGCCCGGTACGCGGTGCACGGTGCTTGACGGTAAACGCGCCGAAACCGCGCAGCTCGACGCGGTCGCCGCGTGCCAGGGCTTCGACGATCTCGTCGAAGATCACGTTGACGATGCGCTCCACGTCCCGGTGATAGAGATGCGGGTTCGCCAATGCGATCTTCTGGATCAACTCGGACTTGATCATCGCCAGCCCTCCCTAAAGTCTTTGTATTTACTCATTTTTTGCAGGTTGCCAAACCGACAGCAGGCCGTCAAGCCCGAGCGGAAGGGCCGGCGTCTGGGCGATCCGTTCGACAAGGGCCCCGGCGCCGTCGCCGAACAGGCCGCCGGCGATGGATGACGCCACCCGGGCCATGCTCCAGGCCGACTGCCGTTCCGGCTTCCAGTCGATCACCTTGAGGCCCTTGGACACGTTGCGCTTGTCTTCCATCCATTTCACGGCGTCCTCTTCGCCGCCGATCTCGTCGATCATGCGGTATCCGAGGGCTTCCCGGCCGGAGAAGATGCGCCCCTGCTCCAGGCCCGGGATATCGGCCGTCTTGATGCTGCGCCGGGTCGCCACCAGGTCCACGAACCAGCGTTGCGACTCGAGGACCATCTGCTCGGCCACGGCCTTGCCCTGAGGGTCCAACGGCTGGAACGGTGAGGGGTTGGCCTTGAGGGGCCCGCTCTTCACCTCGTTCATCTTCACGCCGACCTTGTCCAGCAGCTGGCTGACCTCGGCCCATTGGAAGATGACGCCCACCGAGCCGGTGATGGTGTTGCCGCGCGCCACGATATGGTCCGTGGCAAGGCCCGTGATATAGGCGGCCGACGTCGCCAGCGTGCCGAACTGCGCCACCACGGGCTTCACCTTGGCCACGTCGCGCAATGCCGAAAACAGCGCCTCGCCCCCGGTCGTGGTGCCGCCGGGGCTGTTGACGAAGACGATCAGGCCTTTGACGTATTTGGCCTCGGCGATCTTTTTCAGCATCCGGATCTGATCACGGTCCTCGGTGATGAGGCCCTCGACCGAGATGCGCGCGATCTGGCGGTTGCTCGTCCAGCCCGCGGTCCGGGCGGCCGACAAGGCAGCGAAACCGAACGCAGCCAGGACGGCCAGGACAGCGAGCGCACGCCAGACCGATATGCCGCGGCGCAGCCGGCGGCGCTCCAGGATGGCTTCTGTTTCAAGAGACATGATCTATGCCCTCGCTGGCAGTCGGCGTGGCCGGTCGTTACGCAACGGAAGAAGCGGCCCGCCGTGGGGCGGGCCGCTCTTCGATCACTCCTTGCCGTCGTCGCCGCTGCGCTTCTTCAGCGCTGCGCCGAGAATGTCGCCAAGCGACGCGCCGCTGTCGGACGAGCCGTATTGGGCGACCGCCTGCTTCTCCTCGGCGATCTCGAGCGCCTTGATGGAGACGCCGATGCGGCGGCTGTGCTTGTCGATGTTGGTGATCGCCGCATCGACCTTGTCGCCGACATTGAAGCGCTCGGGACGCTGCTCGGACCGCTCGCGAGACAGGTCGGCACGCTTGATGAAGGTGGTGATGTCGGTATCCGCGATCTTCACCTCCAGGCCGCCTTCCTGCACGGCGATGACCTCGCAGGTGACCTGCGCGCCCTTGCGCAGCGAGCCGATGGTGTCGAGCGGGTCGCCGCCGAGCTGCTTGATGCCGAGGCTGATGCGCTCCTTCTGCGGATCGACGTCGAGCACCACGGCCTTCACCATGTCGCCCTTCTTGTAGTCCTTGATCGCGTCGTCGCCCGACCGGTTCCAGTCGAGGTCCGACAGGTGGACCATGCCGTCCACGCCGCCGTCGAGGCCGATGAACAGGCCGAACTCGGTGATGTTGCGGATCGGTCCCTCGACTTCGGAGCCCTTCGGATGCGAGGAGACGAAGACGTCCCACGGGTTATCCTGCGTCTGCTTGAGGCCGAGCGAGATGCGGCGCTTCTGCGGGTCGACCTCGAGCACCTGCACCTCGACCTGCTGGCTGGTCGAGACGATCTTGCCGGGATGGATGTTCTTCTTGGTCCAGCTCATCTCCGACACGTGGATGAGGCCCTCGACGCCCGGCTCCAGCTCCACGAAGGCGCCGTAGTCGGCGATGTTCGTGACCGTGCCCTTGAACCGGGCACCGACCGGATACTTCGCCTCGATGCCCTGCCACGGATCGGCCTGCAGCTGCTTCATGCCGAGGCTGATGCGCTGCGTCTCGGGGTTGATGCGGACGATCTGCACCTTCACGGTGTCGCCGACATTGACGATCTCGCTCGGGTGATTGACGCGGCGCCAGGCCATGTCGGTCACGTGCAGCAGTCCGTCGATGCCGCCAAGGTCGATGAAGGCGCCGTAGTCGGTGATGTTCTTGACCAGGCCGTCGATGATCTGGCCTTCCGCAAGACGGGCGACGATCTCGGAGCGCTGTTCGGCACGGGTCGCCTCGAGCACCTCGCGGCGCGAAACGACGATGTTGCCGCGGCGGCGATCCATCTTCAGGATCTTGAACTGCTGCGGCTGGTGCATGAGCGGGCCGATGTCGCGCACGGGGCGGATGTCCACCTGGCTGCCGGGAAGGAAGGCCACCGCGCCGTCGAGGTCGACGGTGAAGCCGCCCTTGACCTTGTTGAAGATGATGCCCTCGACCAGTTCCTTGTTGTTGAAGCGCTCTTCCAGCCGGACCCAGCTCTCTTCGCGCCGGGCCTTGTCGCGCGACAGGACCGCTTCACCCAGCGCATTTTCCATGCGCTCGAGGTAGACTTCGACGGTATCGCCGATCTTCAGCTCGGCCGGCTTGCCCGGCATGCCGAACTCGCGCAGCGCCACGCGCCCTTCCATCTTGAGCCCGACATCGATGACGGCGAGGTCCTTC